>MNYJ01000223.1 GCA_001874005.1 Desulfobacteraceae bacterium CG2_30_51_40
AGGGTCGGCTGAGCCTGAATAGGGATTTCCTGAAATGCAGTAGTGCCTCAGGGCTTCTGAGACGGTATTTCCTAGGCCAAAGGACCTTCCGGTGCTGCTCAGGTATCCCTCCTTCCACCATTTTACATATCGCGCCATTTGATCCCCGGAATCAAACCCCTTGCATTTGATAAGGCTTTCAGCAAGGCAAAGGGCCATGGACGTATCGTCCGTCCACTCGCCAGGCTTGAGCCTGAAGGCTCCTCCTCCAGCCATATCCGTTACAGGCGCGAACGAGCCGGGCCGCTTGAACTCAACAGTCGTTCCCATGGCGTCTCCTGTGGCAAGCCCAAGAAGGCAACCCTGATAGCGCATCTCACTTGTGATCACAGCCCTTTCCTCCACCCCAAAACATATTGTTCCTGTTCCGGCGTCTCAGGAGTCCTTCTGTGGTAGGACTTCGGGCACTGGCGCCAGAGTTCTCTGAGACGAATGAGGGCAGATTTGCCTCCTTCTTTGTGCCGCGCAAGCCAGCAGCCTATTATTAACCCAGTTCTCCCCACGCCTCCCCAGCAATGGACATAGGTCATTTTGTCTTTCCTTATGTTGCTGTCAATGGCATCGAGAACAGATTTAGTGAAACCTGGTGAGGAAGGTATCGAGATATCCCTTATTGGAAATCGCTGATGGGAGGCTTCTCCGATGAGGTCTGAATAGGGGAGCAGTCCCTCATTTTCCTCCGTGAGATCTATGAAGGACTTGATGCCTGCCCTTAGAAGCGCATTGATTTTTACCCGGGAAGATTTATCGCCCTTGTCTCTGGGGTATTCGCCCGCAAGGAGCTTCCCGGGGACTACCCAGTAACAGTTTTCGATTGGCAGTGTATTCATGACAATCCTCAATTCTAAACCCATTACCAGCCTGGCCGGGCATTATGCCCCAAAAAGACATCTCTCAAGGTCAGCTTCCGGTGAATCAAACAAATTTATCTGGTTGTCAGCGCGCTTTACTGTGAGCGATTTTAATCGAAATCGCTCAGGCAAATGGACTCGGAAAACGGCAGACAAAAAAAGAGATTTTTCGTTAGGGGGCAGTTTTACTCTTGACTGCCGGAGGCCTTATAAGTGCTAGGTGCGAACAACACTGACTACCCAACTGACAACAAACCATGCCAAAACAAGCCACAACGCCACGAAGAATGCTGCGGCGGTATAGCTGATGGGCTTACTGGCGGCCTGCTGCGCTTGCGTCCGAGCGGACTCTAAAACCTCGGGTGGGGTAAGCCGGACAACCCAGGCCAAACCAACCGGAACCAACAATAGATCATCAAGGTAGCCGATCACCGGAATGAAATCTGGAATGAGATCAATGGGGCTGAGGGCATATGCAGCCACGAACACCGCTAGAGCGCGAACAAGAAGGGGCGTGCGTGGATCACGAGCAGCGAAATACACCGTGATGGTGTGCTGCTTAAGGTGCTTGGCCTGAGCCTTCAGTGATGTGAACATGCTCGTAAGCACTTTAAAAAAAAGCTGAACCAGAGGCAACGCTTTTTGTTGCCGAGTGGCTCCAGCGACTGGTTCGGTGGCCTTTCATTTCTTCAGCAGCTCCTCGATCTCGGTTTTCCGGTTCCGAAGCGTGTTCAACGTGTTCTGCAGTTCGGATATTTCTTTCTTTATTTTGCGCAGTTCCGTCTGAGCTTTGACTTTCAGCAGGTACGTTTCTCCCATTTGCTCTAATATATAGGCTTCGAGTTGGCTCCTCACAATCTTCAAATACGGGTTTCCCCATATTGAACCTTCTCGATACTCAAGTTTTCCTGCGTTAATGCCTTTTACGATGAAGTCCCAGTCCACTCCGTACTCAGCCTTAGCCGTGACATTGCTGAGAGTTGCACCTTTCCGGTTCCATTCACCATACTCTGCCATGTTCTTCTTTCATGCACCGATAAGTTCACCGGGAAGCCCGTTTTTTGGGCGATCCGGTGGAACGTCTTTTTGGGCGTGTTGTTTTATGAGCTATATCAATAAGAGAGAGAAGGGCATGATTAACCGCCTCCTCGTTGGGGAAGGCTTCAGCAACTTCCGGTCTCAGAACAATGACATTAGAGGATTCTTTCATTCGCTTTGCGTACTTACCCCTCACAAGGCCGTTGGGAAAATCGGAACGTTTATACTCCGCCCGTAATTCGTCTTTGTCAGGTTTTTTATCCTTCTTCATAGAGTTTTCGTTCTCCTTTGCTCGCTTTGCGGGCGCTTATGATTCTAATTGTTTGATCTTTCTCGGTGTGAGACACCACTACAAGCCGACCTTTTTCTGAAACGCCAAAGGTAACATACCGCTCTTCAGATAATGAGTGATCGGGATCAGCGCCGGTCGCAGCCATGGGGTCACTTAAGGCGGTTGCCGCCTCCTCAAACGAGACTCCGTGTTTCTCAAAATTGGATTTTGCCTTTTTCGGATCCCATTCGATTTTCATGTTTCAAATTATACCATATTCTTGCACTTATGACCGGAAGTTTTCGTCGATCACACCCAACATTTGCTTAACCTGCAGCGCGTAAAACTGGCGCGGTTTGTGCGTGCGTAAGCGAATCGAACAGCACAAACCGTGACAGTAGCGCTGTCAGGTTGTAGCAGTTGACACTGTTTAAGGCCTCCTCCTGAGGCATGATAAAACGCCTTTTGATAAAATCACATTTCAAACCAGAGGAGGAAGCCGTATGAGATTCTACACCAAACAGCACAAATTTTATTGCGGAATCGATCTTCATGCCAGACAAATGTATCTCTGTGTCCTGGATCAAACTGGAGAGATCAGATTGCACCTAAACATTAATACCGACTCCGAGGTCTTCGTCAAGTCTATAGAGCCTTTCAGGGAAGACGTCGTTGTAGCTGTCGAGTGCATGTTCACCTGGTACTGGATTGCTGACCTCTGTTGCAGGGAAAATATCCCCTTTGTCCTGGGGCATGCCCTCTATATGAAAGCAAATACACGGAGGCAAAGCCAAACCGGTAGATTAGGCCATCATTCCATCCTTGCAGAACTCATCTGATAAAAAGATCTCAATCCGAGAACAAAAAAATGAAAGAAAGTCAAAAAAGCTTTGCGGTTTTGACCGTATCTGACAAACTTACCTGATATGATCCAGCTTAATAATTGGAATCAGGGCGGTAACTGATAAGCTCAACATAATGATATGATGAAAAAAACGGGACAAATGAATTGACACGAACCAAGTGCGGAGAACTGCGCAACAAAGATGTTGTAAGATGGGATTGTCTTTAAGGAAAGAGAAATGGCATTATAAATTTGGGCAAAGGACCTTTCCATACACGGCGACCTTTAGAGGCGGTGGGGCCATCAAAATCGGAAATTGACTGAATTGCATAACGATAACTCTCCAACTATAAGAAGCTTTTCGGCAAATCAAGGGGGTGTCCGATGGGCTGGGACGACGAATTTGATAATGACTTCAGGGAGATTGCCAACGATGCTAACCGCGACAGTAGCATGTCTGGGATAGATCCTGTTGGAGGGCTCGATCCGGCGGACATTTCTAACCCGGCCAGCGCCTACCTGTTCCTGAGCGACGAC
>MNYJ01000010.1 GCA_001874005.1 Desulfobacteraceae bacterium CG2_30_51_40
AGCTCAAGTTTTCTCGGTGGAGCTTCTGATAATATGCGTATGTCCTTGCCGCCACCGCCTGTGCCTTCAGGGTATCAAGCGGCCAGGAGGCATAAGACTCAGACGGCACAACTGAGAGAAGATACTCCTCCATCTCTACCAGATTGATCACAAGGAGTTTACCCTCGCGCATTGACGCGGAGATTCTGCCCCTTAGCTTCTTTTTCTTTCCATCGCAGGAGATGCTTATAGGTTTTTCGCTTCTGAAAATGACCGTACCTTTTTCTGTCTGCCTTCCGTTTATCCTCACACGGTCATTGCCTGGAGTTACGGTAAATGAATCCCTGCATCCGGATTGCCCGTAACAGATATCCTTCCCGCTTAGGATCAATTCAGAAGCTCCCCTGGATATTCTTACCCGCAACTCCGGAATCGGGACTTTCTGACCGGAAACCGGTTTAACCGCCGGGGTCGGGGCAGGTGTAGGTGGTGTAACGACCGGCTTTGATGGCTCGGGAGCTGGGGTTGTTTTTACGACGGCAGGCTTTTGTCCCGGGCCTGGTTCTGCAGCGGGCTCCGGCTGAGGGATAGGTTTTGCAGCCGGTTCCGGAACAGGCACCATAGCGATCTGGGATGGAGGCGCCTTCGCAAGAGCATCCTTCACCTTTTCCATAAGTACTTCGGCCTGAAACTGGAACCTGCCCGCCGGATACCTGGCGTTATAGCTCTTAAAGGCCTCGGCGGCCTCTTCGAACCTGTTCAGTTCAAAAAGAAGAAGGCCCTCTCTGTAAATGGCTATCTCAGCTCCTTCGGGAAAGTTTCTCCCCACCTCCTGATAGACCTTGAGTGCCTCTTCATCCGCGTCCAGAAAAGATGAAAGCAGAGTTGCCTTGGCAAGCATAGCGTCGGTCTTGGTTTTTCTAAGGGCTGTAACCTCAATTGCAGTGTGATAATTTTCCAGGGCCTCCAGGTACTTTCCCACATCAATCAAGTAGCTCGCATAATTTATATGCCATCTTGCGAGCTGCTCCTGCTCGATATCTATCTCCTGTGCACTCGGAGTTCCTGAAACCATAAGTGCCAAAAATAGACAGGCCACCATCAAGCTTTTCATGGCTAATCGCCCCTTTCCAGAAACTCCTTCTGCATTCGAAGGGCCGGATCTTCAGGGGCGATCTTGATGGCATCTTCCAGCACCTTGATGGCCTCCGCTTTTTCGCCTTTGTTGGTCAGGTACCGAATATACATCTGATAAAGTCTTACTTCCTTTGGGAAGGTCTTTATGGCCTTTTTGAGGGTGGCTACAAGTTTTTCGTCCTCGCCAAGGTTCATCTGTGTATATGCAAGGTATAGATATGAATCCTTATCGTCCTTTATGGAGAGAGCCTGATTCAGGCTTTCCTCAGCCTTTTTGAAATCCCTTTTCGTAAAGGCCTCTATTCCCTGTTTTTTAGCCTCTCCGAAAAGGGCCTCTTTATCCGGGGCTGTTTCTTTGGGCACATCTTTTTTCGCCTCTTCCTTTTCCTTTACCGGTGGTTCGGCCTTCTCTGGGGTCTTTGCGGCCTCCTGCTTTACCGGCGGAGGCACGGGCCTTTCCCTGAGGCTTTCCCTTAAGGACTTTAGACCTTGATCATCAGGATTCAATTTGAGCGCCTTATCCAAGAGGGCAAGTGCCTCCTTTGTTTTTCCCGCCGCAGCGAGTTGCCTTACATAGACCTGGTATAGCTTTGCCTCGTAAGGATATGCCTTAATCCCTTTTTCAAGCGTAGCAGTAAGTGCCTCGTCTTCCCCCAGACTCATCTGGGTATATGCAAGGAAAAGATACACCTCCTTATCGTCCCTCAAGGCGGCTGCCTTGCTTAAGGATTCATGAGCCTCCCCGTATTTCCGGGCCTGGAATGCCTTTATTCCGTCATCCTTGTATTTTGTGAACTTCGCCTTCAGTTCTTCCGGGCTGACATCTTTATCATCTATAAGGACAATCCTTCTACCCTGCGGCGCTGGGGCATCCAGGAGACTCTTAACGCTTATCTTTCCTTCCAGTTTGAGGTCCTTGGCCGCGGATGCCCCTAGGTAATTTCCGTCAAGCACGAGGCTCCTTGCAGTAACAATCTCCTTTTCGCTGTTGCCGAAAATATTGTTATCCGCCAGATCAAGTGTTCCCTCCCTTAAATTGATACCCCTCTTATTGCCTGTTATGGTGCTCTTGATAACCTTTCCCTTTCCACCTTCGATTACAGCCCCCTCATCAAAACCCTTGATCTGGGCGTCTTCGACCTCAAATATGCAGTCGTCGCCCAGAAACAAGCCGGCACCCTTTGATCCGGATAGTGATATGGAGCGAACGGTCAGCGCAGATCCTTTCACGTCAATACACTGGGTGCATCCGTTCATGCTGACGTTGGAAAGCTCAATTATGGCCCCGGGCTCTCCTGAAATCCCCTTCCAGTCTTCCCCTGTAAAAAGGACTCTTTCCTTTGCTTCACCGGAGACGACAAGGCTTCCCTTGACAGCCAGCCCTGCCCCTGCTGCCATTGTAAAACGAACCCCCGGCTCAACCTTGACTGTCTCTCCAACCGGCACTGTGGCAAGTGCATTGATCTTGTAAACCCCGGGTATGATTGTCCCCTGAATTACATCACCCAGGGTAACCTCGTCGAAGAAGGGCATCGTAGCCCTGATGGATTTCTTGGTTTGGGATTTGTTTCCCGCCTGATCCACAGACCTTATCCGATAATAGACTATTTTCCCCTGTGCAATGTCCGGGTCCAGGTAAGTCTGCTCGTTTGTGGTTGCGATGGCGCTGAATCCGCCTACTGCCGTATCTCCTCTTTCAACCACGAAGCCCTTGATGTCCTCCGCCTTGGCAATAGACCATTTGAGCGTAATACCCTGCTTCCCGGCCTTGGCACTGACCTTATCAGGACTTGAGGGGAGGACGCCGTCTATCTCTATGGTGCCTCCCGTTTCAAGCCATATCCTGGAGATTCCGCTCGGTTTTGCCATGTGTATGAAAATGGACTGATTCGCCGCCTTATCCCCTTCCTTCACCACATAGGATCCCCTGTAAGTAATATCCTCCACTGAAGGAACAGGTATGTCTTTCCTGAAATCTCCTATGTCAAAAGAACAGGTGAGACCCTTTTCGCCTGTAATCTCAACATTTATCTCATCACCGACCGCGAAGAGCTTCTTATCAACATTGGTTACCACGGATATCACTTCGGGCAGGGCCTGGGCTTTCGGGTTATCAGGTATGAGTTGGGCCATTTTCCAACCCCAGTCATAGGCCACAGTCCTCATGTTTTTCTTCTCGGCCTCATCAACCTTATCCATGATCGCTTCAGCAACAGTTGCAGCCGCGCCCACAACACCGGTAGGAATCGCTATCTTTCTCCTTGAACTCGATTCCGTCCACGACCCGAGTTCATTTCCTCTTAGATTCACCATCCTGACCTGGGCGTCTATGCTATAAAGATTAAAAGCCACTGCCGTAACCATGGATGCAGACAGTATGTTGGTGTAAATAAGCCCCTCTGCACTTAAGAGCTTGCATATCTCCTCAGGCTTCATTTCCTGCCATGGTTTCTTTGCTGATTTGAGCTTCTTGTCAACGAGTGCAATTACCCTGGTCTCGTATCCCTTTCCGGATAACTGGTTGTGGACCACACCTCTGACCAGTTCCGCAACAAATCTCCCGTTCTCGCTCTCGGGGTCTATCTGAAGATCTCCAGATTCCGATTTAGCCATCGTAAAGATTGCCGGAAGCACCGCTACGACAGCCGGGATATCCTTTTCCGCCACATAGGAAACCTGGCCCTTATCCACCTTCTTTTTACATGAAAAAACGGCGAGAAAGGCAGACAGAAAAACGATAAAAAAAATATAGCCGAAAAATCTGCGATTGATTCTGGATGACATCACGCCTCCTTTTTCACCAGGACCTTGTCTATCTCAAGAGTCTTGGTCAGTCCGAAGCCGCTCTTTACCTGTCCTGATATCTTGAGACGCCTGTCTTTAAGCGTAAACTCACCCTTTCCCCATGCGCTCATTAGAGGGCCGTTTAGAGAAAATGAGTTGAAAACGAGTCTTCCTTTCTTAAGATTGGCCCTGGCCGATGCCCTGCTGAAATCAATGCTGTCAAGCCCGCTCGCATCCATGCCCGCGATCCTCAGCATGTCAAGAAAGAAACTCAGGCGGTAGTCAAGATTGCCGAGTCTGTGGACCGCGCATTTGTTAACTGTTATCATGAAGTCGCCGTCAGATTCCTTCAGCATTGATTCGGAATCCGTTCCCCTGGCAAAAATAGTGGCTGAAAGAGACACCCTTCCTGTTAGAAATACCGGGAGTGTCTTTGAAAAGCAGGCAATAAGAGAGGTAAGATCAACATTTATGGCCTTTCCTTCCATCTGGGTCATCACGCTGCTTGGAGGTACCATGAGTGCTTCGAGGGACATATTCAGATCGCAAAGTGTTAGATTCCCTGTTACCACCGCCTTGTCATTTGCGAGCTTCACATCAAACTTGATATCCTTGACCTGAGGGAAATCATTAAACTGAAACCTCCTCACCATGGCCTCTGCCGAGAAGTTCTTGCCGTTAATCATACTCAGATCAAAGGGTTTCGGCTTTTCCGCCTTCGCCGAAACTGCTTTAGGCCCCTCCGGCGATGCCTCCTTCGTTATCTGAAGAACTTCAAACTGGGCCTCCAGATCCAGTTTTTTTTTGTTGGGCTCCTGTGCTATGCCCTTGGCAAGCAAGGTCAAAGAAGGGTTTATGACGCCAAGATCGAATGTGAGCCTTTTTCCCACAGGCTTTTCAAGACGCATATTCACCGTTGTTTCAAATGCCTTGAATCCGGTTGCGTATGCCTTAAGCTCGAGGCCCTTCAAGTCCAGTGGAAAGGATACGCGGCCGCTTATGCTGCCCGTGCCCCCGGCCTCAGGATCAACAGTGAATGAACCCACCTTCAGCGCCGGTTTCCCATCCTTAATGGTAATCCTGGAATCAAGTTCCTTTATTGTGAATTG
This sequence comes from Desulfobacteraceae bacterium CG2_30_51_40, assembly GCA_001874005.1. Taxonomy (GTDB): domain Bacteria; phylum Desulfobacterota; class DSM-4660; order Desulfatiglandales; family Desulfatiglandaceae; genus CG2-30-51-40. The sequence continues at coordinate 5,010 of MNYJ01000010.1, forward strand.
CTGCTCTTCTCCCTTCTCGGAGGTTACCTTCAGGACTAGACCGTTTGCCTTGATATCCAGGGCGCCGTTAACCTTGTCTGGAGCTGCCTGATTTCCTGTGAACGAAAGGGAGCTTACCTCAATATTCCCCTGAGCGGACAGGGCCTTCAGTTTTGCCTGGGCAAGGGCCTTATCAAGGGATTCTTTTGCAGCCGGGTTATCAGCCATCCATCCGTAAACGGAACCCACATCCAGGATGGCCTGGGCCACGGCCACCTCAAAGGCCCCACCCTTTTTGAGCTGGACATTGATGCCCTTGATCTCGGTCTGGTCGAGCGAAAGCGATTCGAGTGAAGCGGCGATAGCCTCCGTCTCGGGCGTCTTATCCATCGAAAGGTTGATTCCCCTCGACTGGATGGATTTTATCCGAGGGATCTTTCCGGCCAATTCGTTGTTCAGGTACCCGAACTTGATAAGGAAATCTATTATTGACGATGGGTTGAACGTGCCTTCCGAGGCCTTCACCTTTATGATAAGCGGCGCCAATGACTCTATGAGAATATTGCCGGCGAATCTGAATCCCAGTTCTTCTATGACGGCGCTTTTCAGGTCAACGGAGATTCCCTGCTTTGTGTTTTCCATCTGCCCGGTTAAGGCAATAGGAATGAGAAGCCCCTCCGGCCCCTTCAAGGAAAATACGCCTTCATTAATCTGAATCCTTCTTGCAGGGATGGATGAGGGTGAAAAAGGCTCGGATTTGGCAGAACCGTCCTTTTCATCGGCCTTCATAAGCGCATCGGCAATTACGCTTGGTTCATCAAGAACGGCGTTCTTTAAAAAAATCTTACCCGTAAGGAGCTTGGTTATGTCAGGATAAAGTTTAACACCCGGAATTCTTACAGAATTTCCTTTGTGATTCAGCGTGAGCCCCTTCACCTTGATTGCAGGCGGGAAGTACTGCACATCAAGATCCGCCATATCCAGCTCAAATCCGGCAAACTTACCGGTTATCTCTTTCATATTTGCCTTGAGATACATGCCGGCTCCGACCAGTGTGATAGCGATTGCGGCCACGCAACAACCCACTATAATCAATATCTTTTTCATCACAATACCCTCTCTAGCTAAGATTACCTTACTGGTCTCCAAAGGAACAGCCGCAGCAGCGGGCAAGATTTATCCTCCCCCGCATTGGAGGAGGAGGCTGGGAACTATACTGTCCGGGAGTCGTGAACTGTAAAGGGGCAGGTCGGAATTACCTTCCGACCGGCCATGCCCGAATGGAGCACAACGAAGGATGAAAATCTCCCCCACCCCTCCCTCCCCCGTCGAGGGGGAGGGATAATCGATTACTTAAGCAGAAAGACCACCTTTGCCTGAGCAAGCATATTACTCTTTTGATCATGGACATAGATGGCTGCCGCATCGTCAACTCCCACCTGCGCGTCAGTCAGCTTCACTACCGATTTGACCTTAAGCTCCATCGGACTCTGGCAACCCCAGCTCTGCAAAAGGGCCTTGGCCTTACCAATATCGGTTGTAAAACCGCCACAACCCCTCTCAACAAGGATATTACTTACAACTTTGGAGGGATCAAAAACGATCTCTTCCTTGTCTGTTATTATCCTGTTAACCAAAGCCGGCCTGAACTGGAAATCTCGCACATCAAGAATTAGACCGTCATGCACCTTTACCAGCTCCGAGGGCTTGGCAACCTCAGGAGGCGGAGCAGGAGCCTCGGTCTTCTTTTCAGCCTCTGCGCCGGCCTTTGGAAGCGTAATGGGCGTGGCAGACTTTTCTTCCACAGGCGTCTTGGTATCAATGACCTTGGGAATAAGAGCGGGCTGATAGGCGGGTTTTTGCTCCGGCCATAGCTGCTTGTCCTTCATGATGGGAAGGATCACATCATAGAGTCCGCCCTTGCCTCTGATATTGAGGCGCATACAGACCTCTGCGTATCCTTTGTCGGGATAATACGTGTCGCCGCACTGCACTGCTCCCCTTAAGAATCCCTCAACGGTAGTAGCCACGGCATCACTGTGCAGCATCCCGTCTTTAATTGTCGTAACGCCGTAAAGATTTATTCCCTGGAGGATCTCAAGGAGCTTCCTCTGTGCCAAAACCTCCGCGGCCCTGACTGCCCTGTATCTGCTCTGGCCTTCCTCTGAGGCCCCCACTACCTGAATATATCCTTCCTCAAAGACCTTGACCGGGTCTTTCACGGTCTCCCAACCCCCCTGAGAGATGGCCAGGGGAACCATGGCCAGTATCATAGAGATAATTGCAATTGCTCCCACAATCTTTTTCATGATCTATTCACTCCTTCCTTTAAAATTAAAACTTTTCGCCTCTGTCAATCCGGCAGACCCACTAATTGATGTTCATGACGTTTCTCATGCGCATTACTGCCAGAAGAAGCTCTGCCCCATCCGCTACGTCGTGCGGTCTGAAGGCGCCGCTCAGTTCAGGTTCCATGAGGCCCCTTGTAACGGCTGTCATCACCGCGTTAAACCATGCAGCTGACGTCGGCACGTCCGGGTAAGGAGATGAGCCCTGTCCTATGTACTTTGTAGCCAGGGTCTCATCGCCGCTTATCTTCATCATGAGATCTTCAAGGACAAAGGCAAGCTCAAGCCTTGTTATAGGCTTGTCGGGATAGAAAAGAAATGCCTTGGATATCTGGTCGTATATGGGTTCAAGGCCTCGGACCCTCCATTTGAGGGCGGTCATGATTTCGGCCTTGAAAAGGTGTCCTACCACATCGGCAGGTATAAAGTCAGGCTTGCCTTCAGCCCTCGGGACCGGGATTCTTCCGGCCATGACCTTGTCAAGGTGGACTTCATCCACCAGCAGAGCTGCTGCATCGCTTCTCACAACCCCATCTTTTACTGCAATCTTCTTACCGACATCCGTCATCGTAAAGTTTGCCGAGGCCCTATTTATCTTTTGAACCCGCTTGTAAAGCTTATTTGCTGGTTCATGCCATTTTCCTGGGGCAAGCGATAGCACGTCGGAAAGGGCACCTTCAGCCTCTCTGAACTTGTAAGCCTTGAAATAGGCTGCGCCCATGAAATAGTGGGCAGCCTCTTTACCTTTGTAGTAAGGCAGTTCCTCCGCCTTTACCTTGGATAGCTTTATCGCCCTCCTGTGATATTTTTCGGCCTTCTCTATCCAGTTCTTAGGTCTTGCGTGCGTCCATACCCTTATGCCTGTAACCATTCCCGAAAACTTCTGAGAATCTCCCTCGGCCTTATCAAGCGCCTTGTCGAGCCTATCAACCGCTCTTTCAAGCTCAACGGCCTTGTGCTCCTTGTCCGTTTCAGCCTCGGTCCTTATAGCCGCCACAAGAGCAAGGCCTCCTAGTGCAGGCGCATAGTCAGGTTCCAGTTTGACGGCGCGGTCAAAGCGCGTTGCAGCTTCGTTTATCTGGCCCTTTTCTATCATCTGCATGCCCATGAGATAATGGTGAGCCGGATTGTCCTCATCGGACATCGGCTTTATGCCGGTTTTAGCGCATCCGAAAAACATCGCCGCCACAACCCCAATAACTGCAAAAATCAAATACCTTCGCATAGAATCACCTCCGACTTTCCTGGCTGATTGTTGCATCACTACCTGCCAATGACTAATGAAAACCTCCATCACACTATGTCCTTCCCCCCTCACGAAATATCAGGAGGGCAGGCAACCCATACCTATGCCTTCTTCTTCATCTTCTTTTCCATCTTGACCATGGCCTCCAGGTAGTCCTTATATCTGGATACCTTCATCTTTTGCGCTATAGCGTATCCCCAGGTGCTTGCCCATGTTACCGGCAGACTTATTGCGCGCTTTCCCAGAAGCTCTATTCTCTTTTGGAGATCAACACCTTTGACAATTCCGTGCATCGTAAGAAACGCGGCACGCTGAGCCATATCCCCAGGTCCAAGTTCCCCGAAGAGCAATACATCATCTATAATCTTGACCGTAAGAGCTATCATGGCGGTGTTGACTTCCACAAAAGTGTCGTCAATATATTCGGCAATCCTTAAAAGCTTCTTCGCTGCTGCAATCTTTTCCCTGTTGGGCTCAATGGTAGTCATAGCCTGTTTATAAAGCTTCTTTTGAATCCCCTCTTTATTGTCCTTTTCCTTTTCGAGGGATTTCATCTGTCTTCTCAAAACCGCCTTCTCAGGTTCCCTCAGGTGCGTTTCCTTAAGCTTTGCTTCTATTGTTTCAAGATCGCTGACCGCCATGAAAAGCTCATCATCAACCCTCTGCAGGTCATCCCTAAGTCCGGATGGAAGAAGCGAATAAAAAACACTTTCAAATGTTCCGCTCCCCTTTCCTTTCGTTGCTCCGCCAAGATGCTCCCCTGAAACAACCCTGAAGCACTCCGACGGGACCTTCAAATCTACCCATGATTTCAGTCCGCCGCCAAATAACTTCTCATGCATTATCTGTTCGGTAGGCCTGGCAAAGAAAGAACATTCCGGACCTCCCACCCCCACCCTGCACTCGCTTATCCCCGGCCTCAGGCTGAGAAATTTGGTGCTGTAATAAGAGCACTTGCAACCGAAAGGCAAAGAACTCAGCACCCATTTGGCATGTTCATAACGCTTCCCAAGTATCTTGGATGCCTCGATTGCAAGCTTTCCCCTTGCCGCCACCAGGGCGCAGCCCATCAGATCCTCCATGCTCCCAACGCGGAAAAGCGCTCCAAGATAAATGGAAAAATCAAATATCCTGTAAAAGGAAAAATCTTCTTTGAGAGCCCTTTCAAGGCATGCCTCATAGGCCTTCCTTGCAGCCTTTTCTTTATCGTTTGCCGTTTCTCCATCAGAGTAGTGAACCAGCAGCTCAGGCCAATTATCGTCCCTGGAAATAGGCATCCTTTCAAGCATAAGCTGATTCATCTTTACCTGAGCCGCCACCAGATCCATGAAAAAGAGGTCCATCTCAACCTCCATGATCGGGTTTGCGGCCTTCACTGCCCCGGGGATCTGCTTCATACAGGATGAAAACAAAAGAGCCAAGACTATGATAAACAAAAACAACAGCCCTCTCGGGCGCTTCTTACCTTCGCAAATGAAATTCTGTCTTGTCATCCTGTATCTGATATTCCTCTGCCTGTTTATCGTTTTCAATAGCTCTTGGGAGCTTGATACTCTTTCATCACATCCCTTGTCTTTTTCTGTCTTTCAAAGGATGCGAGGAATGTATCCACCTCGTAGGAGACTTCTTTTGCTGCCTTTTGAATATCTGAGTCCCCCGGTTTAAGAAAAGCAGCCCTCTGGTATAGCTCCTTGGCCTTTCTCAGGTATCTTGTCTGGGCTTTCTGATCCTGCGCGTTGTTCCATGCCATGCACTCAACCGCAACTCCGGCGTTGTACAAGAGGTCCGCGTCTTTGGACTGAGGGCTTTCGGCTACGGCCTTTACACCCTCATAGGCTCCGGTGCAGTTACCGCCGTCTATCATCTTTCCGGCACGGTCGGCCATCTCACTTCCGCCTTTAATGGGTCTAAGTTCCGTAGTTGTTGTCGGAACAAACTGCCGCACCACCCGCCTCACAGCCTCCTTCACCATCTGCTCCTGAACCTTGGAGGCGCTGGGAAGTTTCCCCGGGGCATAGGACGGAGCTTCATAGTGCTTTTCCACCAGTACCGGGTCCGCTGTCGCGCAGTCAATATCGCCGCCCTGCCTTATTCTTATGGATGCCTGGAAAATTCCGTCCAGGGTAATTCGCCCGCCTGAAGTCTTCCTGTCTACGCTGTTCTTGTAAACGGTGATGCTCAGATCCGGATATTCACCACTGTCTGAACTGACGCTCCTCACGTTTATGAAGCGCGATTCCTGAAACACAGATTTCGCGAATTCCGGTATCAGGCGCTTTTCTTCGTCGGTTACCTTACCACTCACCGTGTCACGCCCCACATAAACGTATGGTATCGAGGCCTCGCCGCCCACGGAACATACTATCCCCTCCTTGACGGCGTTGGCCCTGTAAACCTTTACCAGCGCCCCCCTGCTGGATGGCTGAGGTATCATCGAACAGGCCCCGAGTAAAAGCGCCGCCACGAAGGAGGCAATCAGAAGCTTAAAAAGTCTCATCTAGTAGCCTCCTGTCTCCTTTCCGTCAAAGGTTACCCTGCTTCCGGCCATTTCGGCTGCGGTCAGATCGAGATTGGCCTTACCGACCGCGTCCCTGAAAGTTTTCCTTACCGTTGTGGGATCTGCTTCGCTGAAGATCTCCACCTCCAGATACTTGCCTGTCTGGCGGGCAATCTTGAATTTCCACCCGATATCTTCAAGAATTTGCTCTACTTTTGTCTGTGTCTTTGCTCCGATATTGCGCAGTATCAAGACAACGAATTTCTGTCGGACGGTGCTGAATCTCTCCACTATCTTTGCAGTTAGTCTATCAACCGTTCTGGGGCCTACCTTAATAGCGGCCTGGGCAAGACCGTCCTGAAGCGCGTAATCGCCTCCCCTTGCAATGGTCTTGTCCCTGTCCTGCACATTGGCAAAAAGCTCGCCCGTAGTAGGATCGAATGCCTTTATGGTCAGGGTGACATAAAGAAGCTGATAGCCGTCTTCGGTCGGCTTCTTGCCGGCGTCAAAGCCTACGGCCACCATGGCGTCTCCTGCCTCCTGCCTTGCGATATCAATGGCGGTCTCTTCATCCACCACCATCTCGGCGGATCTTCCCCTGATACGCTTTAACTCGGAAGGAAGAAAAACCCTGAAGGCATAGCCTGCCAGTTTGTCCTGGATGAGATCCATTATGGTCTGCACCGCCTTGGAATCATAAGGAAGATCAAGCCCGGTTCTCGGCATATATACGACCACAACCTTCTTGTCGTCGAATTTGGTCTGCGTGAAGGTGGCCATGGCCTGGGGGTCTTTCATGAACTCTTCAACGCTTCCCTTCAGTTTTGCATCGTCAATATTCACATTGAGCTTCACCCTGTAAGTCTCCGAAACAGGGTCTTTGCCTTCGGCCAGTACGTCATAATTCTTTACATAGCCAGCGCTGGCGGAGGTTATCTTGTCCTGAAGGAGCTTCCCATCCTTGACTGCGGTATATGAACTCATCATTGTGCCGAGTGCCTGTTCAACAGCAGTTCTCAGGCCGTTGTTGATGGCCTCTTGCCGGCTTCTACCCTCTCCGATAGCCGTGGTCTGGATACCCCAGGCCGCAGCAGCCAGCAGGGTGAGAATACCAACTGCAAATACCACCAGGACTGACAATCTTTTTGATTTCATCTTTATCTCCTTTCGCTCTATTTCATTGTAAATGGCCGAAACATTAAACCTCCGCGATGGTCATGATCATGACCAACAAAGCTTAAATAAAAACCTTGGGAAATTGTTAACTCTGTGTTGGGAATGCTTGCAAGCCGGGATGCAAAGTCATAATGAACGGGAATCGGAGCCGCTTTCCCGCATGACGTCTTGGAGTTAATAACTTGGTAAATCAATGGTCTTGGCCCTGTTTCAGCAAAAGTTATAGGTTTGTTTCTGCTGCCTTGCTGCCTTTTCCAGGTAAATTTTATACCAGAGGCTCAGTTTCATGTCAATGCGCAACGATCCGGCCTTTTCAACTGCCCATTGCAATTAGATAATCTTTTATTATATCTTCCAGGTGCTGGATTTACTGAACTCCATGCCCGCGTTGAACAAAACCAAACACTCCAGCCCAGGCAAAAGTCGAGAGCCGAAAACGGGGTGGGTTATCTGCAACGGAATATTGCGCGCAGGGGCTTTTTCGGCATCGGTATCGTCTCTTACCGCCCTGCCAGCTCTTATCTAGGAATATTAGCTGGTTCCGAATGCCGACTTTCGCCGTGGTGACGCTCCTGGCGACTTTTTACGCGTGTGTCAATGATAGAAGTAATTGCAAAATTCACAGTTTCGTCATTCCCCGCCTTGATCGGGGAATCCAGTCTATCCTTGAATCAATGCGTTATGGATTCCGGCTCCCGGATCGTGGTCCGGGACAGGCTTCGCCGGAATGACGCATAATCATAGTTTTGCAATTGGCTCGATAGATTAAAATAAAGGAGAGCAAGGCTTGATTGATAATGATGCAATACACCGCCTTAAGTACGGCGACAAGGAAGTTGTTTTAATAGGAACAGCCCACGTTTCCAGGGAGAGTGCCGACCTGGTTGAGCGCGTCATTCTTGATGAAAGGCCGGATACGGTCTGCCTTGAGCTATGCCGGTCCAGATACCAGTCCATTACACAGAAAAAGAAATGGGAGGAGACGGATCTTCTTAAAGCAATCAGGGAAAAGAAGGCGTCTCTGCTGCTTGCCAACCTGATGATGGCGTCGTTCCAGAAGAGGATCGCAAAGAAGCTTGGGATAGAGCCGGGTGCGGAGATTATGTCGGCCATTAAGGCTGCTGAGGAGACAGGGGCCCAGACACATCTTGCCGATCGAGATATTCGGACCACCCTTTCAAGGGCATGGAGGCTGATGAGTTTCTGGAAGAAGATCAAGCTTCCCGCTCAGATAGTGCTTTCCATGGGCGATATGGATGATCTGAGCGAGGATCGCGTCGAGGAGATGAAGAAAAGCGATGTGCTTGAAAACCTTATGGCAGAGGTGGGTAAGGAAATGCCGGAGGTCAGGACCGTTCTTATAGATGAAAGAGACAGGTATCTTACAAAAAAGATCAGAGAGGCCCCGGGCTCAAGAATAGTGGCTGTTGTGGGAGCAGGCCATGTGCCGGGAATAATCAGGAACTGGAAACAGGATTTCTCCATAGATGAGCTGGAAATAGTTCCGCCTAAGGGCAGGATGGGAAAGATCATCGCATGGGGCATACCGCTTGCCATAGCTGCCATGATTGCGTTCGGATTCGCCTCCGGAGGCAGCCAGGGTGGCAGCGAGATGTTATTCTGGTGGGTGGGCGCTAACGCCATACTTGCCGCTCTCGGCGCTGCGGTCGCACTCGCCCATCCTCTAACAATAATCTCCGCCGCCGTTGCGGCCCCATTTACGTCACTCAACCCTCTTGTGGCAGCCGGATGGGTGGCCGGTCTGGTCGAGGTATTTCTGGGAAAACCAAAGGTAAAGGACTTTGAAAGCCTTTCTCAAGACATCACGACAGTGAAAGGATTCTGGCACAACAAAATAACCCGGATTCTTCTGGTAGTAGTCTTTACAAATCTTGGAAGTTCCATAGGAACCTTTGTGGCAATACCTCTTATGACAAAGGCCCTGTCATAACTCCCATCTCCCGTCCTCACGCCTCTTGAGGTCTATATAGTCCACCCTGGAGATCCTTCCCTGGCCGTCAATAAAGCTGTTGAGGAGCCAGCTCACGATACTTATGACCAGTGCCCCGAGTATAGCCGAGCCGAATCCGGAGACATCAAACCCCCTTATGACGCCCGATGCCATCATCAGGATCACTGCATTGATGATGAAGGTAAAAAGACCCAGGGTAAGCAGATTGATTGGCAGAGTCAGAAGAAGGATCACCGGACGGAAGAACACATTGAGAATTCCCAGCATGGCAGCACCGAAAAGTGCGCTGAAAAACCCCTCCACATGAATACCTTCAATAAGATAAGAAGCTAATGTTATGGCAGCGGTAAGCACAAGCCAGCGGATCAGTATGCCCTTCATTTCTTGCCTCCCTGAAAATAATAAATATCTTACTGCGCATAATCCCACAAAGAAAAAGACCCTTCAATAATTATCACTGTTGACCGCGTCCACGCTATACTTTAAAAAATATTCATGGAATGTATGAGTTCAAAAATTCGAGGTAGGTGCGGCTTCAGCCGCACGGGAACCGTGCGCCCTGCGCCTGAAGGCGCACGTGCAGAAGCTGATTCCCGGTCTGCGTCTCCTGATCTGCGCAAAGCCATGCCTTAAATTATTGAGCTGGTACCGTGGAATCATTATTGCGCAATCCTTCACGTGGAGTATCCCCGGGCCTTTCCAGGCACCGGAATGCACCTGGAAAGCCTCTTTCCTAATGATCGGATAAGATATTGCTGCTGGAGGCCTGACATGGATAAGCTCATCGCAAAGGGGTCACAAACCATTACCCTTGCGGCTATAGGCAAAGGGATTTATATTAAAAAAATATTTGTGAAACCGGCTTTTGCCGTGAAAATACGCCACGCTGTTCCATCGGGATCGGGGTCGAAATCGCAGTCTAGAAGAGCACGCCGGGCGCTAAGACACTATAACGATGCCGATAACGATGCCGATCCCGAAAAAGCTTTCAGAACAGAGAAGAGAGTAAAAGAGGATTTTCATCCTCGGGGGCGACACAAATCGTGTCATGAACATTTGGAAAGAAAGGAGTGCTGCAATGCTCAGGATAGGGTTTATCGGATGGAGAGGCATGGTGGGCTCAGTGCTTATGGCCCGCATGAAGGAGGAAGGGGATTTCAAGGGATTCGAACCGGGTTTTTTCAGCTCCACCCAGGCAGGGAAGAAGGCACCGGATGTGGGTCTGGACGCCCCCCCGGTTCAGGACGCATTTGATATTGATCTGCTTTCTTCCCTTCCCGTGATAGTTACCTGTCAGGGAGGCGATTATACAAAAAAGGTATATCCCGAACTCAGGAAGAAAGGCTGGAAAGGCTATTGGGTTGATTCCGCCTCCGCCCTTCGTATGGCCGACGACAGCATAATTATCCTGGATCCTGTTAATAGAGGCGTTATTGATAACGGGATTAAATCAGGAATCAAGGCCTACGTTGGAGGAAACTGCACTGTAAGCCTCATGCTCATGGGACTTTCAGGTCTGTTCGCGTCGGGCCATATCAGGTGGGTTAGCACCATGACTTATCAGGCTGCGTCAGGCGCAGGCGCAAACAACATGCGGGAACTCATTTCCCAGATGCGGTTCCTCGGGGACGCCGCAGTTGGACTTCTTGACGATCCGGCCTCTTCGGCCCTGGCAATAGACGCACTAGTCACATCAAAGCTGAGAAGCAAAGAATATCCGAAAACATTTTTCACTGCCCCATTGGCAGGGAGCCTTATTCCCTGGATTGATTCCCCCATGGAATCGGGACAGACCAGAGAGGAATGGAAGGGCTTTGTTGAGACCAACAAGATCCTGGGAACCAAGAAACCCATACCTGTGGACGGTCTTTGCGTCAGAGTGGGGGCGATGCGCTGCCACAGCCAGGCCATTACCATAAAGCTGGATAAAGATATCCCCGCCGGGGATGTTGAAGAGATGATCCGGAACGGGAACAACTGGGTCAAGGTAGTGCCTAATGATAAGGAATCAACTCTTAGAGAACTGACCCCGGCCGCCGTGAGCGGAACACTTACGGTCCCCGTAGGAAGGATCCACAAGATGCTTCTTGGGCCTGATTATGTGACGGCCTTCACAGTCGGAGACCAGCTCCTATGGGGAGCTGCGGAGCCCATAAGGCGCATGATCAATATACTTCTTGAACATCTCTAATAACACAGAGGCCCACGGTCTTTTCGGCCGGGGGCCTTTCATGCGCGGTTGACATTACCCGACCCGATAGTAGAATATGTGGGTCACCTAGACTACGGAAGTGGAAAGCTCACTGGTGGGGCTCCCGGACTTCAAATCCGGTGTATCGTCTGAAAAGGGCGATAGGTGGGTTCGATTCCCATGCACTTCCGCCAATGCCCTTCTCATCTTCACCCCAGTTCAGTTGAAGAGATCTTATTGAAAAAAAACAGGCCCTGACAATCCTTGAAGAACTCCGTTAGCGGGATGAAGCTGATCTTGTCCTCATAATAGCGCTCCTCACCGCCATAGAGGAGGAATGCCTCTGCCTGCGGGTACTCTTTGAGGAATGCCTTGAGGCCGGCAATGTCTCCCTCCCTGACCCGATTTGCCCCTGTAACCTCAATTGCGAAGAATGCCTTCTCACCGTAAAGGATAAAGTCAACCTCCGCCTTGGCTTTTGATCTCCAGTAACAGATC
>MNYJ01000114.1 GCA_001874005.1 Desulfobacteraceae bacterium CG2_30_51_40
TCAAATTTTAATCCTCGAAATACGTCAATGTATTCCTGTGGTTAAAATTATCGCCCGCCTTGAACTCGAAGAAACTATCTCATTTCCGGATGGGCACTAACTAATCGGATTACCAAGACATTATAGCGCTAATTTAAAGAGCTAAAAAGACGGTGATTGAAGGGAGGGGATTCTTATCAAAGGTTCTCAGATTATCTTAGAGGTACTTAAGGATGAAGGGGTTGATGTACTGTTTGGATATCCCGGAGGCGCCAACATTGACATCTACGACGAATTAGCCCGCAGCCCCATAAGACATATCCTTGCAAGACACGAGCAGGGGGCGGTCCATGCCGCAGACGGTTACGCAAGGGCAAGCGGAAAGGCAGGGGTATGTCTTGTCACCTCAGGGCCCGGGGCAACCAATACGGTCTCAGGTATTGCCTCGGCCTACATGGATTCCATTCCGGTGGTGATTCTTACCGGTCAGGTCCCTACAAGGCTAATCGGAAACGACGCCTTTCAGGAGGTGGATATCGTCGGGATCACCAGGCCCTGCACCAAACACAATTATCTTGTGAGCAAGGTGGATGACCTGGGAAGAGTGCTTAAGGAGGCCTTCCACCTGGCGCGCTCAGGAAGGCCCGGCCCTGTGCTGGTGGACATACCAAAGGACGTAACACAGGCAGAGACCTCATACGAGCCTTCCGGCGAGTTGCTCCTGAGGTCTTATAATCCGACCTATGAGCCCAATCAAAGGCAACTCTCCAAGGCACTGACCCTCCTGCAGGAAAGTAAGCGACCCATGATCCTTTCCGGTGGAGGCGTTTTGCTCTCAGGCGCATCCGAGGAACTGCGGGCCTTTGCAAGGAGACTTAGAGTGCCGGTTGCAAGCACCCTGATGGGCCTGGGTGCCTTTCCGGGATCCGACGGTCTTTGGCTCGGTATGATAGGCATGCACGGCACCTTCCGCGCAAACCAGGCCTCCGGCAATTGCGACCTGCTCATTGCCGCTGGCGTTCGATTCGATGACCGGGTGACGGGAAAGGTTGAGGAGTTCGCTCCCTCGGCTAAGATAGTCCATATTGATATAGATCCCACATCCATACGAAAGAACATAGCTGTAGAGGTACCCATCGTGGGAGATTGCAGGATCACTTTTGCAAGGCTGAACAAACTCACTGAAGAGATGGGCATTACGGTAGCTCCTGATGAGAGGCTCCCTTGGCTGGCCATTATAGCTGAGTGGAAGGCCTCCAAGCCCCTGCGATATGAACAGTCGGAAACCATCAAACCCCAGTTCGTGGTGGAAAGGCTTTACCATTTGACAGGAGGCGAGGCCATAGTCACCACCGAGGTCGGACAGAATCAGATGTGGGCCGCCCAGTATTACTGCTTTGATAGGCCCAACAGCTTCATCACCTCCGGCGGACTGGGCTGCATGGGATTCGGTCTGCCTGCCGCCATAGGGGCTCAGATCGCACACCCGGAAAGGCTGGTTGTGGATATAGCAGGAGACGGCAGCATCCAGATGAATATCCAGGAGTTGGCCGCGGCGGTTCAGTACGGGCTCCCGGTAAAGGTTGCCATCCTCAACAACCGCTACCTCGGCATGGTCAGGCAATGGCAGGAACTTTTCTACGACAGATGCTATTCCTGCACCAACATGGAGCACGCGCCGGACTTCGTGAAATTGGCTGAGGCCTACGGCGCCCTTGGACTGAGAGCATCGAGACCGGAGGAGGTGGATGAGGTAATCAAGAGGGCCTTGGAGTTTAATGGCCCGGTGCTCATGGATTTCATGGTTGAAAGGGAGGAGTGCGTCTATCCCATGGTTCCGGCAGGAAGGCCCATAACCGAAATGCTCCTGGTCTGATAAAGACGAACCCCCGTACAAAAGATAATTAACAGGCGAAACGCCGGTGGACTTGCCGGGCAAGAAGCCCGGCAGAGGGAGGACTTTTTTGTGAACAATGCAAACGGACTGAGCAGGAAACATATCTTATCCGTGCTCGTGGACAACCAGCCGGGGGTGCTCTCAAGGGTAACGGGACTTTTCAGCGGTAGAGGTTTCAACATAGATAGCCTCTGTGTCTCCGAGACCCTTGACCCGCTTGTCTCCAGGATCACCCTTACGGCGGAGGGAGACATGGCCGTACTTGAACAGATAAAGAAGCAGCTCAACAAACTGATAAATGTGATTAAGGTCTGGGATTTTACTGATAAGGAGTTCGTGCAGCGGGAATCAGCCCTTGTAAAGATAAGGGCCAAGGGTGAGGACAGGGCCGAGATACTTAGAAACGCCGATATCTTCCACGCAACCGTGGTTGATGTGGCATCAGAGACCTATACACTTGAGGTTACCGGTGACGAAGGCAAGATATGCGCCTTCATAAAGCTGCTTAAGCCCTTCGGCATAAAGGAGATTGCAAGAACCGGCCCCGTGGCCTTGGCCCGGGACAGGAAATAACAGAAACAGGAAAGGAGAAAAGATGGCTTTAATAGATTTTGGTGGAGTCAATGAAGAAGTAGTGACATCGGAGGAATTCCCGCTTTCACATGCAAGAGATGTCTTGAAGGGCGAAAGGATCGCAGTGCTCGGGTACGGCGTTCAAGGCCCGGGGCAGGCGTTGAATTTAAGGGAAAACGGCTTTGATGTGATCATCGGTCAGCGCGGGGAGGGATCGGAATCCTGGGAAAGGGCAGTCAAGGACGGCTTTGTCCCGGGAAAAGACCTCTTTCCACTGGAGGAGGCAGCTAGGATGGGGACGATCATCCTGTATCTCCTCTCGGACGCCGGGCAAATGGCCGCTTGGCCGCTTGTAAAAAAATGTCTGAAAGAGGGAGATGCGCTCTTTTTTTCACATGGCTTTTCCATAGTGTATAAGGAGCAGACCAAGGTGATTCCCCCTGAAAACGTGGACGTCATAATGGTCGCACCGAAGGGCTCAGGCCGCACTGTGCGCCGCAACTTCCTTGAGGGTAGCGGCATCAATTCCAGCTTTGCGGTATTCCAGGATTTCACGGGAAGGGCCAAGGACAGGACCCTTGCTCTCGGGATAGGCATCGGCTCAGGATATCTCTTTCATACCACCTTTAAAAAGGAGGTCTATAGTGACCTCACCGGAGAAAGGGGCGTACTGATGGGATGTCTGGCAGGGGTCATGGAGGCACAGTACGAACTTCTCAGAAAGCACGGTCACAGCCCTAGTGAGGCATTTAACGAGACGGTCGAAGAACTCACCCAGAGTCTCATAAGGCTTGTTGCGGAAAACGGCATGGACTGGATGTTCGCCAACTGCAGCACCACGGCCCAGAGGGGCGCACTGGATTGGAAGGGCAGATTCAAGGCAGCCGCGGCACCGGTATTCGAGGAGCTTTATGACAGTGTCGTCAAAGGCGCGGAGACAAGGATAGTGCTTGAGGCTAATACGGCACCGGACTACCGCAAGCGACTTAACAGGGAGCTTGAGGAAATGAGAAGCTCTGAGATGT
>MNYJ01000177.1 GCA_001874005.1 Desulfobacteraceae bacterium CG2_30_51_40
CAGGAAAAGCTCCTGCCGGTTGACTACTTCCTGGCAACCTTTACGCTTCCCTATGAACTGAGATCCCTGGCATGGAATCACCAAACCCTCGTTTACAACCTTCTCTTTGCATGCGCTTCCAGCACGCTCAAAGATTTTGGCGTAAATCCCAAGAATCTCGGGGCCGACATCGGGATGACCGCAGTCCTGCACACTCATAACCGCCGCCTGGACTATCACCCTCACGTTCATGTCGTGGTGCCGGGAGGCGGCGTGGATAAATCCAGAAAACAATGGAAAAAGAAAAAAAGAAAGTATCTCTTCAATGAATTCGCCCTGGCAAGGGTGTTTCGCGCCCGTTTCCGGGATGCGGCAACCAAGGCCGGCCTCAGATTGCCCGATTCGCTACCCTCCAAATGGGTGGTTGACTGCAGATGTGCCGGCAAAGGTCTTTCCGCTCTGAAATTCCTAACCGAAAGCCGGAGATCCCCAAAGGGGGTTTCCGGCTTTTTTTGTTGGTAGTAAGATATTATACACGTATCAAAACTTGCGCAGGAAAGGATATCCCAGCCGTGACAACAGAGGCAGTTTGCTCAGATCGCGGGCTTCAGATCAAGAGACTGCGTAGCCGGTTTGGCATCGGGCGGATATGCGTCGTTTCAGGAAAAGATAGCTGGTTTTCTGGATGACGGTATATTTGACGGTATCATAAATACTGCTTGATTGTAAAAGGCAAGGAAAACGGAATGTTGTATCTCTATTCGGCTCCGACCTCCACCAGATATCAAGCGGTTACAGCTTTCAAGGTTGTAACCTTTTTGTCACCTCGTATTTCCCTTGTTATGGGCATATAAAAGGACAGAAGCCGCTATTTTCTGAGAAGCGCTGCGGGGCCGGCGCTTTTATCCCCGTGCTTTAAGTAAATGGAATCAAGCGCTTCATTGAGTCTCTTTTTCCTCTGAGCGGATCCATCGTTTCCGAAGAAGGAGAGCTGCTTTTCTTCTTCACTAAAATTGAGGTTAGAAAAAGAAATCCCTAAAAGGCGCAGAGGTCTTTTCCCCACCTGGGTTTTTTGCAATAGCCTTATTACCGCCGAGTATATCTCAAGTCCGTCATCAGTTGGATCCTTCAGAGTGCAGGCCCTTGTTATCTGATTAAAATCGCTGTATTTCACCTTCAAGGTCACGGTCTTTCCTCTCACACCTTCTCTGCGCAACCTTCGCCCTACCGCGTCAGCCAGTCCTAGCAACTCCCGCTTTGCAGTCTCTAAATCCAGGATATCCTCCGTGAAGGTCTTCTCATGGCCCACGGATTTCGCTTCCTGCTCAGTCACTACCTCTCTTTCATCCATACCAAGGGACAAGCGATGCATCTTTATTCCGTGCTCTCCAAATTTATCATTCAGCAGGTGAAGGGGCGTCAACCGGAGGTCTCTGAATGTGCGGACGTTAAGGGCCGCCAATGCCTCTTCCATTTTCCTGCCCACACCCCACATCCTGCTTATGGGAAGCGGGTCGAGGAACTCAACGACAGCATCATGCTGTATAACGGTCAAGCCGTCAGGTTTCTGAATCTCCGATGCAACCTTGGCTACGAATTTATTATGAGCAACTCCCGCGGAAACTGTAAGTCCTGTCTCTGCCAAAACCGCTGCCTTGATCCTCCTGGCAATCTCGACAGGGTCTCCCATGAGCCTTTCTGAGCCGGTTACGTCCAGGAAAGCCTCATCTATTGAAAGGGGTTCAACAAGCGGAGTGAACCGGTTGAAGATTTCAAAAATCTGAGTTGAAACTTCTTTGTATCTGGCCATCCTTACGGGAAGGAAAATGCCCCCCGGGCACAGCCGCATGGCCTCGGCTATTGGCATGGCGGAGTGGACGCCTGATCTGCGGGCCTCGTAGGAAGCGGAAGCGACAACCCCTCTTTCCCTGCCGCCCCCAACGATCACAGGTTGCCCTTTAAGCGCGGGATTATCCTTGATCTCAACGGAGGGATAAAAGGCATCCATATCCAAATGTATTATTGATCTCAAGTAAGACATTTCCTTCCATAAGGATCAGATGGATGTGCTCTTCGGCGCTATTTCGAGGGAAAGTCTGGCAGCCAT
Organism: Desulfobacteraceae bacterium CG2_30_51_40; assembly: GCA_001874005.1. GTDB lineage: Bacteria > Desulfobacterota > DSM-4660 > Desulfatiglandales > Desulfatiglandaceae > CG2-30-51-40. Next base: position 2,087 of record MNYJ01000177.1, read on the forward strand.
GTCGCTTGCCGTCACCAAAGCCGCCTCTCCCATTTCAAGGGCCGCGAGCCTTGCGTGAAGGAGTTCATGGTTGGGGGTGTTATTGAGCCGGATGTATCGGAGATCGTCGTAGGTCTTCGCTCCAGTGTATTCGAAAGTGGCGCTTTGAAATACGGGCATGGAGACCGATCACCTTATGCGGGGCGCGGGTTCTCCGGCATGGATCAGTTGCGTTTCAATTCGGTGGGCAGTCACGGCTCTGAACCTCCTCACGTGAGAGATAAAGCGGATAGAGCCCTGGAAAACGTTTGGGGTGGACTCATTGGCTATTGACTAGTGTCCATCCGGAAATGAGATAGTTTCTTTGAGTTCAAGGCGGGCGATAATTTTAACCACAGGAATACATTGACGTATTTCAAGGATTAAAATTTGAGCCCAACGCCGAAATCGGTGAAAATAGCCATTTCCGGATGGACACTAACTATATGGCTTGGATATATCTCACAACGTCACTCCTGTCCAGAACGAAGACGCAGCGGGGAGGCAGACGCGGATCAAGTGTCAGGGCCCCGCAAGCCTTCCCAACCGCAAGAAGGAATCCATCACATTGGGCATTAACTTTACCATTTGGTTATTAAGCAACGTCCTAACGGCTAGTTTGCATAACCTTTCTCCTCGGAGGAACTGATTGATCTCTCAAGCGTATGCCTTCGTCCTGGATTTCGATGAAGCCTTTCTTATACAACCCGCCGATGGTTCGCTTAAATTCCTTCTTGCTCATTATGAAGAGGCTTTCGATCTTCTCCGGCGTGCTCCTGTCATGGCAGGGGATGAAACCGCCGGCGAGTTTCAGGGCATCCATGACCCTCATAGTCGATTCAGTAACCGAGGCGTACCCTGGCTCCTTCAGGGAAAGGTCTAGTTTTCCGTTTTCGCGAATCTTCCTGATGTACCCGAACCGCTCATCACCTATGGCGAGCGGCTCATAGGTTTCGCTCCGGTACAGGAGCCCGATGTATTGGTTGTCCACCACGGCCATGATTCCGATTTTTGTCAGGCTGTAAACGAGCATGTGGACTTTTTGGCCCTGGACCAGGTCCCTGTGTGGCGGTTCGCAATTCTGGGCGATTCGAGTGGTGCCATAGACTCGGTTCGTCTGGCTGTCAAGGCAGACCTTGACGACATACTTCCGTCCGACCTTCATCCCTGCCTGCTGTTCACTTTTGGGGATGAGGAGGTCCTTTTCAAGCCCCCAGTCCATGAAGGTGCCGAAGGGCGTGTTCGATCGCGCCTCGAGACAGGCGAATTCCCCAACCGCCGCCCAAGGCGAACGGGTTGTGGCCACGGGGCGATCCTCGGAATCGGTATAGACGAAGACCTTCAGCCGGTCGCCTACCTTGGTATTTTCAGGGACGTATTTTGAGGGAAGAAGGACCTCTTCCTCCTTCGGGTTGAGATAGAGGCCGAAATCTACTTTTCTCTCCACAACTAGCTCGTTATAACTTCCGATCTTCAGCATGCTTTTTCCTTTCTAATATAATGTCCTTCCGATATACATATTTCGTCTTCAGTTTATTGAATTTAATGCACTAAAATAATTTTACCACATTGATCTTATCTGTCAGAAGGCTGTGGTAGATTCCCCCAAGCTGCCCGGGGAGCTGCGCTAGCGCGAGATCGGCAATTCCGGACGCAGTAAGTTGACTGCATTAAGGAGGCTTTGGAAGGGGGAAAAGTATATTTTCTTGCTTGACACGGTCAAACAACGCAATTAGAAATATGGTCTAAGGTTAGCCCATAGAATCGTCTCATCTGCTATTACACTTGACCGAGCGTGAGGGCATGGAACAAAAACCCGACATTGAAACCTCCATAGCAGGGATTACTTTCAAGAGCCCTGTCATTGTGTCCTCTTCGGAGATCACATCCCCACCATGGAACCCCTTGAACAAATGCTGACCGCATGGGAGATGGAGGGGTTGGATTTCATAACTGCCCATAACGCCCCAGGCGGAATCATCATTGACACGGAGAGGGAAGAGCCTTTCGGAGCCCCGGTAATAGGAGGCTATGTCCCAGGCAGGGTATTTCTTCCTTACTCTCTTGCCAGAGTCGTAAGAATAAGAAAAGCTTCCTCTATCCCGGTGGTGGGCGTTGGCGGCATCTATGGCTACAGCGACGCCCTGCAGTATCTTCTCTGCGGCTGTCCCCTCGTAGGGGTGGGATCAGCGCTTTATTTCAAGGGGCCGGAGGTACTCGATCAAATATGTGACGGCCTTTTGAATTGAATGGAAAGGAAGGGGCACAGGTCGTTAAATGATTTTCTTGGCAAGGCTTTCGGACTTATTGAAGATTCTGACGGACTCAAACGGCGAGAGGCTCATGGTTATTCAGTTCCACCTGAGTGCCCCTATATCCCTGTTGCTATAAAAGACAAATGCACTCATTGCGGCGCCTGCGAAGAGGCATGTATTTACGGGGCGATAACTATTGGAGGGGAAGAGCGCTTCCCCTCCTTCAATGAAGGCAAATGCTGGAGCTGCGGGTTCTGTTCAGGGATCTGCCCGTCGGGAGCAAAAGAGCTTAGAGACAGAAATGATTATAACAAGACTATATGGGATAACCGAGGGACTGCCTGGCCTTTCAAGCATGGAGGCATTGAAAGGATTGCCTGAGGATAATAAGAAAAAACGCCTTGTATTTAATGCCTTCAAGCCAGTTGCCGATGGAAGGAAGGCTCACGAAAGAGTTGCCTCTCAACTCAAGGATGCTATCCTCGGAAAGAAGTTTGTGCCGGGACAAAGGATTCCGAGCGAAAGGGAACTGGCCGATACGTTCAGAACCAGCAGGGTGACAGTCAGGTCTGCCATACTCACTCTCAAAAACACAGGCCTCCTCAGAATAAAAAAGGGCATGGGGGGAGGGACCTTTGTGGTTAGCGATATGACCGGTGAAAGCGTCTCCGATCTGCTGAGAGACATCATTAAGTGGAAGGATATCAGCATCGAAAACGTCATAGAGGTCAGGACAATCATAGAGCCTCAGATAGCCTTCCTCGCGGCAAAGAATGCGACGGCCGATGATTCTGAGGCAATATGGGCTACCATAAGGGAGCTTGCAGGCTACTTCAAGATTCGAAAGAGCTTCAGGGCGACGGATGAAAATTTCCATAGGGCTCTTGCGAACGCAGCAAAGAATCCCTTGCTCAGCCTGTTTCAGTCGGCCCTTATCAACGTCCTTTTCAAGTTTATTTACGGTATGGTATGGAACGAAGAACACAAGACAAGCATTCTACGGTGGCATACTTTGATAGCTGAAAAGGTGGAGAAGAAGGACCCGAATGGCGCGATGCAGGCGATGGTGGAGCACCTTGCGGACATGCAGAGCATACTGGCACAGTGCATCGCTTCAAAGACGGGTTCCTGGATCAATAAGAGCATCTGAAGCATGACTGATTTGCAGTCCAAGTTCAAGCTTTTTGCGAGTTCAGCCGGCATTGGAAGGAGGTGAATAGAAGGCAACAGCATGGCATAGGAGCTTTACCGTATTTATTCTTCAATTCTTCTGGAGGGCAACACAATGAGAAGGGTATCTGTTTTGTTGGTCTTGCTGGCAGCAGTTTTGATGGTAGTTCCAGCTCACGCAAAGGATCCTGTGAAACTAAAGATGGTCACGTTTCTCCCTAAAGGCGACGTCAATATGACGGCCTGGATGGCCTTCATAGAGGATGTGAACAATAAAGCCAAAGGAGACCTTGAGATCGTTTTTACGGGAGGCCCTGAAGCCATCCCCGGCTTCAAGCAATTCGAAGCACTGCGTAATGGCGTGGTGGACGTTATTTACGGATGTGAATCCTATTATGGCAGAGAAGTGTCAGGAGCGGCTTACACTCACTTGACAAGGCTTGATCCCATAAAAGAAAGACAAACTGGCTATTACGAATTCCGCAAGGAGATGCTCAAGAAGCATAACATTTACTACCTGGGAAGGGCGGAGTTTGGAGTCTGGTTTCAGATTTTCACCAACAAGGCCGTTAAGAGGCCACAGGAACTCAAGGGACAGAAGATCCGTGTTTCAGGCACATACGAGCCGTTCGTGAAGAAACTGGGAGCCGTTCCCGTAACGATCCCCGGAGGGGAGATCTACACAGCTCTTGAAAGAGGAACGATTGACGGATATGCCTGGTCGGCCCTTGGGAATGTCCAGTCCGGTTGGGCCGAGGTGTGCAAATATATCCTCGAGCCTAGAATTTACGAGATGAATATTGAGGCTCTGTTCAACCTTAAGAGCTGGGAAAAACTATCTCCGGATCTTCAGAAGCTTTTGACAGACTGTATGATAGAAAACGAGAAGAAGTCCGTTAAGGTCATGAATGATATCTCTGAGAAGGAATTTGCAGATATGCAGAAAAAGGGGATGAAGGTGATAAAATTTTCTCCCAAGGATACCAAATGGTACATAGATACAGCTTATGAAGCAGGATGGGAAGAGGTCATTAAGCAGGACCCCGCGTTAGGTTCTCAACTCAGGAAAATGCTTACACCTTAATTGAGTTGTACTAAGAAATACGTTTTAGGGGATCAGGTCTAAGCGATAATGAAAGGATTTTTCGACAAGGTGGTGAATGGTCTCGCATGGCTGGCCGGCTGGCTGATGATCGCGGCTCTCTTGATGGTGTGCCTCGACGTCACTATGCGGTACTTCTTTAACTCGCCTATCGGTGGTGTGCTCCAGTTCAGCGAGTACGTGTTACTATATATGCCGTTTCTTGCTGCTGCATACGTCTTGAGGGAAGAAAGCCACATCAGGATAGATATCGTCCTTAACCGGCTCAGTCCCGGAAAAGAGCGCGTTATCAGTATGATCACTTCTTTTTTAAGCTTCTTGGTCATGTTGGTTTTGACCTCGTTCGGCACCTTCATCACCTTGGATTACTACAGCAGGGGAGTACCCGTTCTTAAGTATTACAAGATACCGGAGTTTCTAGTGATAATGATAATCCCCTTCGGCTGCCTTGTCTTCGGCCTTCAGTTTGCTCGCAGGGCATATAACCTCTACAGAGAATATAGGGAAAATCCATGGAGTGGTGGCAAGCACTGATTCTGCTGCTGGGTACTATGGTTGTGCTGATGCTCTCGGGTATGCCGGTTGCGTTATCCTTCCTATTGGTAGATATAATCGGGGCCTTCATTTTTATGGGAGGGGCAAACGGAGTGGTGCAGCTCATCCTCAATATAGAGGAGAGCCTGACGAGTTTTTCGCTCCTCCCGGTCCCCCTTTTCGTGTTCATGGGGGATGTAATGTTTCACTCACAGCTTGGTTTCAAGGCTATTGATGTCCTGGACCACTGGATAGGAAAAATACCTGCCAGGCTCTCTTTGCTTGCCGTTATTGGAGGAACGGTCTTTTCGACCATGAGCGGATCAACTCTGGCAACCACTGCGATACTGGGTTCGCTTCTTGTCCCTGATATGGAAAGAAGAGGATACCACAAGAGCATGAGCATAGGGCCTGTTATGGGCAGTGGGGGCCTTTCCATGCTCATTCCTCCCAGCGCTCTTGCAATCCTCCTTGCGGCCCTCAACCAGATATCAGTGGGAGGCCTGCTTATAGCGGGCATATTACCAGGCATTATGATAGCATCTTGTTACGCCTCTTACGTAGTTATCAGAGGCTTTCTTCAGCCGCATTTGGCTCCGCCATTTGAGGTTCAGGAGATATCTTTCCGCAGGAAGATCAAGGACACAGCGGTTTATGTCCTGCCGCTCGGTCTGATCATCTTCCTTGTAATAGGCCTCATTTTCCTGGGAATAGCGACTCCCTCCGAATCTGCTGCCCTGGGAGCCCTGGGAACTCTGGCCCTTGCCTTTGCGTATGGCAGGCTGAGCTGGGAAGTACTGAAGAAGAGTATCCTTGGATCAGTCAAAATCACAGGAATGATGTTTATAATCATAGTGGGCTCCATGACCTTCAGTCAGATCATGGCCTTTTCCGGCGCCAGCTCCGGCCTGATACAGATTGTGACAAACCTTGATCTTGCGCCCATAATGATACTTATATGCATGCAGGTGACGCTTCTTTTCCTCGGATGCTTCATGGACAACCTTTCTATGGTTATGGTTGCCGTTCCTATCTTCCTGCCCATAGTACAGGCCCTGCATTTTGATACCCTGTGGATTTCTCTAATAATGCTGATCAACATGGAAATGGCCAACACAACACCGCCTTTCGGGCTTCTTCTATTCGTAATGAAGGGTGTTTCGCCTCCCGATACGACCATGTCGCAGATTTACAGGGCCGGGTTGCCGTTTCTTCTCTGCGATACTTTTGTGATGATGCTTGTTATGATCTTCCCGCAGATAGCTTTGTTCCTGCCAAGTCTCATGAAATAGACGGAGGTTTTACAGATGGCCTACAAGGTCGGAGTTGACGTAGGCGGGACCTTCACGGATTTCCTGCTCATGGGTGAAAGCGGAAGTTCGGCTGTTTTCAAGGTACTTTCCACTCCCGAAGATCCATCTATCGGAGTGATGAGGGGATTCGAGGAAATGGCCGCGTCTTTCGGTACCGATAAAATGTCCTTCCTGAGCAGTGTCGAAATAATAGTGCACGGGACTACTGTTACAACCAATGCGGTTCTCACGGGAAATATCGCGAGGACCGGTCTTTTAACGACTCGAGGCTTCAGGGACGCCCTCCAGATGAGAAGAGGTATAAGAGAGGAGACATACAACAATAGATATCTGCCCCCTTCGCCCCTGGTGCCTCGATATCTGCGAGTTCCGGTAACAGAGCGGACTGACTGCGACGGAGAGATCTCGACCAGGATAGAGCTTGCGGACGTTGAAGCCGGCGCTCAGATATTTAAGATAAACCATCTGGATGCCGTGGCTATTTGCTTTATGCACTCCTACGCAAACAAGGAAAACGAAATCACAGCGGCCGAAGGGATAAGGAAATTGATGCCCGAGGCCTATGTTTCTGCATCTTCGGAAATTATGCCGCAGGTGAGGTTTTACGACAGAGTCAGTACTACTGTTCTTAACGCCGCGGTAGGGCCGATACTTAATAGGTATCTCTCAAAGCTCATCGAAAAGCTGGAGGTGTCGGGTTTTAAAGGCGTCCTCCTTATAATGCAATCAAACGGAGGAGTCACCTCCGCCCGTGTTGTGACAGAGTTGCCCGCAAGCACCCTGTTGTCCGGACCTGCTGCAGCGCCGGTTGCCGGTATAGCTTACACGGCGATTCATGGAGTAAGGGACTTCATAACAGTGGATATGGGAGGAACGAGCTTCGACGCTGCCCTTATCAAAGATGGCGAACCGATTATTACTAATGAAGGCAGGGTAAATAGACAAGCCCTTGCTCTTCCGATGATGCAGATAAATACAATCGGCGCAGGAGGAGGAAGCATAGCCTGGCTGGATGAGGGTGGACTTCTAAGAATGGGGCCTAAGAGCGCCGGAGCAAAGCCAGGACCGGCGTGCTACGGGCTTGGAGGAACTGACCCCACCTGCAGCGACGCCAATCTTATGCTCGGTTTTCTTAACGAAGAATATTTTGCTGGGGGGAAGATGAAACTCGACCGTGGGCGAGCCGAAACGGCAATTAGAGAAAGGATTGCGTCGCCATTAGGAATGGATGTGGTCAAGGCGGCATACGGGATGTACCACATTATGAATGTCAATATGGCGTCAGCCATCCGGGAGATCTCTATCAGGCGCGGCTTCGATCCCAGGGAATTTCTGCTCGTATGCGCGGGAGGCGCAGGTCCTGTCCACGCGGCCATGATAGCAGAGGAGCTTGAAATTCCGCAAATCATGATACCGAAGGAATCCTCAATCTTTTGCGCAGCGGGAATGCTTTTATCAGACCTTAAACATGACTTCGTGAGAACATATCACACGGTACTGAAGAAGGATGGTGTGGACCTCGAACGGCTTAGAGGCATAGTCAAGGAATTGCTGGCTGATGGAAACGAAGTCCTTTCCTCAGAGCGGATATCCTCAGACAGGAGGATATTCAGGTTCGCAGCCGACCTGCGTTACGTAAGACAGTATCATGAAGTGAGCGTTGCGGTTGAAAAGGAATGGCTCGAATCCTACCGCGAAGACTCCATAAAAGATGCTTTCCATAGACAGCACGACAAGCTCTACGGCTATGCCCTGAAGGATGAGGGAACTGATGTGGAGCTTGTTAATATCCGCATAACGGCCATAGGGTTAACGGATAAACCTGTCTTTCCCAAAGGGGCCTACATGGGTGCCGATGCCGGGGAATTCATTAAAGGCAAAAGACCTGTTTTTATACCCTCACTTATGGATTTTAATGAGATCCCTGTATATGACGGAGACAGAATGGGCTTCGGCCACTCCCTAAGGGGTGCGGCCATTATTGAACAAGTCAACACTTCCATATTTGTCCCCTCTGGTTTTGAGGTTACCTGCGATGAGTACGGAAGCTACCTTATGTCACCCATCAATTGAGGAATAAGCCGGTGCGAGCAAACAATGATTCCATAGACCCAATCCTTGCTTCTGTCTTACAAAGAAGATTTAAGTCCATAACGGAGGAGATGGGCCTTACTCTTCTGCGGACTACCAGATCTCCCATCCTGAACGAAGCCCGAGATTTCGTGACCGGCATATATGACCACAAGGGAAGGATGCTTGAACAGACCGAATACATACCTATCCTGGCTTTTGCGATTCAACCCGTCTGCCAGAAAATAATCGCTTACTTTGGAGATGATATCCATCCAGGAGATGTGATTCTCCATAACGATGTATTTACCGGAGGAAACCAGAACGCAGATGTGGCGGTCTTCAAGCCGGTATTTCACGGGGAGCGACTCGTTGCTTGGGCTGCCTGCAAGGGGCACCAGGCTGATATCGGGGGTGCTGTGGCAGGAGGATACAATCCGGAGGCAAGGGAAGTATGGCAGGAGGCATTCCGCATAACACCAGTGAAGATAGTAGAGGGTGGGAAACTTAGAAAGGACGTATGGGATCTTGTATTTGCGAATATCCGTTATGACATAGTCGCAGAAGACATCAAGGCTCAGATGGGAGGTTGTGTTGTTGGAGAAAGGGGAATCAAGGGCCTAGTAGAAAAATATGGGATTGAGAGGTTCAGAAGCCATGTAGAGCACTTATTTGATACAACGGAAAAGATGGTAAGGAGTGAGATCCGATCAATTCCGGACGGGACTTACTCTGCGAAAAGCCTGGTGTATTACGACGGTATCCATGATGGCTCAGAAATGCTCATAAATCTGAAGGTGATAGTCAATGGTGATGAAATTACATTCGATTACACGGGCTCATCTCCACAGACTGAGGGCTTCGTGAACGCGCCCTATGCTGCAACCGCCTCTGCGGCACTACTTACCTTTCTGATGCTTATCAATCCGGATATTCCTCATAACGACGGCATACTGCGCCCAATACGCATAGATGTCCCTGAAGGAAGCTTCCTCAATGCAAAGTTCCCGGCCGCTACAACTTTCGGCAACAGCCTGACCGGTCCTAACTCAGACGCCATTTTCAAGGCCATGGCCAAGGCCTGTCCTGAAAAGGTGACAGCGGGCTGGAACCGATTCCTTGGGTTCACCATTACAGGAACGGACCCAAGGAAGAACAGACCTTACGTGGATATTCTGTTTCTGGCATTGAAAGGCGGATCGGGAGGTACATGGATGGCGGACGGATATGACCACATAGGGCTGATAAACTGTGCCGGGGGGATTCTTGCCCAGGACTATGAGATGTTCGAAATTCAGGATCCTCACTTTCTTATCAAGCACGAGTATCTGACTGATTCGGCAGGGGCGGGAAGATGGAGAGGAGGCGCGGGAGTCGAGACTGAGTTTACGATCAGGGGCACCAGTGTCACAGGCATAGCCTTCGGGGACGGCATAGAAGAAGAGGCTAAGGCCTTCGGAATCTTTGGAGGAAAAGAGGGGGAACTCAACAGCATCACTTTGAGATATCCGGACGGCACCATCAGGAAGGTGAAATCAAAAGAGATCGTTAGAAACATACCGCAAGAAACCGTGTTTTCCCAGATCGCAGGTGGGGGCGGGGGATATGGCGATCCATTTGAAAGACCGCCGGAAAAAGTGCTAGAAGATGTAGTTAACGGGATGATTAGTCTTGAAAAAGCCAGAACTGATTATGGGGTTGTGATAAACGTGTCTGAGATGACCCTGGATATTTTGGAAACCAGGCTCATCAGAGGAGCAAAAGCATGATCATTGACCACATCGGGATAATAGTCAGGGATATTGAAAAGGCCCTGTCTCTTTTTACAGAGGCATTTGGTGTAAAGCAGGCCCAGATTAAGGAACTGCCTGATGTGGGACTTAGGATCGGGTATCTCGAGGCTGAAAATGTTGATATTGAACTCATTGAGTACCTCTCAGAGGGCGAAAGCTTCGGAAGATCTGTAATGGGTTCGATCGCGGGATTGAATCATATCTCTTTTCTCGAAGAGGATTTTGAAGGCACATTGGATAGGTGCCGCTCAATAGGGGCTAAGGTGAAGCTTGGGTTTCCGAGGGAAGGCGGTAAGGGCTTAATAGCTTTTCTGGAAGAGGAAACCACATCGGGAATCCTTATGGAACTTCTCAAAAAATAAGAGCTCAAGGAGATTCGGCTGAGGTTATTGGCGGACTGTGCATCTATTTCCAGACCCGGCAAGATAATCGTCTCAATCAAGAAATATGCAGTCAGGAGAAGCAAATGAGTTCAAGAAAAGTAAAAAGACTTTGGAACGAAAAGATTGAAACCCTTTCAAGGGACGAAATTGGAGCCCTTCAGCTCTCAAGGCTAAAAAAGCAGTTGGCATACAATTATGAGAGCTCACCTTTTTACAGAAAGAAATTCGAGCAGGTCGGGGCATTACCTGGCGATATAAAGAGCTTCGAGGATTTCGCGAAAGTTCCGGTCATGACAAAGGATGAGCACAGACGCGCTCAGGAGGAGTCAATCGAAAAATACGGCAATCCTTATTCACTTCTGGCCTGCGCTTCAAAGGAGAAAATTGTAAGGATCAACTCCACTTCAGGCACAACCGGGATTCCAACCCTTTACACCCTCACCCGGCACGATGTTAATGTGGTAAACGAGATGCACGCAAGAAAGTACTGGAGAGCGGGAATCAGACCGGGGGATGTGATGCTGCAGGCGCTTTCGCTGAGCATGTTTACAGGAGGACTTCCTCTCTCCCAGGGCATAATGTTCATGGGCGCTTGTGTTGTTCCTGTCGGAGTGGAGGGAGGCACAAAAAGGGTGCTCGATTTCGTACGTCTTACGGCCCCCGTGGCGATAATAGCGACGCCGTCTTACGGCCAGTACATCATAGAGAAGTGCCCCGACATAGCGGGAAAGCCGGCAAGAGAGCTGGGCTTGAAGTGGTTTTTCTGCGCGGGGGAACCGGGGGGCGGAAACCCGGAGGTGAGAAAGATGCTCGCGGATGGATTCGGAGCCAAGGTTTTCGACCACACCGGAGGAGGCCATGCCTTCCACGGCATTTCCTGCGATGAGCCTCCTGAGCAATTCAGTGGAATGCACTTCGTATCGGAGGACCACTGCCTCCTCGAACTTGTTGATCCCTCCACCAGAAAACCGATCGCACTCAATGACAAGGCAGTGGGAGAGATGGTCTTTACGTTCCTCGATTGGGAGGGCGGTCCTTTCATGCGATATGCCCTGGGAGATCTCCTTCAGGTTTATACCGAGCCATGTGAGTGTGGTATGCCTGGGATCAGATTCAAGATAGTGGGCAGGGCGGATGACATGCTCATTATCAAGGGTGTGAACGTTTACCCTGAGGCTGTCAGGGCCGCGATACTCAAATTCAGTCCCCAGGCGACCGGCCACTTTAGGATCCTGCTGGACAAACCAGGTCCTCTGGTTAAGCCGCCTCTAAGAATCAAACTGGAGTATGGTCCTGGAATAAGGCAGGAGGATCTCAAGATCCTTGAGAAGAAAATGATTGCCTACTTCAAGGAAGAAGTAAGGATTGCACCTGTTTTACAATGGGTTGACCCTGAGACGCTTCCGAGGGAGGCCAAGAAGACAAAATACATCGAGATTGCCGAGACAGGCGATTGATTGCCTGTAAGTCACGGGCGTTATTTTCCGGAGGGTTAAGACTAAGGTGATAAGGTCAATGAATATTGCCTGGTGGGTGCAGCGCTGGAGTGAGTTGCAGCCCTCGAGGCCCGCTATTTTTTTTGAAGATCAAACGATAACCTATCTTGAGCTTCACCACAGGGCAAAAGAGACTAGCTGCTGGCTCCAGTCACTGGGAATAGAGAAGGGAGACAGGGTTGCCGTTATACTTGAGAATTGCCCTGAATTCATCGAAATATATCTTGCATGTTCAAGACTGGGAGCCTTATTTGTGCCCATCAATTTCCGGCTGGAGGCCCCCGAGATCGAATATACACTTAGAAATGCAAGGCCAAGGCTCCTTTTATTGGGGGAATCCTATCTTGAAACAGCGGCCAAGTTAGGCCCCAATCACAGAAGGCCCTTTATGGAGCTGGCCGTAGTATCTTCCAATACCTGTCATCCTGAAACCATGCGGTATCGCCCTGAGGAGTTCTCAGGCAGAAAACCCTTTCTGACGAAATCCCTGGGGCCGAGCGATCCTGAGGAGCCACATGTGATTATGTACACATCGGGCACCACAGGTCAGCCGAAAGGGGCGGTGCTGAGCCACCGGAAGACCTTTTTTAATTGCCTTAACGCAGATATGTTTTTCAAGCTCAACTTTGACGACATAATGCTGATAGTGCTTCCTCTGTTTCACTCGGGCGGTCTTTTCATTCAGGCATCCCCCATCCTATACAAAGGGGGAACCATGGTGATCCATCCCAGGTTTGATCCTGCGAGGGTTTATGCAGACATTGAAAAATACAGAGTTACTAAGTTCCTGGGGGTCCCGACAATTTGGAGATCGCTTATCAAGGAGGCACCGCAACACAAGAAAGACATATCATCATTAGAGGTGTGTGCAATCGGAGGAGAGAAGACGACACACAAGCTTCTTATCGAGTGCATGGAAATGGGTTTCCCGCTCAGACAGATAATGGGGCAGACAGAGACATCAATCCTTCTTTGGGCCTCCGAGGAAGACTCGATTAGGAGGCCGGGCACTGTCGGGAGGCCTGTGTTCCATGCCGAGGTTGCCCTGCTCGGAAAGGACGGCAGGCAGGTCGCTCCTGGAGAGGTTGGCGAGATAGTGGTGAGGGGCTCCATTATGATGAAGGAATACTGGCAGGATCCTGACCGCACTGGAGAGACAATAAGAAACGGATGGCTGCATACAGGCGATCTGGCGCAGATGGACGGGGAGGGCTATTTCTACCTTGTTGACAGGGCTAAGGATATGTATATATCAGGAGGAGAGAACGTCTATCCGGCCGAAGTGGAGAAGGTCCTGCGGGAACATCCCATGGTCGAGGAGGCCGCAGTCATTGGCGTTCCAGACGAGGTATGGGGAGAGGTGGGGCATGCCTTTATAATCGCCAAGGAGGAGGCCCGCCTAACCCCGGATGAAATAATTGCGTTCTGTAATGGGCGCATAGCGCGCTTCAAGTGGCCCAAGTCTGTGACCTTTTGCAGAGAACTCCCCAGAACCACTTTGGGAAAGGTAAGAAAATCCTTGCTGAAGGAAGGCAGGTAATTATTTAGGTTTAGCAGCGATCTGATATATTTTTCCAGAGAGACCAGAACTCAGGGAAAGACTTATTTACGCATGCCTTATCCTGAATTATCACACCAGGCACCCTGAGGGCCGCCACCGCAAGGGCCATTGCGATCCGGTGATCGTTATGAGGGGCAAGCTCAGCGCCTGCAAGGCTTTGGCATCCCCTCAAGACGAGACCGTCCGGGAGTTCTCTGACCCGAGCGCCGATCTTGTTCCATTCAAGGGCGATCACCTGGAGACGGTCGCTCTCCTTGTGGCGAAGATGGGCCACGTTGCGGATCTGTGTTTCTCCCTCTGCAAACAACGCCAATGCCGCTACGGTCGGAACCATGTCGGGCATGTAAGACATATCCAGGTCTACGGCACGCAGGTTACCCCCTTGCACCGTGACCCTGTCCTTTTCCCTTATTACCGCGCAACCCATTTGTTCCAGGACATCAAGAAATTGTATGTCTCCCTGCCTTGTCAGAAGAGGAACGATATTGGTGGTGCAAATCTTAAGACCTGTTACCGCGGCCGCCGCCCAGAAATATGATGCCGCTGATGCATCTCCCTCGACAGGAAGGCAAGTCGAACAGTAACCTTGACCTGCCTTCACACTGAAGTTTTTGTAGCCCTCTCTCGAAACTTTCACTCCGAAAGACTCCATGACCTGAAGGGTCAGATCTACATAAGGCCTTGAGACGAGATCACCCTTCATCTCTACTTCGATTCCTCTTCTGGAGTAGGGGGCTGCAAGAAGGATGGATGAGAGGTATTGGCTGCTAACTCCTCCTGATAGGGTTATTCTTCCTCCCTTAAGACCGTCGGCCTCCATCAGCACCGGCGGGAACCCTGACCTGTCCATACAGGATGCCCTGACGCCAAGGGCATTAAGGCCCTCAAGAAGTTCACCGATAGGTCTCTCGCACATGCGACTGGTGCCGGTAAGTATGTATTTTCCATGGCCCAGGGCCGTAAGGGAGGTTAGAAGCCGAAGGCTGGTCCCTGAGTTGCCGACAAACAGTTTCTTTGTGCCGGATGAAGGTGCTATCTTCCCTCCTGTTCCGTAAACCACTGCGTCGTCTCCGGTAAACTCTATATTCACTCCGAGTTTCCGTAAGCCAGAGGCGGTATAGAGGGTGTCTTCCGAACGAAGGAAATTTGTCAGTATGCTCTGCCCTGAGGCGAGGCCAGCGGCTATGAAAGCCCTGTGGGTAATGCTCTTTGACCCCGGCATTACCACTGTCACGTCCGGGGTTAAGTTGTATGTCTTCTTCATAGTTTCCCTCTCTAATCCGCGTTTCTTAACAATAATATGCAGGGATGGCGGCTAGCGCTACACTTATTACTTTGTGCTTGAAATCGGTGATAAACGCGGACTGATTGCTCAAAAAAGTGGTTTTTTCATGAGGCATTTTTTCACCGTCTCCGTCATTACCTGTACAGGCGGATTCAACCCGGTCCACAGCCTGAACTGTAAAACGCCCTGGTAAACGAACATGGTAATCCCTCTGATCGTGCGGCATCCCCGCGCCCCGGCAATAGAGAGCAGCCTGGTCTCCAGCGGGTTGTATATTACGTCAATTACGGTCATATCCTTTCTGAGAAGTTGCTGTGGGATAGGACAGATGTCCACATCGGGCCACATACCCACCGGGGTTGTATTGACCAGGAGATCCGCTTTGCACTCGCGCAAATCTTTGAGCGGCAGGAAGTAACAGCCCAATTCCATTGCAAGGGCCCTCCCTCTTGCCTCGCTGCGATTTGTTATGGTTACGGATATCCCATTGTCTATGAGGGAAAAGGCGACAGCCCTTGCGGCGCCTCCAGCCCCGATAATGAGTGCGTTTTTGTAAGAGTTGATTCCATCAGGCCCGAGAGATGCCAGAAAGCCTTGTGCGTCGGTATTGAATCCGATAAGCCTGCCTGATGAATTTACAATCGTATTTACGGAACCAAGCCGCAGTGCCTCTTTGTCTATCTCATCGAGGAGCGGGATTACCTCCGTCTTATATGGGATTGTCACGCTTAGACCTTTTATGCCCGCAGAGACCATGTTTCTGAGAGACTCCTTTAGGTTTTTGGTTTCAAAAACCTTATAGACCGCATTCATGCCTATCACCTTGAAGGCGGCGTTATGCATCTCGGGGCTCAGGGTGTGCGCCAGCCGGGATCCCACAATTCCGTAAACTTGCGTGCTCTGGTCAACAGACATATCCTAAATACCTCAGTGTCTCCTTCATTCGGATGATCGGGATTTGACCCTTGGCTGATTCCTCTCCTTCATCAAGGCTTGCGAAGGTAAGATAATTACCCATGATGTGAGCAAATATCCTGCTTATGCGTCCGATAGGGCCCATACAGAAGGCGATGATCGGAATCGAAAGGCGGCGGGCCTCAATAATGAGGCTTATGATCCTCAGGTTATCTTCCCACAAGCGGGCCATCGGAACTATCTTTACTGCGTGACCTCCGACCCTTGAGGCATCCTTCATGATTCTTCGGAGGGCATAATCGGAAGGCGTTTCCTCCGGGATATGACGAGAAATAATGTATTTTGAACCTTCTTTGATCTTAAGTACTTCCTTTCTTACTTCAGCCGGAAGATTCAGTTCGAGATCTACATAGGCGGCCCCGGCCCTTGCCGCCGCACCCAGATAGAGGCATACACGATCGGGATGGGCATCGCCTTTTCCTCCCTCGGCGCGCGATCTGTATGTGACAAGGACAGGGGCAGGGGAGGCCCGAACCAGAGATGGGACATCGAAACTTTCCATAAGATCAAGTCTTATCTCCATTAAATCGGCTAGATGCTTCGCATCCCCCATCTTCTTTACTGCCTCGTCGGTATCCTTTGCCATGATCGGGATGCAGAAAAGGCCTCCATCTGCGCGCTCAAGCATTTTTCCTGCCTCACTGCTCGATGATGTTTTCATGCACACTGTATCCAAAATGCCTCCCGCCTTCTTCGCCATAACCCATTACAATCTGACCGGGTCTTAGACCTGCAACAGAGAGGGCCTCACCTTCCCGACCGACAAAACGTATGGTTTCGGCGTTCTGGCAGATCACGGTCGCAAGGCCTTTTTGTGAATCCGCCTCAATGAGAATGAGCGGCCGCCTCTCTATCTTTACGCGCCCCACCACAAGGGTCGCTGTCTCGCCCCGATGGTTTGTCCCCAGGACTTCATCCCCTGTCCTCAGTTCGGAAAGATAACGGGTCCTGCCGCCAGGGGTCATTACATAGGCATGGACGCTCCCCGCGTTGATCCTAAAGGGCCTGGGAGCAACATAGGGTCCTGCTATACTCTCTGCGTGAATGAGAAAAAGGGCCCGGCTGCTGTTACCGACCAGACAACCCTGCCCGGTCCCGAGGAGTGTGCAGGTATCCAGGCAGACCCTGTCGCCCATACCTACGGGACGGACGTTTCTCACTTCGAAGGGTTCAAGGGCGATCGGCTGATGGGTTCCTTTGCATTCAACCAGAATCTCTCTCACGATCATGGGGTCCCGGTGGTTGATCACAAGACCGTCCACTCCCTTTTCAAGTATGCCGTTT
Organism: Desulfobacteraceae bacterium CG2_30_51_40; assembly: GCA_001874005.1. Lineage (GTDB taxonomy): Bacteria > Desulfobacterota > DSM-4660 > Desulfatiglandales > Desulfatiglandaceae > CG2-30-51-40. The sequence continues at coordinate 19,326 of MNYJ01000177.1, forward strand.
GCCACGCGCGCCTCTTCCTTGTCGCAAACTTCCACAAAGATGTTCTTTGCCCTTGCAACAAGGTTTTCAAGCGGGATGATCCTCCAGTCGGTGGTGCTTACAACGACCTTCCTGTCCCTGCTCCAATCCACTATATTCTCTTCGTCTTCGCTGTTTCTGATCTCAGCATAGACAACATCTCTTCCCCATCTGAGATCTCCGTCGTCGGATACCGTCTTTATGACCCCAAGCTCTTTTGTCTTTAGGACTCCTTCAGTATCAACGATCACCGCATCGGCCCCGGCTTCGATGGCCGCGATGACCAGTTCCCGATCCCAGGGGTCTGCCTTTACCCATAGTTCTTTCATCGCAATACCTTCCCGTTGTGTCCGAAAAATCTGGTAATGGTCTTCCATATCCTTTCAAATCCGGCCGTGTCACCTTTTCTTACAATACCAATGAGCCTGCCGGCCTGATCGTGATAATTATTCAAAAAGCCGACGGCCTCTTTGTTTTCCATCAGAAGTGATTGGAATAGCTCGCCGGGTTGCGCGAGCATGGCGTGTATCCGCTCGATTCTCTTCATGAAGCTTGCCGTTGAAAGTTCAGTCATATCTTCGAGGGAAAACCCTGATTCGGCCATACAGAGTGCAAGGACAATGGTTGAGAAATGGTTTACCCCCTGAATCAGTCCCATCATGCGGTCGTGGGTTTCCGGATCAATCATGGAAACCGCAAACCCTTTTCTTTTAAAAAATCTTTCTATCCATTGTATTCCCTCTTTCCCGCGGCCAGGGCACAGCGCCACTCTTGATGAAGGCCCTGCCGTTTCACCAGGACCGAATAGCGGATGAACGCCTGCCACCTGGGCCTTGGAAAGGCTGAGCATGGCCCTCATGGTCGCGGATTTGATTGAGGTAAGATCCACCAGCAAGGTCTCTTCCCTTACAAGGGGAGCGACTTCGCTGATGACCTCCACCGCATCTGAAATGGGAACCGAGACCACCACCACTTTGCACAGGGGGACCGCATCTCGTGCTTTAAGCACCGTGTCTTTTCCAATACTAACGACCTGAAGACCATCTGCCTCAAAAAGTGTGCCCAACCATGAGCCCATTTTCCCCGTGCCTCCAATGATACAGACACTGGAGCTGTCTATTCCCATGGATCGCCTCCTTTCGGATAAGAACCAAGCTCCTTTATCCATGAGCAAAGGGACTGCATGTCAGTGAGGGCCTGTGCCACCTTGCCGTCTTGAAGGCTTCCCTCTACATCGAGAAAAAAGAGATATTCCCAGCTTCTCCCCTTGAGAGGTCTTGATGCGATGCGCGTCATGTTGATCTTGCGGCTTGAAAGTGGTTCGAGCGCGCAGGCGAGTGCGCCCGGCTCATGTCTTACAGATAGGATGAAGGATGTCTTGTCAGCGCCTGTAGGCCCTACAGGTGTCTTTCCAACCGAAATAAAGCGGGTCAGGTTATCCGGAGAATCCTCGATATCACTTGCAAGGGCGGAAAGGCCATAGGTACTTGAGGCGAGTGTGCTTCCTATAGCGGCCGATGTGGGATTTTCCGCAGCCTTTACTGCCGCTGCTGCGGTGCTCGGGAGATCAATTGTCATGGCGTTTGGCAAGTGCTTTCTCAACCATGCGCCGCACTGGAAAAAGGCCATGGGATGTGAGTAGATCCTGACGACATCCTCCAGTCTTTTTGCCTTGCTGAGCAGATGATGCCTTATGCGAAGAATAAACTCCGCTCTTATCTTTAGATTATGTGTGTAGAGTAGATCATGTGCGGCACCCACCGGGCCCTCAAGAGAGTTCTCCATCGGCACCACTCCCTCTGTGCATTGGTCCCTCTCCACCAGTTCGAAAACCTCTTTCATAGACTCTGCCGGCATGAAGGAGGCTGAGTGACTGAACATCGCTTGCGCGGCCTGGTGGGAAAAGGTGGCCTCCGGGCCCAGATAAGCTATTACAGGAGCTTTCTGGACCTCCCGACTCGCGGACATGATCTCTAAAAAAATACTTCTTATGGCGCTCTTTTTTAGAAGAGCGTTTTCTTGTGCGCTCAGCGATTGGAGGATACTAACCTCCCTAAAGGGGTCCACTATATCAAGACCCAGGGCCTTTTTTCTCTCCCCGATGGACAGGGCGGTTTCTTGCCTGTGAAGGAGAAGAGAGAGTATCTGCACATCTATCTTGTCAATGTCTTTTCTAAGGGCTTCAAGCTCTTGTACGGCCCTTTGTTCATCGGCATCGCTCTTCACGCCGCCCTCCTTAAGTCGGCCCTCATGAGGTCTAGGGCCTTCTCCACGCTCCAGTTTTCCTGCACAATCATGGACATGGCGTTGACCATCCTAGTCGGGTTGGCGTGCTGGAAGACGTTTCGACCGATGGAGATGCCGGAGGCCCCGGCCTCCATTGCCCCTTTTACCATTTCAAGGAGGGAGCGATCGGAATCCATCTTGGGCCCCCCTGCAATGACCACCGGTACATGACACCCATCCACCACATGCCTGAAGGATTCAGGGGTTCCCGTGTAGGAGACCTTTACCAGATCGGCGCCCAATTCAGCACCCAGTCTGGCCGCATGGCCCACCGCGCCGGCGTCGAACTCATCCTTGATGTTTCCTCCTCTCGGATAGATCATGGCCAGCAAGGGCATACCCCATTGGGCCGCCGAATGGGCTACCATACCGAAGTCATTGAGCATCTCCTTTTCTTTGCCGTTTCCTATATTGACATGAATGGATACCGCATCCGCGCCCAGTTGGATGGCCTCTTCAACGGTGCAGACCAGGGTCTTGGTGTAAGGTTCAGGTGAGAGAGAGGTGCTCCCCGAAAGATGCACTATCAGACCCATGTCCGGCCCCTTCCGCCGATGTCCCCTCGGTACTGTCCCTTTATGCACCACTACTGCATTTGCTCCTCCTTCGGCCACCTGAGTCATGGCCTGTTTGATGTCTGCGATCCCGGAGATGGGGCCTGAACTTACCCCATGATCCATAGGGACGATCACGGTTCTTCCGGTATTGCGGTTCATAATTCGTTCCATCCTGATTGCTTTGCCTATCATCCTTTAATACCTCCTCCTGCTTTTCTGTTAATGACATAAAATTGTTGATGCGGACTGCTCCAAAACACAAAACAAAAGGCCGCAGGCAGAATCTTCTTCCACCCACGGCCTCTTTAATGAAAATCCTATAGTTCAGGGGGCCATGGGCGGAGCTCTCCACCAATAAAAAGAACGGTAAAAAAGTCGGTACGCACGGTCCGAGCCATGGCCTATCCATAAGCTTTCATCGGTGAAAGAGGCTTTTCGCCTTTCTTCCGAATATGCTGTAGTCATAAAGGAAGACTCCTTGAATCCTGACCGTTTATCCCCAGAGGTCGCCATCTTAGATAGTGATCACATAAAACAATCTTTACCATTGCCTCCAGCACCGGTAAGACCCTTGGAAGAGGGCATATATCGTATCGTCCGGTGAGCTTTACCCTGACCTTGACTCCTTCCCTATTAACCGTGTCCTGTTCTTTGTAAATAGATGGTATTGGTTTCAGCCCGGCCCGGATCACCAGTTCATCTCCATTTGAAATACCTCCCAGGATACCTCCTGCGTTGTTGCCGGCAAAACCCGCGCCTGATATGGGATCGTTATTCTCCGAACCCCGCAGCCTTGCAGCCTCGAACCCTGCCCCGAATTCAACGGCCTTTACGGTGCCCACGGAGAGGATGGCCTTGCCGAGATCCGCATCCAGTTTATCGAATACCGGTTCTCCCAAACCTGCCGGACAACCCTTCACCCTTATCTCCGCAATCCCACCGACTGAGTCCCCTTCATTTCTTGCCCGCATGATCTCCGCCTGCATTCTTAAGGAGGCCTCCGGGTCGGGGCAGCATAGAGGGTCTTGATTTACAGAATCAAGGTCTCTTTTTGCCATCTTCTGCCCCCCGATTTCCACTGTATAAGCCGTCACAGTGATTCCGAGAGGCTCAATGACCTTCCCCGCTACGACACCGGCGGCCACCCTCGCGACTGTTTCCCTGGCCGAGTATCTTCCACCTCCCCTGAAGTCAAAGTGTCCATACTTTTTGTAGTAGGTGAAATCTCCGTGCCCTGGACGGAAAATGCTCTTCAGTATCTCGTAGGGTCTGCTGTCTGAATCACTATTTTCGACAAAGAGGGCAAGCGGAGTTCCTGTTGTCTTTCCCTCGAAGACGCCGGATAGGATCAAGACACTGTCCTTTTCTCGCCTTGATGTGTCAGAGACCCTGTTTCCTGGCCTCCTTCTTGCCATATCCGCCAGAAAATCCTCAGGTCTAAGATTTATACGCGGAGGGCATCCGTCAATTACTGCGCCGATACCGGGGCCGTGTGATTCCCCGAATGTGGTCACCCTGAATGCAGTGCCTATGGTGTTTCCTGCCATGATGATTTCTTCCTTATAAGTTCCGGCATGGCCGCCTCAATCTCATCAGCGACCTCATCCACCGTTTTCATCCTTGTATCAATAGAGAAATCCGCGGCAGCTTCGTAAATGCGGCTCCTTAACTCCACTACTGAACGAATTTCTTCAAGACTGCCCCTGTCCGTAAGTGAGGGCCGTACTTTTCCCGATTCTTCATCTTTTGCCATCCGGGATTTGACTACCTCGGGGTCGGCCTTAAGCCAGATAACCCACCCGTTTGCCTTCATACGACGAACGTTATCAGGGTCAAGCACGGAGCCCCCTCCTGTAGCGATAATCCCTCCATCAAAGGCAACTGCCTCCCTTATTGCCAGGGTCTCCATACGTCTGAACAGTTCCCATCCGCCCTCCGTAACCAGGCCTTCAACGCTTTTACCCGCGATCCTTTGAACAAGTTCATCGGTGTCGAAAAAGGGCCTGTCCACGCGGGCTGCAAGCCCGCTGCCGACAGAAGTCTTCCCGCTGCAACGGTATCCAATCAGGACAATGTTCAATTTCCTTTTCCTTCTTAAATGGTAACTGTTCAGTTTGTTCGGCCGTCGGCCGCGTTACTATGAGGCCCTAAAAACAAAAAAAGCCGTGAGGAGTTTGTCTCCCCACGGCTTTTTTGTGAAACAAGATAGACTCAGCCCATGGGCAGACCTCTCCTCTGATACCAAAAATAATATATGGTCTGCGCTGGTCGAGTTGTTTGCATAGCCTTCCTCCCAAATACTGGAGAAGCCTTCTAACACCTCTGGTGAGGCCTGTCAAGGACTATTTCATGATAAATTCTTAATGGTGGTTTCTTGCTTGAGGGCGAAAGGCTTTTTTCAGGGCTGGTTGCCTTCTCTTAAGAAAAGAGAAAAAAAATAAAACCTGACAAAATAAGTGCAATGCAGTATAACTCAAACAGCGAATTCCTAATTTGCTGCTTTACTGAATCGCCTTTAGTCCAAGATAGGAGGACTCCTATGTCATTAGTCGGAAAAGATATCATTGCAGAATGCACTAAATGTAATCTGTCGCTTGCTCATATCGTAATTTATGAGGTTAAGGGTAAGGTCAAAAAGGTTAAATGTAAGACCTGCGGCGCTGAGCATGTATATAAAGAGGAATCGCAAGGGAAAACAAGGAAAACAGGGAGCGCAGCAAAACAGCCCGGTAAAGAGAAAAAGGTGAGGTCTGCCCGCAAGGTTGCAAAACCGGTTTATGATGCGGCTCTTGATTGGGAACTGAAGAAAAGCGAAATGAATCGTGAAATGTCCGTAAGAGATTACCGCATGGAGGACACCTACAAGCCTGGGGATATAGTCAATCATCCGTTGTTCGGCCTGGGTTTTGTCAGAGAGGTATCCGGTACAAGTATGGAGGTCTTGTTTAAGGATTCCTTAAAACGAATGGCCAAGGGCTTCAAAAGATATGCTCCCCTAAATGCAAAGCCCAAAGAGCCAGAGTTAAGGTCAGAAGCCGCTGTCTCTTGAGACGATATTTGGCGGGATAGGATCAGGCCAGGATACTTCTGATTTTTCTGGCCAGGTCCTTGAGGAGGAGGGGTTTCTGAATAAAGTGCATCCCTTCCTTCAAGACCCCGCGCTGGGCTATGACATTGGCCGTATAGCCTGAGGTAAATAGGCACTTGATCGCTGGCCTGAGTAAGGATATCCGCTCCGCCAGAACCATGCCGTTCATTCCAGGCATAACCACATCCGTCATGAGAAGATCTATTTGCCGTGGAAAGCTTTTCGCGATTTCAAGGGCCAGCGCAGGCCCTAGTGCTGTAAGCACATCGTAGCCAAGCCTCTTGAGCATCATCTCTCCCATTTCAAGGAGCATCTCTTCATCTTCAACCAGCAGAACAGTCTCTCTTCCTCCTGTGATGATTTCTTCATCCGCCTCGAAAGCCTCTCCTTGGGCTGTGTCCCCGCAGGCAGGCAGATAGATATTAAAGGCTGTGCCCCGACCCGGCTCGCTATAGACATTGATCCAGCCCTGGTTTTGTTTCACTATTCCGTAAACCATCGCAAGACCCAGCCCTGTCCCCTTTCCTACCTCCTTTGTGGTAAAAAACGGCTCAAATATCTTCTCAAGCAAATCTCTTTCCATGCCGCAGCCAGTGTCACTTACGGCTATTACTGCATATCTGCCGGGGGTTGCGTAGGGCTTATCCTTGCAATATTTGTCATCAATGATTGTGTTTTCCGTCTCTATGGTGATATTGCCCACATCAATAATAGCATCCCTTGCGTTTACACA
>MNYJ01000096.1 GCA_001874005.1 Desulfobacteraceae bacterium CG2_30_51_40
AAGCCTTTCGATATCACCCATTCCATCCAGGGCATCTCTGATACCTTCCAGAACCACCGGAGCATCCACGAAAAAGGACACTGCTCCAAGCCTTTCTCTTATAGCATCCAGGTTCAGAAGCGGATATAGTATCCATCTCCTCAGCAGTCTGCCGCCCATCGGAGTTAATGTCTGATTGATCGTCTGATACAGAGATCCGATTTGGGCCTGACGGCGCGATGTTGAAACAAGCTCAAGGTTGGTGCAGGTTGTTTCATCCATTATCAAGGAGTCTCCGACCCTGTAGGTGATCATCTCCTTTATGTGAGCGGGAAGAACCCGCTGGGTCTCCCTGATAAAGCAAAGAAGAGCACCTGCTGCGCGAACCGCCTCAGGCATGTCGTCGCACCCAAATGCGGCCAGAGAAGCAACACTGAAGTGTTCCTTTAACAACGCTTCCGCGTCTTCAAGAACAAACCACTGCCGGGAGGCACAATCAGTTCTGTAATCGGAGAGATCCTCTATTGAAACAAAGCCCTTTTCATCAGGGACTAAAAGTTCTGCAGGTCCTATTCTGCCAAGCTCATCAAGTAGATCCTTCCAGGTTTCCACCTGTGTGAGCCTCATCTCCCCCGTTGATATGTCCGCGAAGGCAAGACCGAACCCTGAGGTGGAGCCACACAAGGAAGCAATGAAAAGGCTTATCTCCCCCTCAATCTCCCCTTCGTCTATTACAGAACCGGGCGTAACGATCCTTACAACCTCTCTTTTTACTATCCCGCTTGAGCTCCCGGGGTCTCCGATCTGATCGCAGACTGCGACCTTTCGCCCACTTCTAACCAGTTTTGCTATATATCCTTTGGCTGAATGATACGGCACCCCACACATTGGAATTTTTTCATTATTGAGGGTTCCTCTTGCAGTTAGCGTGATCCCTAGAATCTGGGATGCAACCCTGGCATCGTCAAAAAACATCTCATAGAAATCCCCAAGTCTGAAAAACAGTATCGCGTCAGGGTATGAATCCTTTACTCCCATATACTGCCTGAGCATAGGCGTCAATTGAGACTCACTGTCTTTCACTCACGCCTCCATCTTTGCCGACACTATAGCCCTGATCTCGGCGCATACCCACCCCGATTTCCGGCTTAGATGACTCAACCATACGAATGGTATCCCACTTCCTGCATTGGGGGCATTGCCATTTGAGGCGCTCCGGCTGAAAGCCGCACTCTGAGCATTGGAATCTTATATCAGGCATAGTGAGATGACTCAGCAGATTTTTGTAGTCATCAATAATTGCGTTCTCATCTTTCTTGCTTAGGAGAATATCTCCCTTAAGTCTTCTGGCCTCCCAAAAGGTAGGGTTGTTTTCAACAACCGCTTCAACGTGCTTGTATGAGGCCTCTCTATCTCCTTCATCATAATAGAACCTTGCCAACGCCATCCGGACAAAAATGTCTTCGCTCGGCAAGCCTGACTCTATCAAAAGATTCTTCACGGGAAGAACTTCCTTCAATCTGGCGTGTGCCTTTTCCAATCTGCGATAAGACAGAAAAGCAAATTCGGGCGCAAGACGTATAATATTTGTCCAGGCAACAAGTGCCTTTTTATATTCGTTTCTGCTTAAATATAGATCGCCCAAGTGGAGATAGGCATCAACGCAACCCTTATGAGTGGCAACCGCCTTCTCGAAAAGAGATTTGGCCCTGCCGTAGTCTCCTTGCTCCAGCAACATTTTACCCATTTCGACCTGATGGTGTGCCAGAATATTGTCGTGATTGCCTCTTGACAGCCTCGCTATCTTCTGCCTCATTCGATAGGCGTTCTCCCAGTCCTTTATTTCCTCATAGATTTTCTCCAGTTCACCCAGCGTATCGAGATGTTCCGGATTCATACGCAGGACATCCAGAAAAACCCCCAAGGCCCTGTTTATGAGCCCTCCTTTGCGGTAATCCAGCCCCAGATCAAAAAGAGCCCTGAGCCTCAACGACTCGTCTATGTTAGTCCTTAGTATAATGCTCTGCCTTATTCGGATGGCCCTTTCAATGTCTCCCTTCGATCTAAACAGATTTCCCAGGGCCACATAGGTCTCAATTGTATCCGAGTTCACCTGAACGGACTTGGTGAACTCCTCTATCGCATGATCATGATCGTTTGAAAGTATGTACTGAAAGCCCTTGAAAAAGGCCTCATCGCGCCTGGATGCTCGCCCTGATGAGGTGTTTTCGATCGTCCCACGTCCGCTGCGGCCAAGAAAAAATCCTATCAGGGCTGAAATCATTACAGTAGCAGCAAGGACCGCGTATGAGTTCTGTTGAAGCCATCTGATGGTATCTTCCCACACTCCGATCACCGGTTCACGTCCATACGAAGCCCTTGAAGCATGACGTTATGCAAAGCTTCCGGAGAATCGGTACGAAAGGAAGCTCGGCAACCGTGGTCTTGCAAGGCAAGTTGGGCTGCGTTTGAAAGATAGGGTTCACTGATTGTCCAATTGATTTCCCGCTACCACATCGCCTGCGGTTACAGGGAGATTTCTGAGAGAATTGAGTTCCTTTTCCTTCTCAGCCAGCTCTTTCTTAAGCGATCTGATGTCTCTTTTAAGGCCCATACGATCCAAAATCCCCTGCAAACCCGCGGCTAATACCCCGATCAAGAATGCGCCAAGGGCTACCAGAGACAGTGAAAGCCGAGAAGACTGGATGCTGTAAAACATGAGGTCAATCTTGAATTCAACCGGGGTTATAAGCATTTGGAAATTTTGCACAATTACAATAACAATTAAAGTTAAAATAAGAATTATGACGATGCTTTTAAGCTGTTTCATTAATCACCTCCAATAGCCTTCCTCGCTAAAAGTGTTGATGTTTAAGATTGGCAGAAACGTTCAGGGCCCATCAAAACCACCTGATTGACACGGATCATCCGCGCAGTTCGCTGAAAAGGGGTAGCAGTTTTCTATAAGTCTCCCTGATGTGCTCAGGTATAACCCTAACATCTGCCAGTACGGTCATATAATTAGTGTCTCCGTTCCAACGTGGCACGATGTGGAAGTGCATGTGAGCCTCTACCCCCGCACCGGCAACCTTCCCTATGTTCATTCCGATATTGAAACCTTCAGGGTTCATGTGTAGCTTGAGTATAGTGGAAGCGCTCCTTACCATCTTAAGCAAAGACAGCATCTCTCCCTCGTTCAGGCCTTCCAGGTCACGGACATGCTTTACGGGTGCCACAAGCAGATGTCCGTTTATGTAAGGATAACGGTTCATGATTACCATCGTTGACGTATCAATATAGAGAATAAGTCTCTCTTCGTCCATAGACCTGTCATTTCCGGGACAGAAAATGCAATCCGTCTTTTTATCTCCGCCAAGTATATATTCCATTCTCCAGGGAGCCCATGCCGTTTTCATAGTCGCCTTCAAACCTCTACGATTTCTCCTGATATTCTATCACCCAATTCCAGAATCCCCACAGAGTGATATCCGTCAAAGCTGTAACCAGTCGCAGTGCCGGGATTAAAGAAAAAGACGCCATCTCTATAGTGGCTTGCAGGTATATGTGAATGCCCATAGATGATGATTTGTGCTCCTTGCAGTTCGGCAGATATCCTTTCCTCTATACCGTTCGGGGCACCCCATCCGTGAATGAGACCTACTTTATAGCCCGAAATTTCGAGGATTCTTTCTCGGGGAAGTATTCTCTTTACCTCAGTTGAATCCATGTTCCCTTGAACGGCGTAAAAATTCAATCCATCGAAAAACTTAAGAAAGGAAAGTGATACAACATCTCCTGCGTGCAGAATGATGTCTGTCCCGGATAAATAACAATCAAATATTCTCTGGAATTCTTCTGATTTGTCAATTAGATGTGTATCGGAAAGAACCCCTATCCGAACTGACATACAGAAGGTCTCCTTTTGAGCTAATTACCTAGTGTCCATCCGGAAATGGCTATTTTCACCGATTTCGGCGTTGGGCTCGAATTTTAATCCTCGAAATACGTCAATGTATTCCTGTGGTTAAAATTATCGCCCGCCTTGAAATCGACGAAACTATCTCATTTGCGGATGGATACTACCTAGCGCAGTATATCCGCAACTGAAAAAAAGACAAGACATAATCCCGGTCGGGATTGACTGGAGCAATGATTTCAGGTAATCTTTATCAACAGGTTTAGCCCTTACACCTTTAGGTCGCGCCTGGCATACCTAAAGTATAATAATAACAAATTGCTTTGTTAGAAAGAGTTTTATCATGCCTATTTATGAATTTTACTGCTACAATTGCCATAAAATATATAATTTTATTTCGAGGAGTGTAAATACAGAAAAACGACCTGCCTGCCCAAAATGTGGGAGACCTGATCTTGAAAGACATCTTTCCCTCTTTGCAAGTCCGAAGAAAAGAGGAGAACAGGAGGATAGCCCTCTTCCCGACCTCGACGAAGCCAGGATGGAAAAGGCTATGAGCGCCCTTGCTCAAGAAGCTGATGGCATTGATGAAAACGACCCCAGGCAGGCGGCAAATCTAATGCGGCGTCTCACGGATATGACGAGTTTGAAGCTGGGCGGCGGTATGGAGGAGGCGCTGAGAAGGATGGAGGCGGGTGCAGACCCCGAACAGATAGAAGCTGAAATGGGGAATCTGCTCGAATCTGAAGAACCTTTTGAACTTCAAACGGCAGGCAGGAAGGGACGCTGGTCGATGCCGCCAGGCATTGACGACACACTGTATGAGTTATAACCGGCTGATTCCAAACAGCTCCTTCCGCTGAGTTGTCTGCCCGAATAGGGTACAAATAAACATGAAAACCACCCCCACCCCTCCCTCCCCCGTCGAGGGGGGGAAAAAGGGTAAAGAGAAGGTTCATTTTCATATAAAATCTCCAAACTTGCTCAACTTCGCATTTAAGCATGGTACTGAGCCTGCCGCTTAATCTCCGGATGTAAGATCAACCAGTTCCACCTCCCCCCATGCTATCATGTGTTGACCAACGATGCCGACCCCTCCCAGGATCTCACCGAAATAGTCTGCTAAGGCAGGTAGTGCCTGCAGGTCCTGGTACCTTGTTACGCGGTTTGCAAGGGCCGTAGCCGCCCCGTCTGCGAAACATGCCGACTTCGCAACAACACATACCGCGTCTGCCCTGCCGTAACTCAGGGAGTGACCGACGGTGCCTGATGAGGTGCAAACTCCCAGGGGCGTCTGCTGCGCCCTGATCTTAATCCCTGTCAGCCCGGTCAAAGGGGAAATACCGGCAAGGATTGAAACCGTGCAAGGTCTTTTCACAGACAAAAAGACATCACCTCCGTTTTCAACGATAACCTGATCACTGAATTTCAACAATTCCTTGCCCACGAACTCAGCAATGGTTCCTGCTACCGTAGCCATAGGTCCAATCCCGAGCCTGGCTGCGGCTGCCACCATACTCTTTACCATAGTTGGGGCAAAGGGATCTACCCTCCAGGGAACGAGCGTTTTAAGAAAAGAAGGGTAGGACTTTATGTACGCCTCTATTTCTCTGCGGCATTCCAGGGTAAGTTCCAGTGCGGTTTCTCTTAAATCCTTTTCCGCACTTATCCAAAGATCAGTTTCCCTGACGGCTATTCTGAAAGACGTCATTCCAGCCGGCTTGGCTTTTAGCCTGTAAGGTCTTCCAAAGTCTGTTTCCGTCTCTTTCATGCTAACGCTGCTCATTTTATGAAATCATGTATCATCTCAATAAATCGGGGGGATGGCTTTGCGCAGATCAGGACAAGCAGAATAGAAAACCGCACCTACCCCGGATTTTTGAGATCATACTTTAGAATGGCCACAGGCATGAAGAGCGCGTTTTTTTTGTGTTTGCTTGGTTATTGATCTGGGAGGCATAGAGTCTTGCCCTGGTATCAACATTTCTAGCAACCTGCATTAGCCAGGTCTTGGATTTATAGGTTCCTGAATTATACCCGCCGTGCCCTTCATGATAGGCAAGATACAGGTAATAGGCATTATTCTTACTTATGCCGCACTTCACCGCGCTTTGGTGACAGTACCAGCCAACAAAGTCTATCGAGTCTTGGAAGTTATCTCTTTTTGCCCATTTATTTCCGGTGCTTTCCCGGTAACTGTCCCAAGTGCCGTCAATGGCCTGGGAGTAGCCATACGCAGTAGAAGGGCGCGAGCCTGGAAAAATCCAGAGGAAGCCACCGGTTCTCGCAGGTCTTGCCTTTGGATCAAAGGATGACTCCTGGGCAATTATTGCCATCATTATGGAAATGGGCACCCTCCATTTCTTTTGAGAGCGGATTGCGCTGTCATGCCATGAAGGGTTTTCTTCAAAGATCTGGGCCAGATCATCCCTGTCTCCTACATATCTGCTGCCGGTTCCACAACCGAACGCAAAAAGGAAAAGAAACTGAACTATGAAGAGCCACGCCCCTCTATTCCCATTCAATAGTGCTCGGGGGCTTGGATGAAATGTCGTAAACAACACGGTTGACGCCCTTAACGCTGTTAATGATTCTATTGGAGATAGTAGCCAGAATGCTATAAGGGAGCCGTGACCAATCTGCGGTCATGGCGTCCACGCTGTCAACTACACGCAAGGCTATGACGTTTTCATAGGTTCGCTCGTCGCCCATAACTCCCACGGTCTTTACCGGCAACAGCACCGCGAAAGACTGCCAGACCTTTTCGTAAAGCGAGGCGGCCCTCATCTCTTCAAGGACTATTGCATCTGCCTCCCTGAGGATATCCAGCCTTCTTGAACTAACTTCACCAAGTATTCGCACGGCCAATCCAGGGCCTGGGAAAGGCTGTCTCATGACCAGGTCCCTTGGCAGATCAAGCTCAAGTCCAACCTGCCTTACCTCGTCTTTGAAAAGCTCCCTTAGAGGCTCTATAAGTTCAAACCGCATGTTTTCAGGGAGCCCTCCCACATTGTGATGGCTCTTTATGGTCGCTGAAGGCCCCTTGAAGGATACGCTCTCGATTACATCCGGATAGAGTGTGCCCTGAGCAAGATACTTTGCGTTTCCTAACTCAAGGGCAGCCTTTTCAAAAACCTTAATGAACTCTCTTCCTATGATTTTTCTTTTCTGCTCAGGATCGGTGACGCCTTCCAGGACGCACAGGAAGTGGTTTGACGCATCAACCAGACGGACGTCCATTCCGAAAAGCCCTTGCAGGAGCTTCATTACCTCAAGAGATTCTCCTTTTCTGAGCAGCCCGTTATCAACAAAGATGCAGGAGAGTTGTGTTCCAACAGCCCTGTGGAGAAGCACTGCAGTGACAGACGAATCAACTCCGCCTGAGATACCGCATATCACCTTCTCGCTTCCTATCTTTTCCCTTAATGAAGAGATGCTCTTCTTAACAAAAGAACTCATGGTCCAGGTAGCGCTGCATTCACATATCCCGAAAAGGAAATTTCTTATGATTTTGTTTCCCTCCGGAGTATGCACCACTTCAGGATGGAACTGGAGGCCGTAAATCTTTCGTTTCTTGTCGGCCATTGCGGCAACCGGACTGTTTTTACTAGTGGCCAGAATCTCGAAGCCCTCAGGCATTTTTTCCACCCTGTCTCCGTGGCTCATCCATACCTTCATTGACCTTTGCTCTCCAAGGTCTGCGAAAAGGTCAATATTATCCTGTATCAGGATTCCAGCGCTGCCATACTCCCTGTCAAGCGCCCTTGACACGGTTCCCCCAAGGCTCTGCGTAATGAATTGCATACCGTAACAGATACCAAGTAGAGGCACTCCCAGATCAGTAAGCCGGGGGTCGGCCTTCGGAGCGTCCGGATCATATATGCTTGAGGGACCGCCGGAAAGGATGATTCCCTTCGCGGAAAATGCCCTTATCTGAGTCATAGGCATGTTGAATGGATGAATCTCACAATACACTTGAGCCTCTCTGACCCTCCTAGCTATTAATTGTGTGTATTGTGATCCGAAATCGAGTACCAGTATCCGGTCTTTTGTCTGAAAACTTGGCATCTGAATCGTCACCTACTCCACGCGATAGTTTGGTGCTTCTTTGATTATTATGACGTCGTGGACGTGACTTTCTCTTAGTCCGGCGGAGGTTATCTGCATAAAGCGTCTATCCTTTTGAAGCTCTGAAATACTACGGCAGCCCAAATACCCCATGCCCGCCTTCAGTCCCCCTACCAACTGATAGATGGTATCGGCCAAAGGACCTCGGAAGGGCACGCGTCCCACGATACCTTCGGGAACCATCTTTTTTTCAAGCTCAGCCGAATCCTGAAAATATCTATCCCTGCTGCCTTCCCTCATTGCCTCAACCGATCCCATGCCGCGATACACTTTATATGATCTGCCCTGATAAAGTATCGTTTCGCCAGGACTCTCTTCAGTGCCTGCAAACAGGCTACCTATCATTACCGATGCGGCTCCGCCGGCCAAGGCCTTTGTTATATCTCCCGAATATTTAACTCCTCCGTCTGCTATTATCGGAACCCCCGCCTTTGTTGCCTCGCCTGAGCACTCGATAATTGCCGTCATCTGAGGAACCCCTACTCCAGCTACCACACGGGTGGTGCATATTGAGCCGGGGCCTACACCGACCTTGACCGCATCCACCCCCGCGTCTATCAATTCCCTGGTACCCTCCTTCGTCGCGACGTTTCCCGCCACAAGTTCAAGCGAAGGATACCATTTCCTTATCTCACGTACCGCTTGCAAGACTCTCTCCGAGTGTCCGTGAGCCGTATCAAGCACCACTACATCCACAGAAGCGGCAACAAGGGCCTCAAGCCTCTCACGCATATCCTGTCCCACGCCTATTCCGGCGCCTACCCTCAACCGGCCCAGCGTATCCTTGCAGGCATTTGGATATTTTTTTATCTTTTCGATATCCTTGATTGTTATAAGACCCCTTAGCTTTCCTTCTTCGTCCACAACAAGGAGCTTTTCAATACGCCTTTTATGCAGTATGGCCTTGGACTCCTCCAGTGTTATACCCATCTTTGCGGTAGCCAGATTTTCCTTGGTCATCACCGCGCTTACGGGTTGGTCAAGATTATTCTCGAATCTTAGATCTCTGTTGGTTATTATTCCGAGAAGATTGCCATCATCCACGACAGGAACTCCGGATATCCTGTACCTCTCCATTATCTCAAGGACCTCGGATATCTTTCGCGTAGGACCTATTGTAATAGGATCCACTATCATCCCGCTTTCTGATTTCTTTACCTTCTCAACCTCGAGTACCTGCTTTTCTATCGGCATATTTTTGTGGATGAAGCCGAGTCCGCCCTGTCTGGCGATCGTGATGGCCGTATCTGCCTCAGTAACGGTATCCATGGCCGCGCTCACAAGAGGTATGCTGAGAGCTATGTTCCTGGAAACTCTGGTGCTGACGTCCACTTCTAAAGGCAATATCCTGGAATGGGCGGGAATGAGGAGAAGATCATCAAATGTCAAGCCGTAGGTAATGGAATTATCGTTCATATCGTTTCCCTCCATGGGATTCCAGTATAAGTCCGTCAAGAAGATCAGACATGCTCACGCTGATACTATTTTTATCCAATAAGCGAAAAAGGGTGGATACGATAGCAGCTCCTGCTATTATCACTTCAGCCCTTTGCGCATCCAGGCCCTTATAAGAGATAAGCTTCTCAAGCCTCATCGAGGCGAACTCCTCAAGCATTCCATCAACCCTGATTCTTTCAAGTGGAAGGCAATTTACTGACTCTCTGCTTATTTGTGAAATATTAAGACCTTTATTGATACAAGCAAGAGCAACTACAGTTCCGCCTGTTCCGATAACAGGTGGAACCGTGCTCTTGCGCAATTTCATATGTCCAAGGGCTTTGGACACGCATTCTTCAACGTAGCTCTCTATCATTTCTACGGATCTCCTGTCTGGAGGATCCTCTGTAATAAATCTTCTTTTCATCCGCATAGCGCCTATTGGAAGTGAAGTAGTCTCGCTCCTGCCTTCCGCTTGTAGGTAGAATTCGGTTGAGCCTCCTCCAAGATCAAAAAGAAAAAATGGATCATCTCCGAGACCAAGGGCGCTTGCCACCCCCTTCGCCGAGAGCCGCGCCTCTTCTTCACCGCTTATCGTCTCTATCCTGATTCCGGTTCTCTTAGACACCAAGTCCAGAAACTCTTCTCTGTTGGATGCCTCCCTCAGAATCCCTGTTCCAACGGCCCGCACTGAACAGACATCAAAGCCGAATATAATCTCACTGAAGGCCTTTATAGCAAGAACCGTGCGCTCCAATGCGGCATCGCCTAAAACCACATCTCCTTCATTGCACCAGGCCTCTCCCAGCCTTATGTAATTTCTCGATCCGGCAATATCCTTGATACGCATTGAGTCAGCATCCACAGTCGCGATAAGGAGTCGAGCCGTATGGGTCCCAATGTCAATTGCCGCGAAGATGTTCTTCATAGGGGTCAGATTCCTATCAGACACCCGGGTAATTTTCAAGTCAAAAGGGTCTAAAGGCCAGCCAAAATATACAAAGGCCTAGAGTCTATGTACCTATACCAGCGTTTTATAACTTACTGGCATAACGTTAAAAAGTCCCCGCCTGCAGCGTTTTGTTCACTTCATGCCATTGCGGAGTACCTATCTAGTGTCCATCCGGAAATGGCTATTTTCACCGATTTCGGCGTTGGGCTCAAATTTTAATCCTCGAAATACGTCTATGTATTCCTGTGGTTAAAATTATCGCCCGCCTTGAACTCGACGAAACTATCTCATTTCCGGATGGACACTATCTATACCCTCACGGATCGGGATTTGTCCTCGCGTATGCTCTGACGCCCCACCCTTCAAGCCGGTCTAATTAAGCGCAGGCCTTGCATCCGGATATTTTCCCTCAGCCTGTGAACAGTGGATTTTTCAACTCACCGCTAAAGGAGACCGACAGAAAACGATGGTTCTGTTATGCGGGTCCCTTTGCACCTGGGGCAGTGTCCCGGCTTGCTGAATCTGCTCCTTTCCCTGAACATAAAACCGCAATCAAGGCATTGAGGTTTTTCAATATTGAGGCTAAAACCTTTGGAAGATAAACTCTTTGCTACATTCGGTAGATGTCTAATGACTTCTTTCTGGGTGATGCTGATTCGTTTTGAAATCTCCTTCGAGGTCAGATTCTCATGTCGAAGGATATTCATGATCCGCTGTCTCACTGTACCGGTGCGAAGGCCATCCATCCCTTTTTCAGGATCATTCTCTGCCAAGCAATTCCCTTACAAAAATATCAAATCTTTGTTTCCTGTCACCAGCATCTATCTTAGAATAGGTTTCTACAATTGGCCATAATTTAGCATGTTTTGTAATTAAATTATTTCTGAATTGCAGGAAGTTTCTTTCAAAGGCAATGAGGCTCCTGGTGTCCTCAAAAAAGGACCCGAAACCCAGTGAGGCGTTCAGTCTCGTCTCGTAAACGCTTCTTCCGTCATTGCTGAAGATCAGCTCTGAATTCCCGCTTTCATTAGACTTGATCTCGAATATGCCTCCTACCAGTGCTGCACTTCCGGACAGTTGGAGCTGATTGAGTATGGCTAGGAGAAGGTTAGGGCCGGTTGCCATCTGGTCAAGACCGGCAAGCTGTCCCATAATCTCAGGGTTGTACAGGAGAATCAGTTCTTCAACCCTCCACTCCCTTAGTCCCCGCTCGGATAATGGGTGAGAATTATCCAGTCTTATCTCTGCCTCCTTTCCGTCAAATACGGAATTTACTGCCTCATCTACCGCCTCCTCAGTAATCTGAAGTTCCGATTTTATAGAGCCTCCATGTTTCTTGATCTTTTCAACCTGTTGAGTTCTTGCCTGCATGACCCTCTCGTGATATGGAACTTTGAGTTTATTCCAATTTAAAGCAGACTTGGGAGTTCCACATCCACTGAGAAGAGATACTGCAATACAAATTGAAAAGAGTAACTTCACCTTCTGATAATTCTCCTTGGGGTTGTGAGGTAGTCTCCATTCGAAAATGGCTATTTTCACCGATTTAGGCGTTGAACTCGAATTTTAATCCTCAAAATACGTCAATGTATTCCTGTGGTTAAAATTATCGCCCGCCTTGAACTCGATAAAACTATCTCATTTACAGATGGACACGAGGTAAATTATTCCGGAACAAAATCTGCCAGGATTTATTACCACCGCACGCCGGTTATTGCAAGTCGTCTGTTCCGGCCTGGTGCTTTATAACTGGGCACTCTGGCTCCCTAATTCACTTATAGGATCATTTCTTGGAGCGTGCTTGATTTATAGACAATTGACATATAAACTTACGATACCGATTTACAATATGGAAAAGCAATCCTCACACAAATCACTGTTCAGATGGTATGACCCTCCCCTTCTCTGGGGGCTGCCGCCCCTCGTAGCGGCTCTAATAAGGCTTTTCATGGGTTCCTGCAGGGTAATCGTGACAGAGGGCGCGGAGCGTCATAATGAGGCCCTAAGGATTTCAAGCGGCAAGGCCGTTTATGTAACCTGGCACCAGAGGATGGCATATCATTTTTATTATGGCGGTTTTAAAGGCCTCTCTCTCATGGTAAGTCGAAGTAGAGACGGAGAATACGCGGCTAGGCTCGCCACCAATCTGGGATTCAGATGTGTCAGGGGTTCTTCCACCCTGGGAGGTGTGGAGGCGCTTAGGGCCATGATAAAGCTCACTAAGGGGGGGCATTTGACAGGTATGCTGGCTGATGGTCCTCAGGGGCCTGCACGTGTGGCGAAGATAGGAGCACTTGCGATCGCAAGGGCAGCAGGAATACCTCTAATAGGCGTGCTCTGGGGGGCGGATCGTTGCTGGGTGCTTAATTCATGGGACCGCTACATCATACCGAAACCTTTTGCTAAGATATCCATCTGCTATTCGCCCCCCGTTTGGGTCCCTCAGGGAGCCAGAGGAGAAGAGCTTGAATTGTGCCGCCGTCGTCTGGAAGATGAATTGAACAAAGGAACCACCTGGTGTGACGGTTTTTTCGGCAGGGAGAGGCCATGGAGGAAGGTTAAAACATCCGATATGCCTGAAATAGGTCCAATTTAAATATGCCAACTTTACAACTTAATATTTTTTCTTAAATCATCTGCATAATGCCGGTCGAAAATCTTAACCGCATCCAACACCTCTGCGGCGTCAGTTTGTGGGACTTTGACATAAAGCCTTACCATGAGATCACCCTTTTTCTTTGTCTTGATATTCGGCGCCCCCTTTCCTTTTAGACGCAAGACCTGCCCGCTCTGGCTCTTTGGCGGAATCTTAAGGTTCACTGAGCCTTCAACTGTCGGAATAGCCACATTGCCTCCGGCAACGGCCTCTCCAACTGTGATTGGGAGGTCCATCAAGAGATTGTCCCCTTCCCTTCTGAGGAAGGGATGAGGGCTTATCTTTATCGAGAGATAAAGATCACCGGCAGGACCTCCCCCAATGCCAGGGCCTCCCTTTCCGGCAACCCTGACCTTGGAGCCATCTTTTACTCCCTGCGGAATGTTTATCCTTATGGTTTCAGTCCCGAATCCCTTTCCTGTTCCGCCGCACTGGATGCACGGTCTGCCGACGACACCATGCCCTCCGCACTGCCCACAAGGCCTCGTGAAATGCATCGGGCCCTTTCCTACCTCTATCCTGCCGGAACCGCCGCACGCTGGGCATGTGGTCATTTTGGATGATGTATCTGCTCCAGAGCCATGACACCTTGAACATGGAATCTCTTTTTGGATGGTTAGCTCCGTTTCAACTCCCCTAAGTGATGAAATAAGGTCTATGGTTATTTCATGCTCAAGGTCGGTTCCCTTTGACTTACTATGCCCCGCAAAGCCGCCTCCAGCCTGGCCGAATCCGAAAATGTCCCCGAATACGTCTTCATAGCTCTGGTATCTGCCGAAGCCTTGAGAACCCTCCGGCCGACCACTATAGCTATGCCGTCCCATGGCCTCTCGTGCCTTCTCGGCATCAAACCCGCTTCTCAGGGCATCCTCTCCGAATTCGTCATAGAGTTTTCTCTTTTCGTCATTTCCCAGGACATCATAGGCGCCGGAGATAAGCTTAAATTTCTCTTCGGCCTCCTTGCTTCCCGGATTGATGTCGGGATGCCATTTCCTTGCCAGCTTTCTGTAAGCCTTCTTTATGTCCTCGGAGGAAGCAGTCTTGGCTACCCCAAGTACTTCATACAGATTCTGAGCCATAAATTTCAGTTACACCTCGGGATTTGCCCCCGCACATGCTCCGGCGCCCCACCCTTCGGTCGGGTCCCCTTGACCGCAGGCATTGCATCCGGGCATTTTTACTTGGGCCTGTGAACAGCAGATTATTCAACACGCTATTAAGGTTGAAAGATGCTGTTCTAACGATCTGAAAGTTAGCGCATCTGAGCACGATTGTCAAAGGACTAATACCGGTAAGCCTTTACTGTAACCGCAAAGTGATTAATTTATTTTCAAGTGCCAATTCGGGAAATACGTTCTACCCCTACGCGGAATATGTAAGACATCAGGAAGGAAGATGGACTTGGCGTGGATAATTATAAATGTGGAAGCGCCTGCTGATCGGCAGAATAAGAGGATAGTTTCTGAGCTTATTAGTCATTTATCATGAAGAGTCAAGTAATCAGATTAATCCTCATGCCCTGTTGGCGCACAACAAAGCATGAAAATGCCGCATGTCGAAAGCCGACTCGATCCGGAATCCGAGCCGTCGTTCCGGCGAAGGCCGGAACAAGAACCGGGTAGCGGCCTAGGCTGGTATGACTGCCTGCTTGCGTATAAAAGCAGGCTTAAAGAGACTTTATTTTAGGAGAGCGATGCCCATGCATTTTATTAAAGCTAGATTTGACAGGACGTTAGGAGAAATGCCCGAGAAGATGCAACGGCTTTTCAATGAAATGATAAGACTCGGCTGCAACACTTCTTTTATTTCGGATTCACCGTTCGGCTGGGCTCCTGAAGCTGATCTTTATGAAACGGATCACGAATTGGTTTTAACTGTGAACCTTGCCGGAGTAAGAAAAGAAGACATTGAAGTTTCGTTTCACGGCAACTCTCTTCGAGTAAGCGGCAGGAGGTCATCTGCCTATCATGAAGAGCGGCCGAACAGGTTTATCCTCCTCGAGATGGGTGCCGGAGATTTTGAAAGAACTTTCCGGCTGCCTCTAAGGATTGACGATAACGCAATCGAAGCAATCTTTTCCGATGGCTTGCTTACCGTGCGCATGAAGAGGCAGAGAAAACCTTCTGCAACCCAAGTGGAAATCAGGGAATGAGAGACTCCGAGTCAAAGGAATGGAGGTAATGTTTGCGATGAGTACTATAAATATTGATATCCCCGAGAGCCTACCGATTATGCCTATGCGGGATTCCATTATATTTCCGAAGATGGTAGTCCCCCTTATGATCAGAAATGAGGATTATTCGCGTCTTATTGATGATGCGCTTAAAAAGGACAACCTTATTGTGTTGGCCCTGATAAAGGATAGTGCTGATGGGAGCGATAATGCTCAATTGGACATCCTCAGGGTGGGAACGCTTGCCCAGGTGGTAAAGCTGTCAAAAGGCGAAGAGGGCACCCTCTTAGTGCTGCAGGGACTTCACCGGGTAGAGATATTGGAGGTAACCGACAGGGAGCCGTATCTCAAAGGAAAGGTCATAAAGCTGGAGGAAACAGAGTCTAAGGGTCTTGAGATTGACGCCCTTGTAGCTACCTTGCAGGAGCTTTTCAGGCAGATTCTAGAGCTTTCACCGCAGATGCCGAAGGAGCTTGGCCAGCTTTCAAAAAACATAGACGAGCCGGGCTCCATGGCGGATATGATAGCATCAACAGTGAATCTGGATAGGCTTAAGAGGCAAAAAATACTCGAAAACTTGGACGTTCGTGCAAGACTCACAGACCTTGTACTTTTCCTTAATGAGGAGATCGAACTCCTGCAGGTAGGAAAGAAAATTCAGGATGAGGTCAAGAAAGGCATAGATAAATCTCAAAAGGAGTTTTTTCTAAAGGAGCATCTGAAAGCCATACAGAAAGAACTCGGAGTGGATAAGGAGATCCCGTCCGAGATAGAGGAACTCAAAAAAGCGGTTGAGCAAAAGCCCTTGCCGGATAATGTAAGGAAGACTGCCGAAAAGGAAATTCAAAGACTTTCCAGCATGGGCCCTTCATCTTCCGAATACACGGTATCCCGAACCTACCTGGACTGGATTATGGACATTCCCTGGCTTGAAGGAACCGACGACCGCATAGAGATCAAGCACGCAGAGGCTACTCTCGACAAGTATCACTACAACCTCGAAAAGGTGAAGCGCAGGATACTTGAGTATCTCGCTGTGAGGAAACTAAACCCGGATCACAAAGGCCCCATCCTTTGCCTGGTAGGCCCCCCTGGAACAGGTAAGACAAGCCTTGGCCGCTCAATTGCCGAGGCCATCGGAAGGAAATTTGTTAGAATTTCCTTAGGCGGGGTGAGAGATGAGGCGGAGATCAGGGGACACCGGAGGACCTATGTTGGCGCGCTTCCGGGAAGGATTATTCAGGGGATAAAAAAGGCAGGCACGAATAATCCTGTTTTCATGCTGGATGAAATTGACAAAGTCGGCACCGATTTCAGGGGAGATCCTTCTTCGGCCCTTCTTGAGGTTCTTGACCCGGAGCAGAATTTCTCCTTTTCAGACCATTACCTCGAACTGGAATTCGATCTATCGAGAGTCATGTTCATAGCAACTGCCAACCAGCTTGAGCCCATCCCGGCTCCTCTCAGAGACAGGATGGAAGTGTTGGAGCTATCCGGATACACAGAGGAGGATAAGTTGGCAATCGCCAAAAGATTCCTCATCCCAAGGCAGACAAAGGAAAACGGCCTAAAGGAAAAACAACAGGTTGTGTTTAGAAAAACCTCGGTGCGCAAGGTAATTCGTGAGTACACCAGGGAGGCAGGTCTGAGGAACCTGGAGCGCGAGATAGGCACGATATGCAGGGGAGTTGCCAGAAAGGTTGCTGAGGGAGAGATTGATCATATCATCATAAATGATAAAGTAGTGAGAGAATACCTCGGAAAACCCAGATTCACCATAGATCTGGCCGAAAGGACGTCCGTTCCCGGAGTCGCTACCGGTCTTGCCTGGACGCCTGCAGGAGGTGACATTCTCTTTGTCGAGGCTACCATGATGGCTGGGACAAAAACCCTTTCCCTTACCGGCCAGTTAGGTGATGTCATGAAGGAGTCCGCGCAAACCGCACTGAGCTATCTCAGGGCAAACGCGGCATCCATGTCCATACCGGTTGATTTCTTTAAGGACCATGATATCCATATCCATGTGCCTGCCGGCGCTATTCCGAAAGACGGCCCTTCAGCCGGTGTCACCATGCTTACCGCGCTGGCTTCTCTTTTATCCTCAAGGCCTGTTGTGCCGGCTTTGGCCATGACAGGCGAGGTCACCCTGCGAGGGCTGGTGCTGCCTGTGGGAGGAATCAAGGAGAAGGTTCTCGCCGCAAGCAGAAGCGGCATCAAACAGTTGATACTTCCCAAGGGAAATGAAAAGGACATAGATGAGATACCGGAGGACGTAAGAAAGAAGCTCGTCTTTCATCTCGTCTCCAGGATGGAAGAGGCAGTGTCAATCGCTCTTGAACCTCCGGCCCCTGGGGCCGGAGGCAGAAAGGATTAATAGGTAAACTCAATACCTGCTATCCAGTTCCTTTCCGGAGCTGGGTAGTAGTTGAGAGTGGTGGGAAAACCTCCCACAACGACGTAATCGGAGTATTTCTCGTCGGTCAGGTTGTTTACTCCTGCAAAGGCTGATATGAATCTCCACCTGTAATAAACCGTTGCGCTGATTGTATCATAGCCCGATGCCTGTTGGAAACTGTTTGACTGATCGCTGATGGCGTAGCTCTTTGCTGCATGGCTGTAGATGGTCGAAAATGTTAATCCCTCTAGAAGATCATGGATTTCCAGCCCGGCGTTCAAACGGTGCCTGGGGACCCCCGGGACATTATTCCCGTTGTAAGGGGCAGCGTCGAACTTTGCCTCTTCATAGGTGTAATTCCCAAACAGTCTTAGAAATCGTGCAGGCTCCAACTTCATCCCCACTTCTATCCCCTGATGTAAGGTCCGGGGATGATTCTCATTGGTAAAGTTGATAGAGTTAAAGAATATCTCATCGGTTATAGAAGCCCTGAAAAAAGTGAGCCTTCCATCCAGGTAGTTGTTGAATCGGTGCATGGCACCTATTTCAATATGCTGTCCCCTTTGAGGCCTAAGATTCTTGTTTATGTTTATCTTTGCATTCATATAATCAGAAACGATAAGTTCATCCAGGAGCTGAAAACGAAGGCTTCTGTTTACACGGACGAAGAGAGATGAATCATTCTTGTAGAGATAGGTCAGCCCAAGGGTGTAAGCATATTCAGATTCCGTCAATTCATCATCAAGGGGGGAGAGAAAACCTGTCAAATCCCTTTGCTTGAGATCGAATTCCACCCATTCCTTCCTTGCACCTGCGGACAAAAGCAAGTCCTTTCTAATGTAGAATTCGTCATGAAGATATACGCCTATGGATGTTCTATCTCCCTCCGTTACAGTGGTCTTTGAACGAGGTTCTCCATAAAAGAAATCCTGATCCAATGAGGAGCGGTAAAAATCCACACCCCCAATCAGGTTGTTTTTGAAATCGGAAATGGGGTTGTTCAGGATATATCTTGGAGTAAAAGACCAGGTCGTTGAATCACTTTCAGAGGCAAATGTGTATTTTGCGTAATCGTAATCAGATGTTCTGTTTCTGTAGGATATATCACCCGTTATTGCGCCGTATCTTCCAAAGTCCATATCCGATGTAAAGGTTATATATCCGTCCTTTGTTTCCGCCCCGTCATCGGGAGAAGTACTTTTCCTTCGATCCTGGGCCATCTCCATTTCTGTTAGAGGCCCCGGAAGTCCGTAGGAGTCCTCATGATAATTTCCTTTCAGTGAAAGGGAAAAAGATTCGGATACGTCATAACTTAACTTTCCGCCTGCGTTGGTTGCGCGCAGTTCCCCATTTTCCCTGTAGCCGTCTCCGGACTCGTAGGCCACTGAAATGAGGCCTGCTAAGCCTCCCTGACCTCCACTCAGAGATATCTTTTCTTTGTGCCTGCTGTAGCTTCCTGCCAGAGCGCTTGCCTTTGCGGAAAATCCCTCCCTTGGGCTTTTCGTAATAATATTGATCACCCCTCCAACCGCATTATCACCATAGAGAACGGTGCCTGCGCCTCTTATAATCTCTATACGCTCGATCTGTTCAATAGGTACCTGAGTCCAGTCAACCCCGCTCAGATCAATCTCGTTTACGCGCCTTCCATCAACAAGCACGAGGGTATTGTAGGGGCCGCTTTCTCCAAATCCTCTCAAATCCACCGAGGCAGACTTGCCGTTTCCCAGTATGTCTCTTACGGTGGTTCCCTCCTGGCTCCTCAAAAGCTCAACCACGCTTTGAGCGCCTGACTGCTGTATCTGTTTTGAATCAATAACGGACACATTGGCCGGCACCAGTTGTTCCCTTCTTTCAGTCCTGGTAGCGGTTACTACGACCGTTTCCAGGGTCGTATCAGGTTTATCACCGATTTCCGCATAGGCAACGCCGGCAAGAAAAAGAGAAGAAAAACAAATAGAGAAGAGCTTACTGCAAGATTCCATGACAATACTCCTTTCCCAAAAAAAATGATTACATCAGGGTCCGGAGAAACGAAATCCCGGACCGAATAAATCGATCCGGGACTCCCCTGTTTTATCCTCAAGATCACAGCGCACACTTCTATCCGCGTAAGTGTTGTGCGGCCATTCAGGCAGGTCTTCTGACTTACGGATCATCCTACTTGCCGCGCCTTCCCACCCCATGAGCACCAGGGCAGTGGTTTAAGGTAGATATAGCATCTGACCTTGCGGCTTTCGTCCCCGATCACAGCGGCGGGTCCGTCCCCGATTATTACGGGGTTCCCTTTTAAGCGCTAAATAGGCACCTGAGCCGGTTTCGTTTAATACTCATAGCCACGTAAAGTGTCAAGCAGAATATCTATTTCTAACAGTCATGCCCTTTTGGGGCACAACGAAACATGAAAATCACCCCCACCCCTCCCTCCCCCGTCGAGGGGGAGGGAATAATGATGCCTCATCCCAACGTTTCGACGGTAGAGCGGGAGGGATAAAGGGAAGGGGCATTTTCATATAAATGAATCAATCCAGTGTAAACAGAACCGGCACCTTAACACGCATAGGCAACGTGATGCTCCCTCTTCTGGCAGGTTGAAATTTCCACGAGGCTATGGCGCCCTTAGCCGCCTTATCCAGGATCAAGTGACCGCTTGATTCGGCAATTTTTATTTCTGCAGGAAGGCCCTTCTCATCAACCAGTACATCGAGGACAACCTTACCCTCGTAGCCCCTCTTTCTGGCAAGCAGGGGGTATACCGGGGCAGGGCTGAGAAGATAATCAGGGCTTGCCTCCACGAGAGTCTCCTCTGATCCCACGGGGGCCGACTGGGGTTGAGCACGAGCAAGGGGCTGTGGCGAACCCTCAGGTTCTGCCTTTTCTAGAGAAGAATCTTTGCTTATCAACTTTTCATGGGACTTCCCTTTGTCCCCAACCATGTCGGGCGACGTCACCGATACAATCGGCGGAGGGGGTATCGTTCCTGCTGCAGATTCTTTTTCCGGTACGGGTGCCTTAATGCGCGCTCCGGATAATTTTCTCTCAATATTCTTCTTAGAAATGGATTTCCGGTGAGGCACGATTTCCTTTTGTTTGATCTCATGCTCCTCCACCACAGGATCTCTAAGTGGAATCATATACGCGTCATCTTTTTTAGCCTCATCAAGCGGTCTTTCCCTGGCACTTTCTAGCGGAGCCGAATGAAAGACTCTTATATTTATCGCCTTTAAACCATTAGTCTCACGCGCAGAGGATTTCGGAATGGGAAGCCTTACTGTAAGAAGAAAGAGGTGCAGGCATAAGGCTATGGCACCCGCGGCAAAAAGCCTCTTCACCTGGAGCCCTCCGGTCTGGCCTGCAGGGAAATATTTCTAATACCGGAAAGGGTTATCTCTTCCATGACATCAAAGATTATATGATAGGGCACATCTCTATGGGCAAAAAGCATTACCCCTTTATCGGCGGCGTCCGCCAGTCTTAGGGATACCGACCTTCCAAGGTACTTAAGAGCAATTTTTTCACCTTCAAGGAAAAGGGTGCCGTCCTTTTCAACCGTAATTGAAGGAAGCTTTCCCACTTCTAGCAGAGCCTTGTCGCTTATGGGAATATCCACGGGAAGACCGTGGTGCACAGTCATGGAAATCATGGCGTAGATAAAGAATACAAGGAGCAGGAAGATCACATCAATGAGAGGTATTATCTCTATTCTGGTCTTTCTTGCATCAAAGGCTACCTTCACCTTTCACTCCGTTTTTGCTGTCGGTCTGAACCAGTCTTTCATAAACAATCTCCAGACTGGTAGCGTACTTCTCAATGGTTTTTGCTGCCTTTTCGGCCTTTGAGTTAAAATAATTGTAAGGAAAAACAGACGTGATGGCGATCCCCAGCCCCGATGCCGTTGTTATGAGCGCCTGCGATATCCCGGCGGTTACAGCCTGAGGGTCTCTTATGGCTCCGGCTCCGAGAAGGTCAAAAGACACTATAATCCCTATCACTGTTCCAAATATCCCGAGGAGCGGCGCCACGGTGATCATGGTATCAAGTACCACCATGTAGTGCCGCATCCTGCCTATTTCTTCAGAAGCAGCAGATTCCATTGCCTTGGCCATGGAAAATTCCCTGTGAAGTATTCCGCTTACCAGAATGCGGATAACATAATCCTTGGATCCGGCAACACTTTCCCTGACCAATTGCCATTTGCCTTGTCTGCAGAGTTCCAGGACATCATCAACCAGTTTCTGATTCCTTCTCATATCCTCCCGAACCCAGAAGAAAGCCCTCTCCAGGATCACAGTCAGGGTTATGAGCGAACATGCCAGCAGAGGGTACATGACCACTCCGCCCTTGATGAAGAGATCGTACATCAGAGTTCAATCCATTTACGAACTATTATTTCCAGGCTTCTACCTTCCTCATGGGACAGTAACCAATAGGCTAAGTGCGTCGGAATCTTCAAACAAATTATTAGTGGTTCCAATTACTTTCATGCCCGGGCAGGGCACAACGAAAGATGAGAATGCCGCACTCATTCCGGCGAAGGCCGGAATCCAGCGGCCAAGGATCGGACATCGGCCTACGCCGCTATGACCATCTAGTGTCCATCCGTAAATGGCTAATTTCACCGATTTCGGCGTTGGGCTCAAATTTTAATCCTCAAAATACCTAAATGTATTCCTGCGGTTAAAATTATCGCCCGCCTTGAACTCGATAAAACTATCTCATTTCTAAATGGACACTATCTATTTTCAGATAAATTCATCTCACTCATCGCTTCTCTAATTTATAAGGGCGATCCGTTTGTAGATATTTTCATCAATCCACCTCTGATCCCACCACTCAATCGGGTTTACAAACACCCCCTGAACCATTACGGCAAAATGCAGATGATCCCCTCCAGCAAGTCCGGTTTGGCCTGTTATGCCGATAGTATCTCCTTTTTTTATATCCTGCCCCACGGAAACCTTAATTTCGCTTAAATGACTGTAGAGAGATGCCACACCCATACCATGGTCGAGGACGATGGTCTTACCGTATATACCCAGTTCCTCGGCAATAATGACCTTTCCTGAATTGGCAGCAGGGACTGCAGAATTTGCAAGAGATGCCAGGTCAATTCCCAGGTGAACCTGTGCGTCAACTGCCTTTCCTTCATAGTAGTAGGTCCTCGAGTCTCCAAATCGAGCCATTGTCGCAGCATTGGGAAGCCTCAGCCATGAGCCTTCCCAGAGATGCTCCGGCGCGGTTTTACTTCTGACTTCTGATAGTGTCCGATCGTTGAACACCCTGACTTCTCTGTTGATCTTCAAAAACTGCTCCAGTTTGCCGGTCGAATCGAAATCCACCCGCCCCTGAAAGTATGGAAGTATCTTTTCAAGAAACTTATCCGTAATCACCATTTTGTCCGATGGAAACTTTTTTTTTCGAACCTTGCAGTGAAATGGGCTCATAGCATTATTGCCGGCGCTGTCCCTTGCCCAAAGCCTTATCTGCGTTTCAGGTTTGAAATCGTACGGGATAGGGAAAAAGCATTCATACATTCCCTCGTTCTTAGAGCTGGGATGCAAAAAGCCCCTGTAGAATTCGGATCCTACGGAGACACCGCTATCAGACGTATCCGAGGAAGTCTTATAGACAACAAATCCTGTTCCACCCTCGTTGACATAGTGGAGCCCGCTTATGCTCCTGACTGAGGGGGGCACGGTGTCTATAGTCGTCTCCTGTCTTAAGACCGTTAGGTTGCCGTCTCCGCCGGAGCGCATCGAGTAATCCCGGCACCTTATTTCCATGACGGCTCTTCCTTGGGCAAGACCAAGCCTCTTAGGGTCGAATTGAATCTCTTCCCTCATAAAACGGGTGCCTTCCCTGTTCATAAGCCCGTTGAAAGGGTAGAGCTTTTCAAGAAGCACCTTTTCAGAACCGTTTTGCACGACAACAGCTCTGATGCTCCTAAGCCCCCTCCTACTGTCCGAGGCCTCGATTGTCACACTCACAGCACCTGAAACATACTCGGCAAGGGGCCGGGTCTTGATTGATGGGCTTTCGCCCTCAAAGAGATTAACAACGAAAAATCCTCCCAAAAAGACGATCAAGATCACAATTATGATGGAGAGATAAAGCCCTTTTCTCTTCTTTTCTTTAGCAGCCAATTTAAGTTCTCCGCTCCATTTTCCTCGCCGGAAGCATCAGCCGGTTGAACCGGATCATTTACCGGCCCAAGGTCAATCACTTTGGTGATGCATGAAAAGGCTCACTCATTCTTTTCGATCACAAAAAGTATGATGGTTCAAGTGGAGGTTAAGTTTCCTAGATACCAGCTACCTGAGCTTGTAGCAAACTTTTTTCTATCAACCCCCCAAGCCGTTTTATCTCCTTAATGATATCGGATGGTTCAATAGCGAGAAATTTGCGGTCCTTCATCAGGATTTTCCCCGCAACGATCACGTCTCGCACGTCTGAGCCCCCGGCACAATATACAAGGCTTGATATGGGATCATAAAGAGGCCTCATGTGGGGCCTCTTTGCGTCTACAATGATTACATCCGCCTCTTTTCCAACCTCAATGGTCCCTATCTGTCCATTGAGTCCTCCAACAGCGCTACCCCAGGAGGTAACCATCTTCAAAAGTGTTTTGGATGACATCACGGTGGGATCGCCGGCCTGGATTTTAGCAGCCTTTGCTGCGGTGTCCATCTCGCCGAACATATCCAGGTTGTTGTTGGATGCGCATCCGTCTGTCCCCAGTCCTGGTCTGAGGCCTCTTGAGATCATTTTGGATATCGGTGCCATGCCCGAAGCAAGTTTCATGTTGCTTTCGGGCGCATGAACTGTTCTCACCCCTTTTGAGGCAAGCAGGTCAATCTCTGATTCGTCCAGGTAGACATTATGCACCGCTACCAGGTTTTCGTCCAGGATGCCGAGAGAGTCCAAATAATGAGCCGGTCTCTTCCCCGACTTTCTTATTACTTCTTCCACCTCAAGCCTCGTTTCAGACAGGTGGATAAACAAAGGAATCCCCAAAACTCTGCAGGTCTCACAGGCATAACTAAGAGTCTTACCAGAACATGTTACGGGGCTGTGACAAAAGATTGCAGGCTTTATGAGATCTGAAAAACCGCTCCATTTCTCAGCAAACTCGCGTGCAACAAGGATGTTAGCGGAAGGATCAGGAATCCCTGGGGCCGGGAAGTCAATAACTCCCTGGCCTGCTATAACCCGGATTCCGGTTTCCAGAGCTGCATGGGCAAGACTGTCTTCGAAGAAATAGCCGTCCATAAAACAGGTTGTCCCTGATGCAAGCATTTCAATGCAAGCCAGAAGCGAGCCCAGATATGCCGTTTCAGGCGAGAGAAAGGTGGCCTCAGCAGGAAATATCTTTTCAAAAAGCCACTTTTTTAAAGGGAGATCGTCTGCCATTCCTCTGAAGAGGGTCATGGCAGAATGGGTATGGCAGTTAACCAGGCCGGGCATTACAATAGTACCATCGGCCACTATGACGTCACTGCAATCCGTGGGACATGCCATCCTTTCTTCGTGACTCAAGATACGGGATATACTTCTTCCTGATATCTCAACGCGCCCATTCTTGATAACAGGCATATCATCTTTCACAGTAACTATGGTGCCGCCCTCGATAACAAGATCAGGTTTTCCGTTTCGATCGCACTTATAATGACGTTCTATCGCCCTGTCTGACGTAATGCCCATATCAATGTGCATCTCCTGCAAAACAAAGTGCTAAAGTTTAATTATACCTTAATATTAAGACGATGTAACTGCTCAGGTTGTCAGGTTCACGGTTAGTTGGCTTTCGCTTTTCATATTTCTTGAGATAGGCTATGAACCCACGAATGTCAATCCTGGCTTCTTTGTTAAACGGTACACTTTCCGGGTCAATTCACGTGCCGCTTGCCAGGCCTCAATATCCCCAAAACGTTCAATTTCAATCCCTCTCTAACCTTGAACCACTGAACCTTGAACCTGAGTAGTTACAGCACTATTATAATCACCAAATCTAACGAATAAAAAAGGCTATTATCCTTGCTAACCCCCATGCCATGAAAGGGGCACAACGAAAGATGAAACTGCCTCATATCATTCCGGATTCGATCCTGAATCCAAGGTGCTAAGGATCGGATAGCAGCCTACGCCTCTATGACTATCTAGTGTCCATCCGTAAATGGCTATTTTCACCGATTTAGGCGTTGGGCTCAAATTTTAATCCTCGAAATACCTCAATATATTGCTGTGGTAAAAATTATCGCCCGCCTTGAACTCGATAAAACTATCTCATTTACGGATGGACACTATCTATTTCATATAAACGGTCATTTTCAGCCAAGGCACAACGGAAGATAGAAATAGTCCATAGATTACGGCATTCTCATATAATTTTCTATATTGACATTTTTATAATTTGAGCTTAATTTTATATAAATTGATATTTTGGGTTTATATAAGAGTATTTGTTAATGGTATTTCTTTAATGATTTATATTTTTCTAATATTCCGAATTAGTTGGGTATAGAGAGGGTATATGGAGCCTACTATGTGATACGAATACGTAACGGATTTCATGCGCCGCTTGCTATTTTGTAATTGCAAAGTATGCGATCTGCTCTTATATACAACGAATAGTTCCTTCTGGCCTTTGAATTTACTGTCTTTGACTTTTTAACAGGCCGTTCAAAAATGCCTATTTACCGGGTTTTGCCCATCTCCAGTAACTATGGAGTATTTCTAACTGCTCCTCTTTCCTAGGCAAACCGCAGACCTTGCATCTTGGCGTTTTTCTTAAGCCTGACATCATCGGTTTTTCAATACGCTTTTAAAGTCGTAGTTTTGAATGATAATTGGATGGAATCCATATTAGCAGGCAAGCTTATTGCATAAGAATATTTTGATAAGTCCGCCCTTGAGGCTCACAATTTATTTTAGTGAACAGCTTAAGAAAAGAACCCCCTGAGGGAAAGGAGCGTCGGCTATGAAAAAATTATCCCTTTATTATACAACGGCAAGACTGTGCCTCGCCCTTTTTTTGTGCTTCTTATTTTCAGGTGGGATGACTGCATCTGCAACCCTGTACAACTATCCTGATCTCGATGAAACCCCTTTTGGCGCAGGAGATACAGGCCCTGACTATGCGGCAGGCTCCGGATTGGAAGGGAGCCTGTACAGCCTTGATCCACCTTATGACGATCCCTATGGTCTGGGCGCTCTTGGCTTTGATCTTGAGCCGGAGGATTTCGGCTTGCTTTCATGGGAACTTTCCTATTCCTACTATACAGGCAAAGGCGAGGATAAGATTGCCCCAAGCAGGAAGCCTTGGAAATGGGAAATGAAGCCGTCAAAAAACGGTGCGAGCGGCTACTTTCAGCTTA
>MNYJ01000057.1 GCA_001874005.1 Desulfobacteraceae bacterium CG2_30_51_40
TCATGCCAATACTCCTTTCTCAAATCCGAGAGGCGGCCATAACTGCCCGTATCCAAGTGGTTATCCGGATGTCTTACTGAGCAGAAAGAATGTCTCTCCCTTCTCGGGATCAATGTCTATCTCACCGCCGATGACCTCCGCAAGGGCCAGTTCCCTTTCGCCGGGAAATGCCTTTCCCAAGCTCCCTGGTTCAAATCGAGAGCGCCTGAGACCCAGTCTTACCTTGCCGTCCGATTCTTCAGCAAACAGGGTCAGTTTCTTTTCTCCCCCCGCATCTGATATTGCGTGCTCAATGAAAGACCAGAGGAGATTTTCAAGAAAAAATGGGTTAGTTACCACTTCCTTCAAGCCTTTATCACAAAAGACCTCCAGTTCAAAGCCCTTTATCGCAGCTAGTCTGCGGCTGAGGGCAGCTACCAGATCAAGAAATTCAAGAGGTATAATCGAGGCCTTCGGCATATCAGCGCTGTGAGCGAATTTGTTCATAGTCTTTACAATCTCATCGCCTCGCTTGACCTGATCTTTGACCTTGGATGCCAACGATTTTATGCGGGATACGTCGAGAGGTCTGCCCTTTTCGGCCATGGCAATTAAATCTTCTGCAAGCCCGGCATTTTCGTTTATTATCGCAAGGACATTTTTTAATTCATGGGATATGGATGCGCTCATCTTTCCGAAAAAAAACAGGCCGCCGTCTTGAACCCTGTTTCTATTCATTTCGCCCTCCTTTGCCGGTGAAGAGTTCATTGATCTTGGCGATCAGCGTCGTAATGTCAATGGGCTTTACCAGGTAAGCAGAGTTACCCTCCAGTGAGGCAACGTTATTAAAATCTTCCTCGGAGCCGTAACCCGTAAGGAAGAGGAATTTCATATCCGGATGACGGCCCTTAAGGGCGTCCCTTATTGCGAGTCCTCCCATCTTAGGCAGGCGCATATCGAGGACTGCAACGTCGTAGAATTGGTTTTGCGCCTTCATCAGTGCCTCATCAGCAGAGGTTGCATAATCGGCATCCATTCCCCTCAGCCCCAGTCTTTCCGAGAGGGTAACCACAAATTCCTCTTCGTCATCAACAAGCAATACTCGCATAGTCGTCATCTCCTGTCCTGAGGCGGTCTCACCGGAAGGGATATACGGAAAGTGGTGCCCTTTCCTACCTCGCTCACTACCTCAATGCTGCCCCCCAGATCCTGAACAAGACCATAGGTGATTGATAGTCCGAGTCCGGTGCCTCCCTGTTTTATCCTCGTTGAAAAAAAAGGCTCAAAAATGTGGTCAATATCTTCTTTCTTTATGCCGCATCCGTCATCCATTACACTTACAGTCACTCCTTCAACCCCTTTCCTGACCGCAGAAATATTGAGGTGACCTCCATCCTCCACCGCCAGAAAGGCATTGTTTATTATATTCAGAAGAATCTGCTGCAGCTTTCCCCTATCGCTTTCGATTTCGGGAATATCCAGGGGGACGTCAATCTTTATGTCTATTGACCTAAGCTCCGCGTCTTTGCGCAGAAATCCGACAACCTCCTCAATCAAATGACCCAAGTGCAGCCTTTCAACTGAGGCGTCGAAGTTCTTTGCGAATGTAAGGAGCCTTTTTGTTATAATCCCGGCCCGATTCACGGATTTAAGGATCGAATCAACCAGCCCCATAAGCTTATCATCGCCGGCGTACTGGTGTCTGATGGCGAAGAGATCTTTTATGAGCCCGGCCTTTTCGTTGATTATCGCAAGCGGATTGTTTATTTCATGAGCCACGCTCGCGGCAAGGCGTCCTATCGTAGCAAGTTTATTCGAGTATTCGAGCTTATGAAAGCTCATGAGTCGCTGCTCATCGGCTATCCGCATCTTCCTTACCATATAAGCAGCGGTCGCTGCAATTACCCCTATTATGACGGTGACGCTTGCAATCAGAAAACCTATCAGAAGCCACCTCGTACTGAACCACGGCTCCATAAGGTCTTTCTTGCTCTTGGTGATCATGATTATAAACGGAGTATCCTCAATAAATCTGTAGCCGACAAGGAGTTCCCTTCCCGAGGGATCTATTGCAGAGTTCACTTCAGTTTTAGGAGAAAAGGCCGGGACAGAAAGAGGGATCGTATCAAGCACTTTACCCAGATGCCTTGAGTGGGTCTGCAGGACTCCTTGACGATTAATCATAAAGGCATCTCCCACACCTCCTAGTTCAAGGTCGGAAAGAAGTTTTTCAAAAGGATCAAGATAGATGGATGCCCTCAGTACAAAGAAGCCTCCGTCTTCGCGAACGGCCCTGACCGCTATTACTACATGAGGCGCCTGGCGATATCCCAGGAACACATCACTAATATAGATCCCATCGGCAATCACCCTGCGATACCATGCCTGTCCGCTGTAGTCCTTGTTCAGGAGGGCCTCAGGCCCTACGTAATTAGACTGAACTCCGCTCCCGTCAATGATGCCAAGGTCAACAAACCCGCCCCCGAAGCTTCTCTTGAGATTCTCAAGTATCACCCCCAGACGGACCGTGTCGCCGGCCTGGCACGACCTGTCATGGGCTATGAAATCCAGCGCTGCTTTTCGCTCGGAAAGAAAAAAGGAGATACTCCTGCCGGTATTTGACACAAGCCGCGCGGTCCTCAGATTGAATTCCGCCTCCATGGCGTTCCTGGTCATATGGTAGTCAACCATGGTTATGAAAATAAGCGGAATAAGGGAGACGCTTGTCGTAAGAAGTACCGCATATTTCCAGATCCTGCGGAAATTAAAGAGGTGCCGTGAAGATTCGCTACCTGTCTCTTTCTCAATCCAGAATATCTCTACTATCTTACTCTTGAAAGACACGCCGTTTGTCTCCTGAGCTACAGCCGGCTGGAAAAGCACGTGAGGGTTTTCTGAAATTCCAACCCGGCTTACCGCAAACAATGTGAATCGGATCCAAGCAATCTATCCTCTGAGACACCATTAGCTGTTTTTGGAAACACCCCCCTAAGCCTTATTTTTTCATTGGCTTTCTTTATAGCGGCGCTTAACACATCAATATCAACCGGTTTGTGAATATAATCAAACGCCCCCAATTCCATGCATATCTTCCTGTCGGCATCAGAGCCGTGCCCTGTCAATATGATTACCTCAATATCGGGCTGGCTCTGTTTGACCCTTCTCAAGACCTCAACACCATCAATACCAGGCATTCTCAAGTCCAAAATCATGACCTCGGGCTCATCTTCTTTTATCATCTCAAGCGCTGATTCCCCGTCATAGGCAACCGCCGAGCCCATATCCCTCATAAGAAGCCTCTCCGAGAGGGTCTGAACGAATTCCCTCTCATCATCCACAAGTAAAACCTTTGATGGTATCTCGAAATCATATTTTCTGTAAATGTCTGCCTGATGAAATCCGGGTCCCACCTTAGTCTCCACGGCCTTGAGCCC
>MNYJ01000111.1 GCA_001874005.1 Desulfobacteraceae bacterium CG2_30_51_40
CGAGTCAAGCTGGTTGTACTGCCCTATGACTGCGTTGCGCACCCCGTTATCCAGGAAATAGTATTTCGCCTTGCTGGTCACCTCATTTCGCATGTTGCGGCTGAAACCTCCCACCCTTATGATAACAAATGCCTTTTCGAGTATGTCCAGATAACGGCCGACCGTCTTGACGTCAAGCTTCACCTGAGTAGCCAGCTCGTTCAGCGACACCTGATTTCCAACCTGAAAGGCAATGAGTTTTAGGAGGTCCAGCAGTGTTCGTGATGAGCGAATGCGCTCCAATGCGAGAACGTCCTTGAGCAGATACGAGCCGGCCAGCTCCTCCAGCAGCTCGATTTTCTCCTTTTTCGCCTCCCTTAAAACAACCTCAGGATAAGATCCGAATATCAGATAATCATCCAAACGCCTGCGAAGATCATAGCTGTTGAATCTCCGCCTCAACTCCATCTGGCTCACGGGAAAGAGTATAATAGTCTTTTTCCTCCCTGTAAGGGGTTCGCCTACCGCCCCGGCAAGGTCGAAGGAGGAAGACCCTGTTGCAATGACCCGCAGGTTGGGAACATGATCAACTAGAATCTTCAGCCCCATGCCTATGTCCGGCACCTGCTGCGCCTCGTCAATAGCCACAAGATCGAACCCCTCCGCCATGGAGACAATCTGCTTCAGGTCGCCTGAACCCAGCAGATGACGGAGCCTGATATCATCGCCGGTTTCCAGGCGGTAGCGGAGGCCGCAGGAATCGAGATAACTCCTGAGCAATGTGGTTTTTCCAACCCTTCGAGGCCCATATACGATAAGGGCCTTCCCTGGAGTCAGATGCGAATCAAGCCTTACGAATCGCTCTATAATTTCATCCATTCAAAATCCATAAATTATGCTATTTTTATGGAATTATACTGCTGCAAATTTGATTTTGCAACCCCTTTGCCAGGAATCTGTCCGGAATTTTACACGCCTTAGCCCGCAAGTCTCCTATGCAGGACGACCGATCTTAGCGCCTCCCCAGCTCGTCGTTTCCGGATCTACCGCCCAAATCTGCAAAAGTAAAGGGCGTCCCCAATCTCGATCTTTTCAGTTGAATCCTCTTTCCGGAAATGTTATCGTTTTAACGTAGGTGTAATCACTTCCGGGGGAAGACATGGTAAGGACACAAATACAGTTATCTGAAAAACAGGTGGCAATCCTAAAGGAAATTGCCGCCGAAGAGCAAAAGTCTATGGCCGAGATCATTCGCCTGTCCCTTGATTTCTTTGTGAAAGCCAGGTACAGCGGCGAACAGGAGCAGATTCGCAAGAAAGCTTTGTCGGCTGCGGGCAAGTGTGGGTCCGGGGTAAAGGACCTTGCTACCGCTCACGATGCCTATCTGACCGAGGCTTTTGAAGGATGAGCATTTTCATTGACACGTCAGGACTTGTCGCGGTCATGGACAGGGACGAGGCGAATCATGCTGCGGCCGCTGAAGCTTGGAGGCACATTTTGACATCCTCCGAGATCCTCATTACAACCAATTATGTCTTGTTGGAAACCATGGCCCTGGCGCAAAATCGCCTCGGGATAGCGTCGCTGAAGTTGCTTCACGAAGATATTGTCCCTGCTCTCCGGATAGAGTGGATTGACAGGACCGTTCACAATGCCGCAATGGCAGCGCTGCTTTCCGCTTCGAGGAGGAAGCTGAGTCTTGTGGATTGTGTAAGCTTTGAAGTAATGCGCTTACTGGGAGTTACGACTGCCTTCGCCTTTGACAAGCATTTCACCGAGCAAGGCTTCTTGTCTATGCCGGCATATCTCTCATCAGGTGATACAGCTCTCTAGCCCAGCTTCAAATATGCAAATGTGAAGGGCGTCCCCTACATCCCCCACACTTGATTCAATCTTGATTTTTGTTTAAATTTATCCTATGCTTAGAAAGCTATAAACTCAAGGCAACGAATGGAGATAGAGGTATATCGCATGACCCGGAAGGAACTGTTGGATATCTTGCAGACTGAGAAGACATATCTCGCCGCCCAATTCGGGCTTGTGTCGATCGGGCTTTTTGGTTCTTATGCCAAAGGGAGTGAAGGCCCCGATAGCGATATAGATTTATTAGTTGAACTTAAGGACCCCAAGTTTGATTGTCTAGTTGGAATCAAGATGCACCTGGAAAACATCTTGGGAAGGCCCGTTGACATTACACGAAAGAGGCCTGGCCTGAGCGAACGCTTTCTTAAAAGAGTTGAGAATAATATCTGCTATGCATGAAGATGAAATATCGGATCATCTTGAGCTGATGCTTGAGTCCATAGATCTCATTCAGGGACGCATGAAGAAGATCTGCTTGCCTGATGATTTTGTTATCTCTCCGGACGGCCTCACGGTTCTGGATTCCGTTTCGATGAGATTGCAGGTTATCGGGGAATCGGTGAGGAAGATTCAGAAGCTCGACCTAGACTTTTTGTGTCGGTACCCGGCTATCGAATGGGATAAACTTGCAAGATTCCGAGACCTCGTCTCGCACCATTACGCAAATGTTGATCATGAAATCGTTTACGACATCTGCCGGACTCATCTACCCAGGCTTAAAAATGTATTACAGAAAATGCTCTCGGACCTCCCGAGTACCCATACCTAAGAACCGCTGCCAATGCCGTTAGAAACACAAATGAACGTAGCGTGCAACAGTCAATCTTCCCTTATCAAATCTGCAAATGTGAAGGGCGTCCCCTGTTGTACAAAGTGGGTTGACTTTGTTACGCTAGAAGTATAAAAGTACCCTGACTTTGGTACAAGATAGTAACACGAAGGCATGCGGGAGCTTATGGGCCATGGCCATGTTTCCAAGAAAGGTCATTGCGCAACTCAAACGCTGGTATGACTCGGAATATCATAAGCCGCTGGTCTTACGAGGAGCCAGACAGGTGGGAAAGACCACCGCGGTCGAGATCTTCTCCAGGGAGTTTGACCAGTATGCGTATCTCAACCTGGAAAAGTTTGAAGATGCGAACCTTTTTGCGAGAAACCTTTCCGCCGAAGAGTTGATTGAGGCCATTTTTCTCTTCAAGAGGCTCTCGGGATCTCCCGGCAAAAAGACCTTGCTTTTCATTGACGAGATCCAGAATTCCCCCCAGGCTATGGCTTATATGCGCTTTTTTTATGAGTCAGCCAATCAGCTCCATGTGATTGCCGCCGGGTCTCTCATGGAGACGGTCATCAATGTTGACAAACCGGCCTTTCCGGTCGGCAGGGTTCAGTATCTGTTCATGTACCCTTTGGCTTTCGACGAGTTCCTTGCGGCTACTGGTGAGGAAAAGGCACTGGAGTATTACCACCGGATACCCGTTCCATCCCTTGCCCATCCCATATTGCTCAAGCTATTCCATCAATACGTGCTCATAGGCGGGATGCCCGAGATCGTGCAGCGTCATGC
>MNYJ01000103.1 GCA_001874005.1 Desulfobacteraceae bacterium CG2_30_51_40
TTTGACATGGGAGGAACGACCGCTAAATCCTGTCTTATTCAGGGAGGGGTTGCAGGCGTTGTCCCGACCTTTGAGGTCGGAAGGGTGCAGCGCTTCATGAAGGGTAGCGGCCTTACGATTCAGGTGCCTGTGGTGGATCTTATGGAGATAGGAGCCGGAGGCGGAAGCATCGCCAAGGCAAGCAAGATGGGTACCTTGCAGGTGGGGCCTGAAAGCTCGGGGGCCGACCCGGGGCCTATATGCTATGGCAGGGGAGGGAAGATGCCCTGCGTGACGGATGCGGATTTATTGCTCGGATATCTCGACGAGAATTATTTCCTCGGAGGGGAGATGAAGCTTGACCGGGAGGCCGCCAGGAAGGGGGTAGAGGAAGAGATCGCAAAGCCTCTGGGGGTATCCTATATACAGGCGGTCTGGGGCATTCATGACCTTATAAACGAGACCATGGCCGCAGCCGCAAAGACCCATATAGCAGAGAAGGGAGGAAATCCAAAGATTGCAACCGTAGTAGCCTTTGGGGGTGCCGGCCCGGTGCATGCCTATGGGCTTGCAAAGAAGCTTGGGTCTCCGAGATTCCTGGTTCCGCCAAACGCCGGCGTGGGGTCTGCTCTGGGTTTTTTTACGGCGCCGAGGGCCTTCGACCTAGTGAGGAGCCACAAGGTAAGCCTGAATGAGGCCGACTTTGAGGACATCGAAAGGATATTCGGCCTTATGGAGGCGGAGGGCGCAAGGACGCTCAGAAAGTCCGGAGACGTGGAGAAGGTAAAATATATAAAATCTATTGATGCCCGCTTTGTCGGGCAGGGGTCTGAGACGAATATCGCCGTTCCGGAAGAAAATATGAAGGGCCTGACCAGGGAGGAGTTGAGAAGACGTTTTGATCTTGTCTATGAGAGGCTTTATGGGAGGACCTATCCTGACACCCCGGTTGAATTCATCAACTTCAGGGTAAGGGCCAGTTTGCCTGAGCGACTGCTTGCCCTTCCCAAACTCGCTTCGAGGCCGGCCGGAGGAGAAGGGACAGTGCCGCATCCGGCTGACGGATCAGATGCCTTGAAGGGAGAAAGGTCTGCCTTTTCAGCCGCTCTGCGCGACTTCATCCCCTTTAAGGTCTATGACAGGTACAGGCTGTTTCCTGGGGATTCCTTCCGGGGGCCTGCCATCATAGAGGAGAAGGAATCCACTGTGATAGTGGGTGAGGACGGAACTGTCAGGGTTGATGAATATGGATTTCTGTGGGTAGAACTTAAGCAATGCTAGCTGTTAGCCTGGGCTGTAACTGGTCATTTACAGTCCGGATCTGCAAGTCAGGAGGGAGAGATGGGTCATATATTTGATCCCGTAACTATAGAGATACTCTGGAGAAGGCTTATATCCATCGTGGATGAGGCCGATACAACGGTTGCGAGGACCGCCTTTTCGAGCCTTTTAAGGGATGCCCATGACTACACATGTATGTTTACTGACAGGCTGGGAAGGGAACTAGCCCAGGGAAGCTTTGCCACTCCGGGTCAGTCAGGGGCCATGGCTATCGGGATAAAGAGGCTTATAAGCGGACTTCCGCCTGATAATTATAAACCGGGCGATGTATTTATAACAAATGATCCATGGGCCCTGGCCGGGCATCTTAACGATGTCTGCGTGCTGAGTCCTATTTTTTACAAAGACAGACTGACGGCATTTACAGCCTGTGTTTTTCATCACTCTGACATTGGAGGAAGGGTCTCCTCCGACAACCATGATGTCTATGAGGACGGGCTCTTTATCCCGCTTGTTAAGCTCTATGAGGAGGGAAGAATTAACGATGCCGTCATCAACATGATAAGGTGGAATGTGAGGACTCCTGATGAGGTGACAGGCGATATCCGCTCTCAGATCGCGGCCAACCATGTATGCGCGGCCAAGATATACCAGATGCTCGATGAATATAGTCTTGATGGCCTCGACGATCTTGCCGGTGAGGTCATTGGAAGGACCGAAAGGAGCATGAGGCAGGCTATTGAAAAGGTTCCGGACGGGGTGTATAGGGCCCAGGGGACAGTGGAACAGATGGAGGGGAAGGAAGATATAACCATCAAAGTAGCGGTTCATGTCAAGGGGAGCGATATCATGGTGGATATGGACGGATCTTCACCCCAGGTGGACTGGGGTGGAAACGTGGTCTATAACTTCACCTATGCCTATGTCTTCATGGCCATGAAGAGCATGTTTGATCCTGATATCCCCAATAATGACGGATGCGCGGCGCCCATAAGCATGACCGCTCCGGAGGGAAGCGTAATCAACTGTAAGTTCCCTGCTGCGGTCGCTGCCAGAATGCAGA
Source organism: Desulfobacteraceae bacterium CG2_30_51_40 (assembly GCA_001874005.1). Taxonomy (GTDB): domain Bacteria; phylum Desulfobacterota; class DSM-4660; order Desulfatiglandales; family Desulfatiglandaceae; genus CG2-30-51-40. Next base: position 2,324 of record MNYJ01000103.1, read on the forward strand.
TAGGCCATTTTATCACCGAAATCGTATATCGTGCCATGGCTGAAGCCCTTCCCCACAGGGTTATCGCAGGAAGCGGCGGGACCCCAGCAACCATGAATGTGCTTTACGGAAGGAGAAGTGACGGAAGGCGGTTCCATTCTGTAAGGATAAGGGGGGGAGGAATGGGGGCAAGCGCCTCCGGAGACGGTGAATATTGCTACATCTTTCCCGCTAACGGCGCCAACACACCGGTTGAGATATTTGAAAGCGACACCCCACTTCTGGTTGAAAAAAGGGAGCTTATAAGGGACTCCGGCGGACCCGGCCGCACGAAGGGAGGACTTGGAAGGCGAATGATCCTCAAAATTCCTGATGATGCTTATGCGCCCATCCCCCCTGTATATCTGGGTATCCAGGCGGGCAGATACAGATATCCGCCCGAGGGTCTTTTCGGTGGTATGCCGGGCGGGAAGGCCAGTTTCCTGGTAAACGGTAACGCAGGAAACGCCTATGGTCTTACAAGGCTCAAACCCGGGGATGTGGTCGTGATGGACGCGGCAGGAGGAGGTGGCTACGGCAGTCCCCTTGAGAGGGAACCTGAAATGGTAGCGGCCGATGTTATGGAGGGATATGTCAGCCTTGCTGCGGCGAGAGAAAGGTATGGCGTTGTTGTCAGGGAGGACGATTTCTCAGTTGACCAGGAGGCCACAAATAAGCTGAGGGCCTCTATCAAGGCGGGCTCATAAAAAATCAGGAATCATCAAAAATGGTTAGGCCTTGTCACATAAGCTCAAGGCATACCGGACGATATTTGCACGCCCCTTGATCGCAATATCCAAGTGAGGTTCCGAAGCAATCAAAGTTTCCCTCTTTTTTCTGCCTGTCTCTGTAGATAGGGATAAGGGCCTTTTTGAGGCATGAAGAACAAAGACCGTGGGAAAAGCCTTCCTCTTCCGGGGCAATTTCTCTCCATTCCTTCTTGCAGTTGACGCATACGTATTTCATATCCGTTTTTTTAAGGCGGCAAACCTATGGCCAGTTTATTTGAAAATGCCCCCTTCCCTTTATCCCTCCCCCTTTACCGTCGAAATGTCGGGATGCGGCTACACTATTTCCTCCCCCTCGACGTGGGAGGGAGGGGTGTGGGTGATTTCCATCATTTGTTGTGCCCCATTCGGGCATGGCCGTTAGTAAACGCCTCTCAACCTCTTTAAGAAAAACTGTTTTATTCAAGCGGCCGGTGTCCTGATTCTGACGACCCACCTTATTTATTAGGAAGCAATATTTATGCCAATTTTCATGACGCGATTTGCATCGCCCTTGAGGATGAAAATCTTCTTTCAATCTCTTCTCTGTTTCCAAAGCGTTTTCGGGGTCGGCATCGGTATCGTCTCTTAAAGCCCGGTCTGCTCTTCTCATCTGCGATTACGGCCCCGATACCGACGGAACGGCGTGGTGTATTTTCACGGTAAAAAAGGCTCTGATTCCAATACGGTGTGCCGGACTACTTTTCTCTTGTGCGCACAAGGAGTATCCAGGAGGCGACGCAGGAGAGGATGAAGCACATACCCATGAAGTAGAAAACGGACCTTAGCCCGAATTGATCCGCAAGGTATCCTGACACGGCCGCTGCGGTAGAGCCTATTCCAAAGGTGATGAAGAAATGTATGCCGTAGCCCATGCCTTGCCGGTGGGGGGGAAAGTATCTTGAAAGAAGGTAATTCTGAATGGGCTGAGTCGAGAAATAGAAAAAGGCATAGACCACAGCGGCTGCTATGAGCATCACATTGGTAGATACAGACATTATGAATACGCATATCGTGCCCACAGCTATTGAAAGGAGGTAGAGCCTTTCAGCGGAAATGCGGTCAACCAGCCTTCCTGCGATGTACTGGCCCACAGCTCCTGAAAGGAGCGCAAGCGTGGTGACGGTTCCACCCAATGTCACCTTGTTGACGCTCATGCCGGCCCAGGTGACGTTTTCTCCCATGTAGGCGGGAAGAAAGGTCATGATACCCTTATATGTGAGGCCCAGGGCCATGGCAGAGATGAAAAAGAATATCAGGTTGAGCAGGGATATCTTCTGCTCTGCGCCTTTTTCTTTTGGTTTATCAGCCCCAGTCTTCTTTTCCGTTTTCTGCCTTCTAATGGTCAGTGAATAAAAACCAAGGCCCAGTCCGATGATACCGTAAATGATATGGGGTCCTCGCCAGCCTGCGTATGTCCCGATCCAGGCTGATACCACGGGCACGACGGCGACTCCGAGGCTCCCAGCTATGCCGTGGATT
>MNYJ01000054.1 GCA_001874005.1 Desulfobacteraceae bacterium CG2_30_51_40
ATTGATTATTGCGGCAAGGGTGGTTGATTTTCCGCTTCCGGTGGGGCCGGTAACAAGCACAAGTCCCCTCGGGAGCGACGCAAGCCTTCTTACTACAGGAGGAAGTCCCAGCTCCTCACAGGTCATTATCTTCGAGGGAATCTCGCGGAATACAGCTCCTATCCCGCATCGCTGCTGGAAATAATTTGCCCTGTATCTTGCAAGGGATGGTATCTCATAGGCGAAATCAAGATCACCTGTTTCTTCGAATACCTTTATCTTTTCCTCGCTTGTTATCTCATAGAGCATAGCCTTAAGGGCGTCGTTTTCAAGCCTTGGATATTTCACCCTCTCCAGATCGCCCCTGATCCTCAATACCGGCTGCTGGCCTGAGACAAGATGCAGGTCCGAAGCCCCCTGCTCGTGCATCAACTTAAAAAAAGCGTCTATCTGTGCCATGGTCTCATTCCTTCCCCTCCTGAAAGACTCGCCATACCCGAGGGACTCTCTATTTTACCAAGTTGGCTTGAGATTATACAACTGCGAAAACAAGGCGCAAGTGGAAAGAAACGGAGGCAGATCAGAAAAGAGGTGTAATTGTTTGACATAAAAACGGCCGTTTGATAGGCTTACCAGCCAGGTATGCTGGCGGGGGATGGATCCACAGGGTTCACTTCCAGCCTATTTCAAGAACGATCAAGCAGTAAACCAAATGTACCTTCAGGAGGCGCCGCCTGGATCTTTCCGGGATAGACCGGGACGACAGCCGGTCCTGATGAGAGCCACCATGATCCCTTTGGACTGAGGGTGCGCCCATCCTTGATTTCCAAGTGCCTGACTGAAGGACCTTAATCAAACGGCCCGGGCCGCATGGAAGGAGCATCCGATGGAACAACGCAAGATTACAATAGCCGATTTTCAGAAAAAGAAGGAATCAGGACTCAAGATCTCCATGCTTACCGCCTACGACTTCCCGACGGCAAGTCTTGTAGATCAGGCAGGCATTGACGCAATACTTGTGGGAGATTCCCTGGGCATGGTGGTGCTTGGATACGGCTCCACGGTGCCGGTTACCATGGATGAGATGGTCCATCACTGCAAGGCGGTAAGCAGGGCTGCCGGTCATAGTTTCGTAATAGGCGATATGCCCTTTATGTCCTATCAGCTCAGCGTGGAACAGGCAGTCGCAAACGCCGGCAGATTCATCAAGGAGGCGGGGTGTGACGCAGTAAAGCTGGAGGGAGGCAGCACCATGTGCCCTGCCGTAAAGGCAATAGTTGAAGCAGGCATCCCCGTTTGCGGGCACATCGGTCTTACCCCCCAGACCGCGACCCAATTAAGCGGTTTTAAGGTGCAGGGAAAGAACGCGGAAAGCGCGCGGGAACTCCTCCAATCAGCCAGGAACCTGGAGGCGGCCGGCGCCTTTATGATTGTAATGGAGTGTATCCCGGACAAGCTGGCGGCCCTCATAACAAGAAGTATTTCCATACCTACCATAGGAATAGGAGCAGGCAAGGACTGCGACGGCCAGGTGCTGGTCGTTCACGATATCCTGGGGCTCTTTGAGCGCTTTACTCCCAAATTTGTCAAGAGATACATAAACCTCGCCCCTGAGATCAAAGCCGCCGTAGGCAGGTACAGGGAGGAGGTAGAAAAGGGGATATTTCCAGCGCCGGAGCACACCTTCTCAATGAGCGACGAAGAGGCGGAAAAGATTTAGGCGGAGGGTGTTATGAACATTTTGGTAGTGGGCCCCGGGGCCATGGGATGCCTCTTTGCAGCCCGCTTGAAGGACGCCGGTAATAACGTGGCACTCCTTGATTACCGGGAGCAAAGGGCTGCCACGATAAGTCGGCAGGGAGTGATTGTGGAAGATGGAGGCAGGAGCACATCTGTCAATGTGCCTGCCTTTGCCGAAGGGACCGCGTTTTCCCCAGAGGTGATAATCGTTTTTGTCAAGTCGGCTCAGACGAATGATGCAGCCCTCAACGCCTCCAGATGGGCTTTGCCGGACAGTATCGTCCTGACGCTTCAGAACGGGCTTGGAAACCTCGAAACGCTCCAGCATATATTTGGAAAAGAAAGAGTTACTGCCGGCATAACCGCAGAGGGTGGAACTCTCCTTGGAACAGGCCATGTGAGACACGCGGGGCGAGGAGAGACCATAATAGGACTATTGCCAGGCAAAGAGGCAGAGATAGAGCATATAGCCACAGCACTAAACTCGGCAGGGTTTTGCGCAAGAACCATTGAAAAAGTTGAGGGACTCATATGGGGAAAGCTCCTCGTGAATGTAGGCATCAACGCCCTTGCCGCAATAACAAGGCTTACAAACGGAGATCTCCCTGAAACACAGCCCCTGAGACCCATAATGCGGGATGCGGTCGAGGAAGCCATGGAAGTGGTGAGAGCCAAAGGCATTCAACTACCCTATGATGATCCTATGGAAAAGGTCTTGGAGGTATGCAGGGCTACATCAACCAACATCGCCTCCATGCTCCAGGATGTCCTGCGAGAGAGAAAGACTGAGGTGGATGCAATAAACGGAGCTATAGTGCGGGAGGCCACAGCGCTGGGGATAGGCTCACCCGTAAACAGAACTCTTTCAGGTATCATCCGAGGTATCGAATCAAGCTATAAATTACGAGTAAATAGCATCTGATCAGCCCTTCTTAGCGTATTCAGCCGCCTTTATGCCTGCCACACAGCCTTCTCCCACGGACTTCGCCACCTGCCAGGGGGGACCGCATATATCTCCCGCGGCATATATCCCTGGTATGTTTGTCTCCTGGTTACGGTTAACAGCTATGTACTGCATGGTTTCAGGATCAAGTGCAACCCCCAGGGTTCCTGCAAGTTCTATAGCGCCCTTTGCTCCCAGCTCGATAAAGACCCCTGAGACATCCAGGCGCGACCCGTCGTCCAGTACCAGTGCCTGTACCGCATCCTTTCCTGCTATTTCCTTGATCTTCTTTTGGGGATGCACTATCACGGCCGAGTTTGAAAGCTGCCCGGCAAGGGCTTCCGAGACATCAAGCTCATCGTAGATAAGGTGAACCTCTGAGGCATAGAAAAGCAATGTCAAGGCCCCGCTCACCGCAGCGCTTTTTCCTCCGACAAGAGCCACGCGCTCGCCCTTAAAGAAGTTTGCGTCACAGTCAACACAATAGCTTACTCCCCTTCCGAGAAACTCCTTTTCCCCACGCACTTTGAGTTTCTTGCGGAATATACCCATGGCAATTATTACCGCCTTAGCGCTGATCTCCGACCCGCCTTCAAGACGGAGCATGAAACCTCGCTCCAGGGGCTTTATCTCTGTTACATCCTCTTCAATGAAGACACCGCCTGAGGCCTTCACCTGGTTTCTTCCCTGTTTGAGAAGCTCCTCTCCGGTAACTCCGGTTATGCAGCAGTAGTTCTCGATATGGGCCCCATAAACACTGCTTCTGCGCTCCCTTCCCAGAACCAGGACAGAGGTCTTTTTCCTGGCAGCGTGTATCGCGGCCTGCAGCCCGGCAGGGCCGGTACCTATTATCACAACATCATATCGCGCATTTTCCATTGAGTCCTCCAGCTCTATCTGGTTTCTATTATTCTTATCTCAAAAAGCCTGGGCCAGTTCTTGCCGGTTACAAAAAGCCGCCCTCCGGCCGCGTCATAAGCGATACCGTTGAGCACAGCCTCAGAATCTCTTGCGTCCGCAATGTCTCTTAAGCCTTTAAGGTCAATCCACCCAGTTACCCGCCCCGTCCCGGGAGATATCCTGACTATCTGATCCTTCTGCCAAATATTGGCCCATATCTCCCCCTCGACATACTCAAGTTCATTAAGTAACGAAATCTGAGACCCCCTATCTTCTACCTCGACGCGTCTCTTTTCTTTAAATGTCGGAGCGTCCATGAATCTGAGGACCCCTGTCCCGTCGCTCATTACAAGGTCCTTACCATCATAGGCAAGGCCCCATCCTTGGCCGGGATAGGCAAAAGACTTCAACAAGATAATGCTGTTTTTATCATATACAAAGCAGGTCTTTTCTTTCCACGTCAGTTGAAAAATCCTGTCTTCCGCAATGGCGAGCCCCTCTCCGAAATATGATTTCTCCAGATTTCTTGAAGCAAGCACAACCCCTGTTTTAATATCAATCTTTCTGACCGTTGATCTTCCGTAAAGGCCGGTACTTTCATAGAGGAACCCGCCTTCAAATACGAGCCCCTGGGTAAATGCATCAGGATCATGGGGATATGAGTTGACGACCTCGAAGGTATAATATCTAACATCTGAGTCGTCAATGGGGGAGCTTCTGCATGAAAGAACCGCACAAAAAACTAATGCGAAGGCAACACAGCTTAGAAACAGCACTGATTTTCTAGTTTGCAGGGACGGCATCTCCTCTGCTTCCGTCCTTCTTTAGAATCTCCCTCAGGCCGGCGAGCCCGGAGCTTCTTGTTTCTTCTCCTATAACAAGCCTCAAGGCACCCATAATCTCCGGGTCAATGTTTCTTATTGTCTCGAGGCTTCGCGCCAGTCTTTCAAGTCCCTGTGCCTGGACGTTCGGATCATCGCTAAGAAGTTCTCCGATAATTTCACCTACCACAGAGGAGGCATCGCGCGTAACAGTCACTGAGGCTTGCCCCTGGGCCCCCTCTTTTCCCGGTGGTTTTCCACCCTTGTTCAGTAAGACAACGCGTGAGACATCACACTGGAGACCGGAGCCGGCATCGCCCTTTTTCGGCACTGAAAAGAAAAGATAGTAGTTCTGTCCCCTCAATATCTTCCGCAGTCCCCTCTCAAGTGATAAATCCTTGAAGGAGGCCGTAACCCTCCGATCGTCAGTAGCGCCGAGAACTATCTGAATACCTGACTTCTTGGCTACCTCCTTCAGTAGCAAGGCCAGATCAGCATCAACGGCCGATACTGAAAGTTTCCCTCCCTTAAATTCCACTGAGGAGACGCCACTCTTGGCAGGAGCCGCTATTGGAGGCGGCCCCGCAAGAGAGACTTTTCCCAACAGAGAAAAAACGATCGCAATAATACAAGCCCAGCGCAACCAGAATGATGCTTTTCGCACACGCGCCATAAAGACTTTCCTCCACAAAAAACTCCCTGCTAGAAAACAGCCTGGTGACAATTCCTTCTTTCCTCCAGTTAACCGACATGCCATCGCAGGGCACAACGAAGCATGAAAATCACCCCCACCCCATTGTCGAGGGGTAGGGAATAATGCTGCTGCATCCCGACGTCTCTACGGTAAAGGGGAAGAGGCAAAAAGAAAGAGCATTTTCATACAAACCCCTAATAGCCGTTTACCGAAGAACTCATTTATCTTCAGGCAATCTGTAGGCCTTGAATAATAAGATTTCACAGCGCAACTTGGGATGATATAGTGAGTGAGGCAAAGCCTGCAAGATAAAAAGCAGGGATCCTTCATACACTGCGGGGGGATGGCAGGGCGGGGGATAATTTTCATACCAAACGCTCATGACAGAAAAATTTTGTCGCCCCCGCTAATGGAAATCCTCCTCCGGACCTTGACTCTACAAGGTCGAGGATTTCCCTCCCCCCGCGCGGGGGAGGGTCGGGGTGGGGGGGTGTATTTTCACGATAAATGAGGAAGGCGAATATGGGAGTAATTGAAGTTGACATGTTTGAAGAGTCTGTTGATAGTCCGGCTCACCCAGAGGCTTTGAAATTCAGGCAAATCCTTGAGGAGGTAGCCGATGAGTATAACTGCAGCCTCAACTCCTTTTCTGTTGAAAAGGGAACTGTCTCCTTTTCCTTTGACAGTGATCTGCTCATGGCAGACGTAATAAAGGTGCTGCGCGATGGAAAATAGCGTAAATAAGGAAAATATCAGCATTGTCCTGGTAGAACCCCACATCCCCGAAAATATCGGCTTTGTAGCAAGGGCCATGAACAATACGGGGCTCAGGCATCTAAGCTTAGTCAGACCAAAGAACTGCGATCTCAGCCGGGTTTTAAAAACCGCTACCGGAACCTCCATAGATATAATAGAAGAGATGAAGGTTTATGAGGATCTAAAAGAAATCCTGGGGCCGTTTCAGTATGTCATCGGCACCACTGCACGAACCGGAAGTCAGAGACCGGCCCTCACGGATCCGAGGTCTCTGGCCGCAGAGCTTATCGGTATCTCCAGACAGAACTCCATCGCCATTCTTTTCGGGCCCGAAGACAGGGGGCTTTCCAATGAACACCTGCGCTATTGCAATACCATTGCAACCATACCGACTGCGTCATTCTGGTCCCTTAATATTGCCCACGCTGTTCTCATATTCTGCTACGAAATAATGATGGCATCCCGCCCTCAGGATGAACGAGAGATTCCTCGGCTTGCGGACAGATTCGAGCTTGAAGGAATGTATGATCACCTGGGGGAGGTCTTGGGACGGATAGGATTCTTGAATCCTCAAAATCCCGAGCACTGGATGCTCAACATAAGGCGTTTCCTGTCAAGGCTTCCCCTGCGGGCAAGGGAGGTGAGAGTAGTAAGAGGAGTCTGCAGACAGATAGAGTGGTTCATTGCACAGGCGGACAAAGACCACATGGAAAAAAAGGATTGACATATATTTCCCGGCCCGTTACAAATTGTTAAAATTAAGAAAAAGGTATAGACATGCACTGCACACGCACAATTAATTCGATTAAAGGGCTTTACTTTTATTTTTACGGGAGGTCCCGGATGGCCTAGCGTGTGTCGTCATCGGGGACATGTTTAAAGCGGAGCACACGCTCCGCTTTTTTTTTGCTTAATTACAATAGAGGGTTAAAAACGCCATGAAGCCTGCGGTAAATATGAATGAAGACATCCGTTTTGAAAAACAACGCTCTGAACTGACCACACACGACAGGCTTGCTCTGATAGGCCTCATTGAGGAGGGTATGAAGGCGGGAGCATCAGAGTGCCCGGCCATGGCAGACCTCTTTGACCACCTCTGGGACCTTGTCAAACATACTGTTTCGGGAGCCAAGACAGACCGCCTCACACCGGATGGACCCCATAACGGCTTCAGGGTAATAGAGATAAATGCCGAGACAGGCGAAAACATCGGAAGACTCAACATGATCTATCTCAACAAACCCATCCCCTGTTACTACCTCGTCTATGTCGAGGTTGCTCCTCCCTTTAGAAAAAGAGGCCTGGGAAACCGCATTATTGAGCACTTCCGTGATTTCCTGGCCGAAAAGGGTGCAGTAGGCATATTGGACAACATCATCCCACCCGAGGACCCCACCTACGACATATATCTCAAACAGGCATGGGAACCCATGGATTCCGTCATTGGAGCACAGCAGGGGCAGACGGCCAACGGATACATGATATACGTTCCTCCTAAACTGAGAAACAGAGACCTCGGCGAAGCGGTAGTGAAACTGATCCATCACCTGAAGCGAAGGCGTGCCGCAATAGACATGCGCGACAATGAGATCATGGTCAGGCGCACCATCAAGGAATTTAGAGACCTCTATGATGCGCTCCTAATATATTTTAAAGAACAGATAGCAAAGAGGGAAGCACCTCCGATAATGCGTTTCATGTTTACTCGTTTCGTGACAAAACTAATATCCTTCAGAAGACGAATAGGAGATCTTCTGGGGTACACCGGAGGCGAATCTGTTGAACAGATTGAGCTTTCTCCCGGTATAGCAGGTCTCCCCATGAAGTCCTATGCCCCGAGGGAACTTCCCAATGGAGAGGTGCTCGTGAGCGGGGAGCAGTGCATCTGGTCAGCCCTGCCGAAAGGGCTTCAAGAAAGCCCGGCTCGATTCATTGAAAGTCTCCAGAACTACCGCCGCCCAAGCCTTACTGCATGGCTCAAGCAGCATAACAGGGTTGGAACATACAGGATTACCATAGGAGACCTGATGGATATAGGATTTGACCCGACCAGGCTCAAAGAGATTTCCATAGATGGAAGAGATTTCATATTCGAAAGGATGCAGGCAAGGCAGGTACTTGAGATGGAAAGGAAAAGGGCGGTCTTGCTGCGCCTTGCTCCGGCCATGACCGGTCTAAAGGCGGGAGCGACCGCCGTGAGGATAAATCCTCCGCTTCTTATCGTAAGAGACAGGGGGAACGCTTACATCCTGAGGCAGAAGGTGCCTGCAATACACTGGGATGAAGCCCTGGAGCAGATCCACACCACCCCGGCTCTCAAGGCCGTAAATCAGGCGCTATCCATTGACAGGACGATCAAGGCGGCAATCAGCAGGACTCAGCAGATTATAGGCTCCTCCCTCATGGATAATGAAAATTTCAGCCCTGAAGACTTTGCCTATTTTGTATCCTGGGATATCGGAAAGAACCGCCCGGGTGTTGTCATTGACTTCGATGCCACCTACCTGGAGTCGGTCTGGGTTGCCTGATCTTCAAGGCCTGATGCGAAAAAGCCTCATAAAAAAGTTCATGTCGCGGATATGAGAGAGCCTTGCCTCCTTCTCCTTTAGGTCTCTGTCGAGCATGGATATCTCGACGGCCAGCTTTTCGCGTGCCTCTCTGATTTCCTGGAACTTAAGACGATACTCAACAAGGGTAAGTTTCTCGGACCGCTCCGCAGCCTTTTCCTCCATATCGTATATGGTCTTTTCAAGACGGGTGGCCTCTTCACCAAGCCGCCTCATAAGTTCCTCTCTGGCTGATATCTGGGCGCTCAATACGGTAATACGCAGAGAAACATCTTCTTCCTTGTCCATGGTAAACCATAGATATATAAAACCGATTACAGTCAATATCGCCACAAATCCCACGATCTTTGTGACAAGCAGTGCAGGGCTGAAAACCGACTTCAAGACCGCCTTAAAACGTCGGCCTATTCTACCCAGGAACTCAAGCGGCCCATAGGAGACAGAGACTCCCCTAATCCTCTCCTCAATCCGCCTTATCTCCAAGGCGGTTTCGTCAAGTTTTTTTATAAGTTCGGGAACTACCTGCCCCGCCTGCCATCTTTTGACCACAGAGGGCTCAAGTTCTTCCAGGCCCGCTACAAGATATTCAATGCGGCCAATGTGCTTTTCAACATCAATCGGTTTTATTGGTCTTCCGATAATTTCATTCAGAAGCAGTGCAGTTTCGGCCTTTATAACTGACAGCTCTTTCTTGAGTCCGTTACCTATATGAACAAGTTCTATCTCACCAGTTGACGCACTTCGTGTTGACGCGACTTCCTTTATTTTCTCCTTGAATGCCTGCAAGAGAGAAAATATGACCCTGACTCGGTCGCAGCCAGGCATCATCTCGTCGTATCCTTTAATATCCTTAGCGCTTGCCATTTACTCTTGAACCAAACCCCCTGATTCGCGGCTGCCGTGCCTTCTTCGTTATAATATAAGATTATCTCAATAAATTAATATAACGCATGAACTAGTGTCCATCCGGAAATGAGATAGTTTCGTCGAGTTCAAGGCGGGCGATAATTTTAACCACAGGAATACATTGACGTATTTCGAGGATAAAAATTTGAGCCCAACGCCGAAATCGGTGAAAATAGCCATTTCCGGATGGACACGAACTAAAAAAATCCGGGGTAGGTGCGGCTTCAGCCGCACGGAAACCGTATGCCCTGCGCCTAAAGGCGCACCTACAGAAGCTGATTACTGGTCTGCATGTCCTGATCTGCGCAAAGCTATCCCCCGCGTAAGCCGGTATCACGTACTATCCATATTTTGCCAAATGCCTTGGACTCCCGGGCAGAGCCCGGAACGCCGAACAACATCGAATTTATTATATCAGCAACGAGCAAGTAAAGCCAATAGTTCTGTAATAACTTCATGCCTATAACGTTTTGCTTTATCACTAGCCGTTCTGATACCTTTGCTGGTGACATTCAATCACATGTAATGTAAAATGAAGATCGTACTTACCACTTGGTTGCCATCTAACAGCCATGCCCGGATAGGGCACAACGAAGCAGGAAAATCACCGCCGCCCCTCCCTTCCCCGTCAATGGAGGAGGGATAAAGGGAAGGCGCATTTTCATATAACTCTAAGGGAGGAAGCCATGATTTACCTACTCTCGCGATGGGCATTTTTGATTGCCTGCGCTTGTTGTTATGTATTGCAAGCATCATCGGCCTTTTCACAGCCTTTTGGCCTTCCAGCCCAGCCGACCGCCCAGACAAAGACACAGGTTTCCCTTTCGACTCAGGAAGGCAGGTATGTATTCGGGCAGATATCGGAATCCGCCAAGGATCAGTTTATGCTTGATACCGTTACTGGAAGGCTATGGAGGGTATCGGAGAGCGGCAAGGTGGGCCTCTATCTGAAGCCCGTTCCTTACTGCGATGAAAAAGGGGATTGCACGCCGCTCCCGCCAAAATGAACAGCTCGATAATCGCTCCTTTCTGCTTGCCCAGGAAGTCTTAAGCTCTTAGCATATTTTTGAGCTTACGCTAATACAACCGCTACCGCTTTCATTATCCCGAAGATGCCCTAAGCCAGTCATTCATTTACTCAAGCAAAGGTCTCAGATGAATGAATTAATAATGAGCCTTCGGCCCCTCCCGTGTCAGTTTACAAGGCTTTGGATGGGAGCGGGTATCCTGCCCCCCATTCTTACGAAATCACTTGACTGCCCATCTCTTACGCCGATAATTGTGGCCTCGCCGAGAAGACCTCCAAAGAATGCCTTTTCACCAGCCTTTTTACCAGGCACGGGGATGAGCCTGGTCGCCGTAGTCTTCTTGTTCACAACTCCTATGGCCATCTCATCTGCTATTATCGCGGAAATGGTCTCAGCAGACGTGTCTCCCGGTATGGCAACCATGTCGAGACCGACAGAGCAAACACTGGTGAGCGCCTCAAGCTTCTCAATACTCAGGAAACCCTTCTCGGCCGCCTCGGCGATATTGAGGTCCTCGCTCACAGGGATGAATGCGCCGCTTAGGCCCCCGACATATGAGCTTGCAAAGGCCCCCCCTTTCTTAACGGCGTCATTGAGCATGGCGAGAAGAGCAGTTGAACCGGGAACACCGATACTTCCCAGACCCAGGCTCTGAAATATCTCGCCTACGCTGTCTCCCACATTTGGTGTGGGGGCAAGAGAAAGATCCACCACTCCGAAGGGAACCCCGAGTCTGGCTGCTACCTCTCTGCCTATAAGCTCTCCAACCCTTGTCACCTTATAGGCGGTCCTCTTGATAATCTCTGATAGTCTTCCCAGATGAAGGTCATTTGAGACTGCCCTGGCTCTGTCAATGGCTTTTTTGACCACACCGGGACCGCTCACTCCCACGTTTATGACTGCATCAGGCTCTCCTATACCAAGATACGCACCCGCCATGAATGGGATATCCTGGGGTATGTTAGCAAAGACACAGAGTTTAGCGCAGGCAAGGCCGTCAGATGAAGCGCTAGCCAGTGCAGCCGACCTGATTGTCTTACCCATCAGGTAAACGGCGTCCATGTTGATCCCTGCCCTTGTTGAAGCGACGTTTACCGATGCGCATACCCTCTTAGTCTCCGAGAGCGCTTCAGGAATCGCTTCAATGAGTGCCAGGTCTCCCCTCGCAAGACCCTTTTCAACAAGGGCGCTGAAGCCTCCAATAAAGTCAATGCCCGCATCTGCTGCAACTTCATCCATCAACCTGGCGGTCTTTACCAGTTCCTTTGATGAAAACCCGGCTCCGATAACAGCTACAGGGCTTACTGAGATTCTCTTGTTGACCACAGGGATACCATATTTGTCTCCCACCTCATTGCAGACCTTCACCAAGCCCCCGGCAAGCGTGAGTATTTTTGTTCTTACGCGGCCTCTGAATACGTCCGCATCGTGACTGGAGCAGTCAAGCAGGCTTACCCCTAAAGTCACGGTTCGGACATCAAGATGCTCACTTTTGAGCATTTCCAATGTTGATAGTATTTCTCTTTCCGTTAGCATTTACTGGAGTCTTTTCCTCCGCTATATTCTGTTTATTTCCTCAAATATATCTCTGTGCTGAATGCTGAGATCAAGTTTCAGCTCAACAGCCCTCCTTGCAAGCGCGTCTCGAAAGTCGGTCAGATCCAGATTGCATGGTATGTCCACTTCGTAGATCATGATGTTTCGCCTGGGATCATTACCTCCCCTGAATATGGCCTTGAGGTTTACAATGTTTACCCCGAATCCTGCTATTATCTGGGTGAGGCCTGCCACAAGACCAAGACGATCAGGGCCCATTGCCGTAATCACAAAGGGTTCTCCACCCTTGGGATGGGTGACCTCTTCGAGTTGTCCCATGGGTTTTACGAAAACATCAAGACCGAAGGAAACAATTTCTTTTTTGATTCTCTCCTCGATATCGGCAGGATCGAGACCCGCGGGCGGTGTCACAACAAATATGCCTGCAAACTCAGTTTGGAGAGTTGTCTGGCTGACATCCCTCACGTCGCACCCGCTATCAAAGAAGACCTTTGACACAGAAGCGACGATCCCCGGTCTATCCGTTCCGAATACTGAAATAACAAGATCTGACATGTGGCTCTTCTCGAAATCCTTTAAAGCTCTTATTTGTTCTCCGATAGCTTTTCCTATAAGTGCGCCGCAGCGACAAGGCGTTGGCGAAACTCGTTGTATGGGCCATGGTCTGCTGAGTCAGTGTCCGCCAGTATTGGCATCATCTTTCTCATACCCGCCCTTATCACAGCCTGACGACAGTGGTTTTTCAAAACGCTCTTAAGCCATGTCGCAATACTTGTCGCAAATTTTTTTCCCCCGGGCCTTATCCCTCCATAAGGCTTTCAGAAGTCCAGGCCCGGAAAAAACGACTCCAGCTTAAAGACATGGAACGCTACGTGGGATTATTTTCTTACGTATCTCTTTCACCCGCTACTTCTTCCAAAACTCGGGAGTAAGCAGCACCAACACCGTATATACCTCAAGCCTGCCCACAAGCATACAAAAAATAAGTATCCATTTCCCCAGAGCCGGCACATCCATGTAATTCAGAGTCGGGCCAACTAGGCCCAGACCCGGGCCGATATTCCCTATGGATGCCGCAACCGATGAAAACGCGCTTGTCATGTCAAGACCGACCATGCACATTGCAAGCGTGCAGACAATAAAGAGAAGAAAATAGAGTATTGAAAAACCCCAGATACTGCTCATTACGTCACCCGGCACAGGCTTTCCTCCCAGCTTGACTGCGCTTACGGCATGTGGATGGGCTATTCTGAAAAGCTCCTGGAATGCGTGTTTCACTAAAAGCACTATTCTCATGACCTTCATTCCACCACCGGTAGATCCTGCCATGCCGCCGATAAACATACATCCGAGAAGGATCAGTTTCGAAAGTGAAGGCCACCTGTCGAAATCTTCAGTGGCAAATCCTGTTGTGGTAATTATTGAAGCCACCTGAAAGGCGGCGGCTCTAAGGGATCGCCAGAAAGACTCAAAGACGCTTCCATAGAGGTCTAATGCTACCAAACCGATAAGACACCCTACAACAATAAGGTAGATTCTACATTCCGGGTCCCGGGTAAATGCCCCTGTATTCCCTTTCAGAAACCTGTAATGAAGTGAAAAATTGATCCCCGCAAGAAGCATGAAGAAAATTATCACACTGTCAAAGTAGGCATTGTCATAATAAGCAATGCTGAGATTCCTGGTGGAAAAACCTCCCGTCGGAATTGTGCATAGGCTGTGATTGACGGCATCAAGTATGTCCATTCCTCCAAATGCAAGAAGAACTATCTCACTCAGCGTAAAAAGCAGATATACCTTCCATAAGACCCTTGCCGTCTCCGATATTCTGGGTTTGAGCTTATCCACTACAGGACTTGGAGTCTCTGCTCTATAAAGCTGCATCCCCCCGACTCCTATGAAGGGAAGTATCGCTATGGAAAGCACTATGATGCCCATACCTCCCAGCCACTGCGTCATGCTCCTCCACAGCAGGATGCCCACCGGAAGTGCTTCCACATCCCTTATTATTGAAGCCCCGGTTGTCGAAAAACCCGATATTGACTCAAAGTAGGCGTCAACAAAACTCGGCATAGCTCCGTAAAGGAGGTAAGGCATAACCCCGATCAATCCCGCCCACATCCAACCGAATGTGACTATGGCAGCCCCATCCCTGTGATTGATAGATGCCCCCTTTTCTCCTGCGGTAAGGGCCGTCAGCATGACTCCCACTCCTAGACTTACGGCAATGGAAATCAAGATCGCATAAAAATCCATTGTCTCATAAATAAAAGACACTACAAGTGGCGGGAGCATGGCGGCAGCAATGAAAACGGCCAACAGCCCGATGAATCGCAGTATGACAAGCCAGTGCATCAGAAATATTCCAGCTTGACGGTAAGGAGCTTTTCCAGCCTGGGAAGGGCATCTCTCAGCGCAAGCATTATCAGTCTGTCCCCCGGCACAACAACTGTATCCCCTTTAGGAATTATTACTTCCTCACCTCTGACTACGGTTGCCAGTATCGCTCCTTTTGGGAACCCCACCCTGGAAAGAGGCACATTGACTATATCTGAGGTTTCAAGGGCCTCAGCCTCGATGGCTTCAGCATGCTCACCTTTGAGAGGCGCAACTGAAATGACCCTACCCTTCCTTATGTTCTGGAGTATCGCCCTTACCGCAGAGAGTCTGGTGTTCACTACCGGATCAATACCAAGCGTGAGGACAATAGGCAAATAGCCTATCTTGCTGATGCGGGTGATCGTCCTCTTGGCGCCCAGGGCCTTTGCGAGCAGGGATACGAATACATTGTTTTCTTCATCCTCGGTGAGCGCCACTACCAGGTCCATCTCTCCAATGTTTTCCTCCAACAGAAGTTCCTGATCTGTTCCATCTCCGTTTATCACAACGGTCTTCTCAAGCATCTCAGCAAGCCGGCTGCACTTTTCGGGATTTTTTTCAAAGAGCTTGACTGCGATCTTTTTCTTCTCAAGGAGCTTTGCCAGTTCGGTGCCTGCCTGGCCGGCCCCCACAATGAGAACCCTGGCCACCGGCTCCTGGCTCACCTTGAATACATCGGCCAAGACATTACTAACTTCCTCAGCCTTTGCGACAAGATACACCAGGTCCCCCTGTCTGATGGTGTCCTGCCCCCTGGGGATGAACAGCCGCCCACCCCTTACCACCGCACCTACTAGGAAGTTGCTCTTCAGATTTTGAAAAGAGCTTAGGGGAGTCCCCCTAAGGGCAGAATACTTTGAGACGTTCAACCCGATAAGTTTTACTCTGCCCTGAACAAATTCAACAACCTCAGAAGCGCCGGGCACCTCTATAAGATCCAGGATAGTCCTCACCAGCACATGCTCTGGGCTTATAATATGATCCAAGCCCAAAAGTTCACGGTCAAAAAGGTTTGGATCCAGGTATTCATCGTTGCGGACTCGGGCCACCTTTGTCATCACGGGATTGAGCTTTCGTGCTATCATGCAGGCGACCAGGTTCACCTCATCGCTGTCCGTAACTGCAACCAGCATATCGGCACCGACTATGCCGGCTTCCTGGAGCAAACGGGGGCTGGTGCCTTGACCAAGAAGGGCCTTTACGTCCAGATTTTCATTCACACGCTTTATCTTGGAGGCTTCTTTGTCAATCAGAATAACGTCATGCTTCTCCTCTGAGAGCCTTTTGGCAATGTAAAAACCTACTTCCCCCGCACCCACAATCAATATCTTCAAATCCTTACACCTCGGAATCCACCCTGACGGTAGAAAAATCTCTGATGGCCGTGATCATAACTCCGTTCGGTAAAAAGTCAACATATGACGGATTAAGTAATCTAAATCATAACTTTTTTGTTTTGGTACTAACCCTCATGCCCTGTTGGGGCACAACGAAGCATTAAAATGCCTCATGTCATTGCCGACTCGAACCGGAATCCAGGCTCACTCATTCCGGCGAAGGCAGGAACAAGGACTTGCTAACGGCCTGCGCCGCTTTGACTATTGAGGCAATTGCAAAATGGGGGTATCCACTTCGCTCAAGTTACATGGAGCGGCGATGTCCTCACCCTATTGGTTGTTCCGCCCTTAATCCCTTCGTAGGTTGAGGGCATAATCTGAACAGCTTGCTCA
>MNYJ01000122.1 GCA_001874005.1 Desulfobacteraceae bacterium CG2_30_51_40
TTCGTAAGCGTTCACATGTTCCGGGTTCAAGGTTCCAGGTTGAGGGCAAAAGAAACAAGAGCGACCCGATTAGAACCTACCACGAGACCTTTTTGGCAATATGCGTCCGTTCGATCGCCTGTTCAGTGGTTTGTAGCGACGAATGCCGGCCAGTCGATGGCTCATAGATATCCAAACAGGGATGGAAGAAAGCGAGAAACATCCCTGAACCCCTGAACTTTTGAACCCGTGAACGGTTACAATTTCCGGATGGACGCTATCTATTTTCATATAAACACTGTTACGAATAATCCGCTATTCACCAGCCGAGGAAAAACTCCTGACGCAAGCCATATCAGCCATGCGGACTCCTATAATAAAAACGGTATAGAGTCTCATCGCTGACACCTGCTATATACATCATCATGGTCAAGTGGTTCATAAGGGCCGTTCTTACTACTCCACCCTTCAGATATCTCCTGCCTGAGGTGACTATCGTCTCGGGGGCAAAGAGGAGTTTGCCGTATTTCCTAAATGCCAGGGCCATCTCCACATCCTCCATTATGAGCCTTTTTCTGAAACCTCCCATTGAATTAAACGATCCTAATCTACAAAAAATGCCTTGATCACCGTATGGAAGTCTCAGATATCTCGTCCTCGCGTTGGCCCAACGCGCTATCAGTCTCAATTCAGGCGATTCTTCACTGAAGGCCAGTCTGAAACACCCGAAAGAGAATTCCGACCCAATCGTGAGTTTGCGTATATGATATCCGAAGTTGGCTGGAGGCACCGAATCAGCGTGAAGGAACCAGACAATAGTCCCCAATGCCTGGCTGGCTCCCTGGTTGAGTTGAGCGCCCCTGCCTCTAGTACCGCATATCATTCGGATCTTTTCATTCAAATGCCGACATCCCTGATTTCCTCCATGATCGTCAAGCCCCTTGACCAGGATGATCTCGTCATCAGGCCAGATCAGGACATGGAGACGTTCGGCCAGGGCGACCGCTTGATCCGTGTCTGATTCAAGAAAAGGGATAATGACGGTAATACAGTCGCGGACAAAACTTTTTTCCAGCAAGAACTCAGCGTCCTCCCGCCTGTCAACATCCCGCCTCTCAGAAAGGACAACAGTCCTGTGTCCGTCCATATTCAGATTTTTGAGCGTCTCTTGAAAGACATACGAGGTTGACCATTCTACTAAATTAAACGCTTTGGGGCAGGGTCGCCCCAACCCAATCATATAATAGCCTCCATCCCTCGCCGCTCCGACAGGAGTCTTACCTTCTGCCAGCGCGTCAAACGCCTTCCGAATATCCCCTAAATCGAGATCAGCGATGTCGGAGCCAATGAGTACTGCCTGCCCATAGCCTAGCCCAAAAGCCGTATCGAATGCGTTGCGCATCCTCTCGCCAAGGTCTTTTCCCCTCTGCGCGATAAATCTCCAGGGACCTGGGTAGATTTCAATAACTGATTGTCTTCTATCCGGCGGATCGTAAAAAATGATCCCATCAATATCAGATCGTTCCTCGATGAGGTCCGAGGCAATTCCCAGAGATCTTCTCGCAAGGATCGCGTATAGCCGCAAGGCCTCACCGGAGCCGATTTCAGCGGCCAGTCTGGTCTTGACCTTGCCGGTCTCCGGATACTTCAGAAAAACAATGAGTGCCTTTTTCTGCCGCCTTCCGCCCATCTGACTAACCCCCAAGCCCGAATGGGGCACAACGAAGGATGAAAATCACCCCCACCCTGCCTCCCCCGTCGAGGGGGAGGAGTGAACAGAAGGGGCATTTTCATATAAAACCGGCTTCGGTTTCCTTATGGATACGAAGAATGTCTTTCCGATCCTCTCATCCGACTCGACCCAGACACTACCGCCATGCCTCTGGGCCAGTTCTTTGACAATTCCAAGACCGAGACCTAATCCCGGCACTCCCTTCACATTGCCCGCTCTCTTGAAGGGCTCAAAGATCATCTTACATAGCTCTCCGGGTATGGGCACTCCATCGTCGTGAACGGAAAGGAAGCAATAATCATCTCCCTCCCGGCAATCCAGAGTTATCTCTTTCATGCCGTCTCCTCCGTACTTGAGGGCGTTTTCCATAAGGTTTCTCATTATCCTAAGCAGTGCCATCCTGTCCGCCCAGACCTGAGGAAGCGAGGAAGGATATCTCAATCGGATGCCTCGCGCCCTCAGCCTGCCTTCAAATTCCTTCCTCAGAACTTCCAGAAGCTCATCCATCAGCATCCTCTCAGGACTCACAGGCGCTACCTTCGTGGCGATGAAGGCGTTTACCTGATCGGCCATACTGAGAATCTGCTCTGAGGCTGAAAGTATCAGCTCGCTATACTCCTTAGCCTTCCCGTCGCCCAGTGTCTCCACTCGATTTTTCAATCTTTTGGCAATACCGTAAACAGCCATTGCCGGGTTCTTAAGGTCGTGGGATATGGAGTAGGCAAATAGCCTTGTGCTTTTCTCGGCATCAACGAGGGCCTCCTCGGCCTCAAGGGTCTTGGTCACATCCCTTATAACTCCCTGATAGCCTTTAATCTTACCGTTCTCTGATCTCCTGACAGATGCGCTTAAAAGGCACATCATTACTGTGCCGTCTTTTCTTCTGATCCTAGCTTTGAAATCCTTTAGGGCGCCTTTTCCCTCGACAAGATGCCTGAAGGATTCCATCTCGGCACTGTCAACAAAAAGCTCTGCGACTCCAACCTTGGTGAGCAGTTCGTCCCTGCTGTAACCTACCAGTTCCTCAGCGGCTCTGTTCAGGTCTATAAATCTTCCCGCCCTATCTGTGATGCAAATGGCATCCATGGAATCGTCAAAGAGGCTTCTGTACTTGGCCTCACTTTCTTTGAGGGCCTCTTCAGCCCTTTTAAGATTGTCAATGTCGAGGATCATAGCTTGCTTTGAGACGCTTCCATCAGTTCTGTAGATTGGAGCGTTCACAACGTAGTACCAGCGGTTGTCAAGAGGGCTGAGTATCTCCCATTTTACGGTCTCGCCCTTAAAGACCCTGCCATTGACGCACCAGGGGCATACGGAATCTCTTCCGTGGATTACCTTATAACACCTCCCGCCGGTTCCGTCGAAACCGGTGCGTGCTATGAAATGCCCATTCATGAACTCAACGGTATAATCTTTGGAACAAATATATATGAGGCCTTCAAAGGCCTCTATCATGGCCAGGTATCTGGCTGCATTTTCACCAAAAGAGTCGGCCTGTCTGGAGTATCTTTCGGATAGTTTCTCAAGGGCATTGACCCTGGCCCTCAAGGAAGCAACCTCCGTCACAAGCTGGGCGTGCGTCTTTTCATGCTCCATAACACTCATCTCCCTCTTGGATGGGGCGAAAGACCTTTGTGCCTATGATGATTGGTCAGTCGCCCTACGAAAAATTAGTGTAG
>MNYJ01000220.1 GCA_001874005.1 Desulfobacteraceae bacterium CG2_30_51_40
CTTGGTGCAGCCTTCTCCCTTTGCAGTCTGCTCACACTGAAAACAAAACATAGTCTTTCTCCTTTCATATCCTCTGTGGTTTGGTTCCATAAAGAAGGCGACCCGATCGCCTCTTCCAGAAACGAAGTTGAAGTCTTGCGGAGAACTATAGCGGCCCTCAAAAATAAAGACATTGACCTAAGTCAAGGGCTCAAAAAAAATCTTCAATCCCCCCATCGGAATAAAAAAGGTTTGATTTAAGAGGTAGTTATTGTTTGACGAACCTGAGCTTCATAAGTATATACTAGAATACAGGAAAAACGAATTGAGTTTTTTATGGAACATAAGACTATCATCTGGGATTATAAGGACCCGCCGAAGGACGAGCTGTGGCAGGCAAGGAGACTGGCTGAGTTCTTCCCCCTTGTCGCACTCGAACTCACCTCGGATGAAAAGGCACTGATCCTAAGACATCTGGAAAACTTGAGGCTTCCACCCGAAAGGAAGGAGGCGATCAGGCTTGCCTGCGAATCCGGCTGATATCCTGAACAAGAAACAGTTACTTTTAATCGAGCATCTGCCTGAAGAGATAAAGCACTGCTTCTATCTTGCCGGAGGAACAGCCCTTTCCGCATTCTATCTCGGCCACAGGGTCTCGGAAAATATGGACTTTTTCGCCGACTCCGAACAGTCCATGCCCTCTGTTCAATATCTCACCGCAATCCTCAAAGGGATGCCGTCAATAAGCGATCTTCGTTTCCAGCGCCTCTTCGACCGAAGAATCTTTGTTGCGATGTTTGAAGACGGCAATCTACTGAAGGTTGAATTCACCAGCTATCCGTTCATAAGCCTCGATGAGCGCCCGGTGATCGAAGGGACACGCATAGATGCCCCCCTCAACATCATAACAGGAAAGCTTTTCGCCTTGGCGGACAGGTTCGAGCCCAAGGACTATGTGGACATCTATTTTTTCCTGAGGGAATTCCCTTGGGAGCCCCGGGATCTCATAAAAAAGACGGAGGAGAGGTTCGGGGTCAAAGGGCTGGATTTTATAATCCCCGAAAGACTCCTCCAAGCAAACTCGATCAAGGCGGAAGACCTCCCGATGATGGTTAAACCCCTCGATCCCGAGGATATGAAGGCCTTCCTGCTCAATACAGCATCGCTACTCATCAAGGGGCACTCTTGCAGTTAGTGTCCATCCGTAAATGAGATAGTTTCGTCGAGTTCAAGGCGGGAGATAATTTTAACCAAACGTTCATTACAGCAATATTTTGTCACCCCCGAGCATGAAAATTCCCTTTCCCACAGATGAGAAAACAGACCTTTTTTAATGCCCCCTGATCCCTGCCTCCTGCTCCCTGCTCCCAGGTTTAGTGAGGATATTTTCACGGTAAAGGAATACATTTAGGTATTTAGAGGACTTGAGCCCAACGCCCCTTATTCCCATATCTTCCCTCGATCAGGGCTTTAGGGATTCCCGTCACACGGAAAGCCCCGCCATGAATCCTTCCTTTATGGCCTCAAGGGCGTTTCGCGGCCGCACCGCATCTCCTATGACAAGCACCTCCGCGGCAAGTCCTGCAAGCTCTGCCTTCAAGTCCGATACGCTTACGGATCCTGTTGCCATGACAACGCTGTCCGCAGGTATCCTCTTAACTCCCTCCTCTGTCTCCGCCTCTACCGCCTCAGGTGTTATCGAGATGACCTTTGCTCCAGTAATTATCGTTACCCCGAGGCGTTTCAGCTCGGCAAAAACAGTCCACCTGGTTGAAAGACCTATGTCTGCGCCGGCCTTGGGAGCCATCTCCAGGACGGTTATCTCCTTTATGCCCCTGTTCATCAGGCCTAAAAGGGTCTCGAGGGTCTCCGCCCTGTTGGCCACAAGGAAGTGGAGCGCATCAGGAGGGATGGTTCCAATGCCTGCTAGGAAAAGAGCCGCATCAAGTCCTCCCGCGTTTCCTCCAACGATCACAACTCGTTTTCCGACACCCTTCTTCCCTGCCAGCACATCCCAGGCCTGAACCACATGGGGGAGATCGGCACCGGCTACCGGAGGCATACCGGGCCTTGCCCCCGTTGCGATGAGGACAGCATCAGGGTTCATTTTCTCAACAAGTGTCCTGTCGGCCTTTTTCCCCGTAATTACCTCGACACCAAGATAATCAAGGTTAGTCGCAAGGTCTTTGACTGCCGTAGCCATCTCCTTTCTGCCGGGGATCCGTTCATTGAGCATGACCTGCCCTCCAAGCCTTTCAGAGCCCTCCACCAGAGTAACCCTGTGGCCTCTTTGGGCCGCGACGCAGGCGGCCTTCATGCCCGCAGGGCCTCCTCCCACCACAAGGACCCTTTTCTTCACCTGGGCTGTCTTGATCTCAAGCTCTCCTTCGAGGCCGGCCCTGGGATTGACCAGACAGGTGGCGGGCATGAAGCGAAAAATATTGTCAAAACATCCCTGATTGCACCCTATGCAGTGATAAATGGTATCGGCCTTTCCGGTCCTTGCCTTCTCGGCAAATTCAGGATCTGCTATGAGTCCCCTTGCTACCGTAACCATGTCCGCCTCACCGTTTCGGAGTATCTCCTCGGCCTCCGCCGGATCATTGATCCTGTTACTTGCAAGCACCGTGACGCTTACCGCTGACTTGATTCCTGATGCCAGATACACGTAGGCCCTTCTCGGAACAAACATGGTGAGCTGGGGAATCCTCGTCTCATGCCAGCCTCCTGTCACATTAAAGAGATCCATTCCCTCCTTTTCCAGTGCCTGGGCAAATATCCGAGCCTCCTGATTGGTGTTTCCTCCATCCATGAACTCGTTTCCCGCAATCCTCACCGTCACAGGATAGTGAGGCCCCACGGCCCTTCTCACCTTACGGGCCACCTCCAGACCGAAACGCATCCTGTTTTCAAGGTTGCCCCCGTATTCATCCTCCCGCCTGTTGGTAATGGAAGAGAGAAACTGGCTTATGAGATAGCCGGCGCTTGCCAGTATCTCCACGCAGTCAAATCCAGCCTCCTTGGCCCTCAAGGCCGCCTCGGCAAAACGGTCCTGAACGCCCGGGATCTCGGAGAGTTCAAGCGCCCTTGGTGTTTCGCCCGTGAGCTTTGATCGCACGGCCGATGCCGAAATAGGTTTTCTTCCACCTATCATGGCGGAATGGGTATAGCGCCCCGCCTGATAAAGCTGGGCCCCGACCCTGGCCCCCGCATCCTTTATGGCCCCTGAAAGCCTCCTGAGTCCGGGCAGATATTTGTCATCATTTATGCAGATCATGCTGGACATGCCGCCGAATTCGTCAATGGGGCATCCGCCCACAAGGATGAGGCCCACGCCGCCTTTGGCCCTCTCCCTGTAAAAATCAACCAATTGATCGGTCACAGATCCCTCCGGCGTGTATCCCAGGTGCATGGCAGTCATGACTATCCGATTTTTTACTTCCATGGTGTTGATCTTGATGGGTGAAAAAAGATAAGGAAACTTCATATCGCTTCTCCTTTTATTCTACCCCCCGAAATCCGGGTTTATGAATTCAATCGTATCTCCATCCTCGACAAAAACTGAATCGTATTGCTGGGGATAAACAAATACCCCGTTTCTTTCGACAATCATGTTCGCATCCTTCTCCCCAAGGATATCCTTAAGCCACAAGAGGCTCTTTCCCCGAGGCACCTTCTCCGTAACACCGTTTACCATGACACTGATATGCTCTTTCAAGGCATTTTACCCTTATTCAATCAGCCCTCCCGCACACCGCGCATGAGGGGTTCTTTGCTATCGTTATCTCTTTCCATCTCATATCAGAGCCGTAGAGATAAAGCAACCTGCCCACTAGTGAGCTGCCTGCGCCGACGATGATCTTAATGACCTCCATCGCCTGTATTGACGCTATTATGCCGGCAGTCGGCCCGAGGATGCCGACCTTTGCCCCGACAACATCGGCCGGGAAAAGGCACTCAAGACACGGCCCCCTGCCGGGCAAAAAGCTTGTAACCATGCCGTTTAAACCCCCAACCGCCCCGTGAATAAAAGGTATCTTAAGACGAACTGAGGCCATGTTCAGAGCCTTCCTGGCAGCAAGGTTATCGGTCGCATCCACAATGACATCGCTTCCACGGCAAAGCTCCATGGCGCTCTCTGCATCCATCCTGCGGGATACCGCCTCTATTTCGCATTCAGGATTAAGCTCGGTTAACTTTTCCGCGGCCGATTCCACCTTAGCCCTTTTAAGATCACGGCTCCAGTGAAGGAGCTGTCTATTGAGATTTGAGATATCAACCGTGTCGCAGTCAACTATACGAATGCGTCCCACCCCGGCAGCGGCTAGATACGAACTCGATATGGAGCCCAATCCGCCGAGCCCGGCCACGAGCACACGGGCCCCGCACAGTCTCTTCTGGCCGGCTATCCCGATTTCCTTCATCATTATCTGGCGGCTGTAACGTCCTGTAATCTCATCTTTCAACGGTAATACTCCTTTTGTGTCCAATATGCGCGATTCATAAATCTTGAAAAGCGCCTCTTTATGAATTACTGATAAACACATGAAAAAAATCCTTACAGGTCTTGATCTCGTAGCTCATGGGGAAATGGATGCCCTCATGGGACTTAACCTTGGCCTGCTCGCCAACCAGGCCTCCCTGGACAGCTCCCTGAACCACGCGGCGGATATCATTTCAACGAAACTCCCAGGAAGTCTGAAGGCCCTTTTCGGGCCTCAGCACGGCTTCGGGGGCCACGACCAGGACAATATGATAGAGACTGCCCACGGCCATGACAAGGGCCTTGATATCCCCGTATTCAGCCTCTATGCCCGGGCGAGGGAACCCCTTGACTGGATGCTCGATGAAATTGACGCCATTGTGGTTGATCTCCAGGACGTCGGAACAAGGGTATATACATTTGCGGCAACCATGCTCGGGTGCATGAGGACTGCAGCACGGCTCAGCAAAAAGATTATTATCCTCGACCGGCCCAATCCGCTGGGAGGAAATACACTTGAGGGAAATGTCTTATCAAATGATTTAATTTCTTTTGTAGGCCCCTGCCCCATGCCCATGAGACACGGACTCACTATGGCGGAAATGGCCCTTTTGTTCAATAAGGCAATTGGAATTGGCTGCGATCTGCATGTGATTGCAATGAGGGGATGGAGCCGCTCAATGCTTTGGAATGACACAGGGCTCAGGTGG
Organism: Desulfobacteraceae bacterium CG2_30_51_40; assembly: GCA_001874005.1. Taxonomy (GTDB): domain Bacteria; phylum Desulfobacterota; class DSM-4660; order Desulfatiglandales; family Desulfatiglandaceae; genus CG2-30-51-40. The sequence continues at coordinate 5,173 of MNYJ01000220.1, forward strand.
CTTATGCCTTCTCCCAACATGCCTCTATATGAAACTGCTCTTGTCTATCCGGGGCAGGTGATATGGGAAGGAACCAATATCTCGGAAGGCAGGGGCACATGCAGACCCTTCGAGATATTCGGAGCGCCCTTTTTCGATTGCTCGGGCATAGCAGATTTGCTTCCTGACTACGCCCTGGAGGGGTGCGCGCTCCAGCCATACATCTTCAGACCGACATTTAACAAGTGGACCGGAGAAATCTGCAAAGGCTTTATGATCCATGTGACTGATCCTTGCGCCTACAGCCCCTACCGCACAAGCCTCTGTCTACTTCAGGCGGTTATGAGGCTGCACGGGGAGCATTTTTGCTTCAAGAATCCCCCTTATGAATACGAATATGAGAAAAGGCCTATTGACCTCATACTGGGCGCATCGGGTCTGGCCGGGGCACTGGAGCAGGGAGCTGGCGTAATGGAGACGGCAGATTCATGGAAAAAGGCCCTGGATGAATTCTCCGCTATGCGGAAAGAATTTCTGCTCTACTGAAAGCAACGGGCTTTTCTTGCGGCCCTTGATACCGGAAGTAATGCGTACCAGCTCAATAATTGGGGGGATGGCTTTGCGCAGACCAGGCATGCTGACCGGAAATCAGCTTCTGTAGTTGCGCCTTCAGGCGCAGGGCGCGCGGTTCCCATGCGGCTGAAGCCGCACCTACCCCGGATTTTTGCGCTGATACAGTAATACCATTTTTGAATAAATTTGACAAAAAAGAGGCGTTTTACGAAAATCGTCCCATGTCTCGGAAAAAAATTATCCATAGCATTATAGCCATTCTTGTTTGCGGCTTTCTATTTTGGATTGCCTCCGTATCACACGCTTCAGACGGGCCATACCTTGAAGTCAAATTCGTCTATGACGGGGACACCATTCTCCTTTCAAACGGGGAGAAGGTAAGATACCTTGGAATAGACTCACCAGAGATAGATCATGAGGGAGGGAAAAGCGACCCGCTTGCCTGGGAGGCCAGGAGGGCAAACCTGGAGATACTAAAAAAACACCGGGTGCGCCTGGAGTTTGATATAGAAAAAAAGGACCACTACGGAAGACTCCTCGCCCACGTGTTCATGGACGACGGAAGACTCGTAAGCGAAGTCATGATGCTTAAAGGCTATGCGCATGTGCTGAGGATAAAGCCTAACGTAAAGTATTGGGACCGTCTCCTTGCAGCCCAGCGAAAGACCATGAAGGAAAGAGTCGGAATCTGGGGGCTCAAGGTCAAGGAAGAGCCGGCAGGATATATCGGCAATGTTTCCTCCTATGTCTTTCACCGAAAGGACTGCCGATTCGGCAAACAGACATCGGTCAAGAATTCAAAACTATTTAAAAAAAGAAATGACGCCTTCTTCGAGGGCTTCAGCCCCTGCCGAAGGTGCAAACCATAGCGTGGATATGGCTAAGACAAATAGAGCCTCTTGGATACACCGCAGGATGAACCTTGAAGCCCTTAGACGCGGGAGGCTCCGTCTCTCCTCGGCGTGGAGCTGGCTCTCCCATTTTTTCCTGGTGGGAATCGTAGCCGGGCTTGGGGCCGTGGTCTTTCAGTATTTCTGTTATCTGGGCATGTATCTCTTCATGGATCTTCTGGCAGGTTACAGACCTCCGGGACCTGCCGGGGAGGCGCCCCTTTTCGCGTACACGGAAACCCTCTTTAATAGATGGATACTACTCTTCCTTCCAGCCTTCGGAGGCCTTCTGAGCGGGATACTGGTGTATCTGGCGGCCCCCGAGGCCGGGGGGCACGGAACCGACGCGGCCATAGACGCATACCACAATAAGGGCGGATTCATCAGGGCAAGGGTTCCCATTGTCAAGACGATCGCCAGTGCCATCACCATTACCACGGGCGGCTCCGGGGGACGCGAGGGCCCTATCGCCCAGATAGGGGCCGGATTCGGCTCTTTCCTCGCCACCAGGCTCGGACTGACCGAAAGGCAGAGAAGGATTATGCTCGCCGCAGGCGTCGGGGCCGGGGTAGGAAGCATATTCCGCGCCCCCCTGGCAGGGGCGCTTTTTGCCGCCGAGGTCCTTTACCGGGACCCTGAGTTTGAATCAGACGTCATCATCCCGGCAGGTATCGCATCGGTTGTGGCCTATTGCGTCTTCTGTCTGGTGTTCGGTTGGGGCTCCCTTTTCCATGCTCCGGACTTCGTGTTCCGGAACCCGCTGGAACTCGGCCCTTACACTGTACTCGCCTTTGTCGTGGCCGCCGCCGGATACCTATACGTAAAATGCTTCTACGGCACAAAGGCGGTTTTTGACCGTCTTGCCGCTCCGCCCTATCTCAAGCCTGCCCTCGGAGGACTTTGCACGGGGATCATCGGTTTTTTCCTGCCGCAGACACTCTCCTTCGGATACGGCTTCGCCCAGATGGCCCTCAACAACCAACTCCCCATCTTCTTCCTGCTGGCCCTCGCCATGGGAAAGATACTAACTACCTCATTTTCCATCGGAAGCGGCGGAAGCGGGGGTGTCTTCGGCCCTTCGGTGGTTATCGGCGGGGCACTGGGAGGGGCCGTGGGGCAGATATTCCACTATCTCATGCCCGGTGTCGTGACGAGCCCGGGCGCGTTCGTGGTCGTAGGCATAGCGGGTTTCTTCTCCGGGGTCTCAAACGCGCCCATATCCACCATCATCTTTGTAAGCGAGATGACCAACTCCTACCACCTGCTCCTTCCCAGTCTCCTGGTCTGTTCCTTGGCATATCTTCTCTCCAGAGGATGGACCATCTTCCATCGGCAGGCCAAAAGCCGGGTGGATTCCCGGGCCCATAGAGGAGAGTTCTTTGTGGATGTGCTCGGAGCGATAAAGGTCAGGGAACTCCTCGCGAGACTACGGAAGGCGGCGCCTGTGCCGGAAGACATGACCTTCGAGGATTTTCTGCCTGTCTTTCAGGCAAGCGAACAGCACTATTTTCCTGTGATGGACGATACAGGGCGGCTGACGGGAATATTCTCAATCAACGACATAAGAGGGCTCCTTTTCGAAGCCGACATCAGAACTCTGATAAGGATGAGGGATATAGCAAGACAGGACGTCATTTACACGACCCCATCAGAAGACCTCAATGAAGTCTTAAGAAAGTTTACCCTAAGAAACATAAACAGCCTGCCTGTGGTCAAGGACGAAGATCGCACCAAGCTTATCGGCATGCTCGACCGAAGAGAGGTGATTGCCTACTATAATCAAAGGGTCCAGGAGATCAAGGCCCGCAGAGAAACACCGACCACAGCGGAATCCGGCCAACGATCCGACCTTTCTCTGATAAAGGTCTCTCAGGCCATGAATCCATGGGTCAGGGCAGTCTCTGAGACAGCCGGACTTCAGGAACTTATGGACCTTGCTCACTCTACCCGATATAATACCTTTCCGGTTACAAACGCGGAAAACACACTTATTGGAGTCGTCTCTCTATCAGATTTCCAGGAGGCAATGCTGCGGGGCGATTTGGCCGGCACCGTTGGTGAGATAGCGACAAGGAGCGTCGTCACAGTCACCGGGGATGAAAGCCTTTCAGATGCGATACAGAAGATAGCAGCCGGGGATTTTGCGATACTGCCGGTGGTAAGTAATGAAAGAGATATGAAGCTCGCCGGAGTCATAAACCGGAGAGATATCATGCGCTTTGTTCAAGACGGGATATATGTATCAGCTCAATAATTGGGGGAATGGCTTTGCGCAGATCAGGACATGCAGACCAGGAATCAGCTTTTGTAGGTGCGGCTCAAGGGGCAGGGCGCACCGTACCTGTGGGGCTCAAGCCGTACCTACCCCGGATTTTTAAGCTCACCCATACCTAGTGTCCATCCGGAAATGAGATAGTTTTGTCGAGTTCAAGGCGGGCGATAATTTTAACCACAGGAATACATTGGCGTATTTCGAGGATTAAAATTTGAGCCCAACGCCGAAATCGGTGAAAATAGCCATTTCCGGATGGACACTACCTATTTTCACAAAATCGGTTAATTACCCATGGTTAACAGGTCCTTTAGAAAACACCACCACCGCGCTTCCGGATTTCATCTTTTGCGGGAATGACAAGGGATTGGCGTTTTACGTCATTCCGGCAAAGCCCGTCCCAATCCCGATCAGGGAGCCGGAATCCAAGCTTCATTACCCCGAATTATTGAGACGATAGGCAACATCCATTATCCTAAAGGTTCGCGAGGTTCTTGAAGACTGCCGGAAGGCTTGGCCTGGTAGGCCCACATGATAATAAAGGCGGCTCCTGATATCCCGGCGCTTACAATAAAAGCAAAAGCTGTGCCTGCAACCTCATAGAGATAACCCGCGAGGAAGAAGCCCACCATCATGCCTATCCCGTACTGCACGGAGTTATTGAGCGACTGGCCTATTGTCTTAAACTCCCGGGAGGAGAGCTGATCCATAAACAGGATGCTTGTCACATGGAAGGTGGCGTAGGTAAAGGCGTGCAGGCACTGGGAAAGAAGGATTATGATCGCGTTGGATGTCAATCCGAGCACCCCCCATCTCACTACTGCCGCAATAAGAGAAAACAGGAGAACCCTCTCCATGACAAACCTCTTGAGGAAGACCTGGGCAAAGATCATGACGGTTATTTCCGCGGCAATGGCCACAGCCCAGCTAACCCCCATAAAGAGATTCCCGAAACCCTCCTTCTCAAGATGGATTGAAAAGAAACCATAGTAGGCCCCATGGCTTACAAGCATCAAAAATCCCACGGCAAGAAAGACCGATGATCTCGCTGTTATGATATCCTTGATGCCCCTTGAAGGAAGACCGCCTCCCCGGGAGGAGACTCCTGAGATCTTAAAGGAGTTAACTGCCTGAGCAATAAAGCCTGCGAGTATAACAGGGACGATCAGCCAAAGTGAATAAAGCTCCGCAACCCTTCCCATCACCACTACCATAATTATGAACCCGAGAGAGCCCCAGACCCTTATCCTGCCGTACATGCCGCGATCCTCTTCCAGGGTCTCCATGGTAAAGGCTTCAAGAAATGCGATCATGGGTCCCAAAAAGATCGCATGGATCACCGATATCCAGAGGATTGAACCGTATCCTTCAGCAGAGAGCATGAATACCCAGATTACGGCGCTGAGGATATTGCAGAAGACAAATACACCTTTTCTTATCATGAGCCTGTCCGCTAATGCGGCCCAAAGGAGTGTAAACGCCACCATAACGACTGAGCGCACCGCCGAGATGGTTCCTATCTGAAGGCCGTTCATGCCGATGTGATAGCAATAGAGATTAAAATAGGGAAGAAAAACACCAAGAACCGCAAAATAGAGAAAATATTGGCGGCTCAGTGCCCCGGTGGATTTATGGCTCATGCGTAGTAACCTGGAGCCGATTCTATCTGAATCATTGCTTCTTACCCAGGGCCTTTAGAGTCTCAAGGCGCGCCTCTTCGTAGGCAAAAGGCCCCCCTCCCAGGCTCTTGGGCCCAACGTGAGGGGCATGAGTCCCAATCTCTATGATTTCAATCCCCATCTTTTCGGCCAGGGTCTTCTGATATCCGTAGGATTCAAATCTCGCTATGTCGAATGCCGTATCATGGATAAACCAGGGTGTGAATATCTTCTGCAGGAACCCATTTTCTTTTTTTTCCACGTTCCTTGATGCGATATAATGGATGATGATTATATCAGGCCTGGTAACACGCAGGAGGCCCATGATCGGGGCCTTGCTGGTTACGCCTCCGTCAACATACAGGCACCCGTCCACCTCGACCGGTCGAAAGAGCATGGGCACAGCTCCAGAGGCGCAGACAGCCTTGGCGAGGTTTCCCCTGGTGAAGATGGTTTCTCTTCTGAGGGTAAGATTGGTCGCAGCGATCGCAAGCGGCCATCGGCATTCCTCGAATGTCTTTGCGGGAAGGATGTCCATAAGCCGCGCAAATCCTTCGCCCTTTAGATATCCGCTGAAACCTTTAAATCCCTTTATTACTTTGGCCGCGACCCTCCACCATGGATCAGGGTCCCAGAAATCTTTAAGCTTAACCCTGAAAAGATAGTCCTTTATAGCGGCATCATCCATGCCGGAAGCTGCAAAAGCCGCAACTATGGCTCCGGAGCTTGAACCCGCCCACGCGCCTGGGTGTATGCCCGCTTGTCTAAGGGCGCTTAGAAAACCGGCATGGGCGAAAAACCCGAAAAACCCTGATGAAAAAACAACACCTATCTTCCTGTCTGAATTAAGTTTAGCGTGCACAGAAGCCTGCCCAAATGTTTATGGCCGAAAGGCCCCCATTATCATTGATCCTCTTTAAGCCTGAAACGCCAGGCACAATACCACTCATCCGGATGGTCGTCAGGAGGACATCCTATACACTCAGTGGTTATGCGAGGGTCTATGGCCTCGGCAAAGTAAGCGTATTCAACCAGGCCGACCGACTTGCACGGATAATCCGGAAGCCCTTTTCTCTTCCTCGCAGACTGAACCCGGCAGTCATTCATCCTGAAGATCACGCTTCCGTCATCATCGTCTATTATGCTTTGAATATTGACCCTGGCATACATCCTGAATTTGAGAGCCCTTCTCAGACCATCAAGGCCGGGTCGAGGGGGAAGATCAAGGAGCCTCCTGATTGACCAGGCCTCAAAAGGCGAAAATCTTGCCCATGTTGAATCATTGCATCTCTTGGCATCGTTCATGCCGTGGGCGAACTCTACCGCCTGAAACCATACGCCGTCGTTGGCAAGCCAGTTTTTTCCCACATCATCTGCAAGCCTGAGCAGATTCTCCTTAGGCATCTTAAGAAGGGGCTCAGGAATCCCTTTAATCATGGAAAAACCGAAAAACTTAGCGAGCTTCGCTAGCTGTATATCGCGGCTCTGATCCCATGCGTCACCCATGGTCTTGAGGGCTTTTTCCATTCCCATCTGGTGTTCGACCTCCATGTACCAGAGGGTATGGTGGACGGCTATTCTATGGAACATATCAAGGACGAAACGAGCCATATCCTCCTGGGACATATCTTCAGGCCTTTCCTTATTTTCTATAACCACTTCCATCTCCTTTCATAAAAACTCACCCCTTATTATATAAATCCACCCTTTTCCCCTTTCACCAACGATGGCTAAAAGAAGGATTTTTTATCCTCCGCTGTTCTTTGTTAGGGCATGGCGGTTAATTCATTGACGAGATCACCGCCACCCTCACGCCTTTTCTTTCAAGCATAAGCGCGACCTGAAACGGAACTTCCGCTTTAGTTGCCAGGACGGCATTTCCTCTGGCATCGGTGAATACGATTCCGTCTATTTCAATAACGAAGTTTCTCTCTTCCCCTCCTGGAAGCACGGTAAAAAAGTGCATCCCTTCCTTAAATGAGATGCCTACAAAATCAAGAACTTTTTTGATTACAGCGGTTCTGTCCTTCTCCCCTTCAACGGAGATAACCGAGTAGCCCTTCTCCTCAAGCAACTTCGTCATATCGGAACCGATACCTGACATATCTATGATAGCCTCACGGCCTTTAAGGTGCACCAGATAGTCGGCGGTTATCGAAAAGGAAAACTCCCCTTTCCTGCCCCGGCTCATAGGGATAACCTCCTTCGATGCGAACCTGTTTCCCGCCATTGACAGCACCTCTCCAGCCAGATTGAAAGGATCGCCCGCAAGTATCTTTATGGCAACCGCCTCCTGCCCGGCAGAGGCATCGTCTCCTGAAGCCTTCTTCGGAATATCCACCACCCTGATGCCGGTTGACTCCAGATACTCGGAGAATTTTGGCGGAACTTCCGCCGTTTCGGGAGAACGAAGCCTTATGGCTACCGCTCTAATGCCGTCCGTCCTTGCGCCGGGAGTATAGACCACAGTGAAATCGGCCCTCACGGCAATATCAAGGCCGGCCTTTATCTTGAAGGGTTCACCTGCTTGCAGCACCTTCTGATATCCGCCGGCGGCAAGAATCCTCCCGAGAGCCGGGGCAAGGGCTACAGGCCCTAGATGAACAACCCTGTAATTTCCCCAGCTTGCCTCCACTAACTTGGCAATCCTGGGAGGCAGTTTGTTGTAGATATCCACTATCACAGTAACGCCGGTGCAGGAGGAAAGGACTGGAAAGAGAGCGCAATCGAAATCTACCTGCCCTCCTCCCTGCAAAGGAATGAAATGCTTTCCAGTATTGATCCACTCCTCACCCATGGCGGAAAATACCTCTCCCAGAGAATTTACAAGGCCGCTCGGCACTTCATGGGCGCTCTGGGTTTCACCGGCATTCGGGAGCGCCGGTTGAGCGGAGGCCTCCGGCTGGGTCTCACTGGACGCTCTGGCCTTCTCCTGAACCAAATAAACAGGCAGCCTAAGAATCTGTCCCGGTATCAGATGATCTATGTCCTTTATTCTAGGATTGAGGGCCTTCAATCTGGGGATGTATTCGCCGTAAAGACGAGATGCGGGTATCTTATATCTGGCCCCTATTATGCCGAGAAGGGTCTGGCCGCGTTTTACCTTAACTTTTTTATAGGAATCCTCCGGCTCTCTGGCTTTAGATAAGTCTTTCTTTACAAATTTTTCTACTGGAGCCGACCTGTTAGCAGCGTCATTTCCCGATGCCGTAGCATCTGTAACAGGCAAAAATATCCTGTCCCCGGGCCTCAGCACATTCAAGTCATTTATCTCGCGGTTGAGATCCCTGATCAGATCATATTGCGCCGCTGCATCAGGCCGTTTCAAAAATCCTTCTTTCCGCATTATATTCCATAGATATTCACCTTTTCTTACGACATGGACACGCGCCTTTACCTTCCCTCTTGAAGTCTCCTTTTCGACCTCGGGCTCGGCTGTCTTGATAAATGACATCGAAAGACTCTTTTCCTCCTGACCGAAGGAGGCTAAAGGCCAGAGGCTAAGGCTTACAAGCACGACAATCCTAAGGCTGAAAAGTGAAGAAATGCCCATAAAAAAATCTTCCTTCCGCTTACCGGTGGAATTCGGAATTTGCGTCTTCAGAAGATGATAATTAGCCTTTGACCGTCCTGTCAATGTTATTATCCCTCACAGATGCTCCTTCCGCCAATGAGCTGGAATCTACTAACGGTCATGTCCAAATGGGACACAACGAAAGATGAAAATCATCCCCACCCCTCCCCCGTCGAGGGGGGATGGATAAAGGGAAGGGGCATTTTCATATAAACGGTCATGCGCTGTTAGGGCGCAACGCAGGATGAGAATGTCGCTTGTCATTCCGGCGAGGGCCCAAACAAGGGCTGGCAAAGGGCTCCAGGATCGAGGCCCGGGCCTTTTCTTTACGCTCATTAATCATCTCTAATCCCAATCACTGGAACGTGTCCAACAGCTAGATGTAGATGTTTTTTAACCTAACCCTACATTATCTGGTATTTGATCTTTACAAAGGCCTATTTCTGTGGTATGGGTTTTATAAGAATCGCAGGTTTTTCAATTCTATTACTCTGCACCCTTTCCAGGAGGATCATGAAGATAAAGAAGCTCTCCATCCTGGGTTTCAAATCCATAATGGACAGGCTGGAACTTAGCTTCCCCGGCGGCATCAGCGGAATCGTAGGCCCGAACGGATGCGGCAAAAGCAATATCGTTGACGCTATCAGGTGGGTGCTTGGAGAACAGAGCGCAAGACAGCTGAGGGGCCGGGAGATGCAGGATGTAATCTTTAACGGCGCAGGCGAATTCAAGCAGCTCGGCATGGCCGAGGTGACCATCGTATTTGAAAACGGCGACGGGTCGTTTCCCTCATCATTCGAAGGCCTGGAGGAACTGGCGGTCACGCGAAGGCTTTACCGTTCCGGAGAAAGCGAATACCTTCTCAACAGCATGCCATGCAGACTCAAGGATATCCAGGAGGTCTTCATGGATACGGGTCTTGGAAACAAGGCCTACTCGGTGATAGGGCAGGGGAAGATAGGCGCGATCCTGGAGCAGAGGCCTGAAGAGACAAGGGCCATGCTGGAGGAGGCGGCAGGTATAACCAAATACAGAAGAAAGGTAGAAGAGGCCGGAAAGAAGATAGCCCTGACGGAGCAGAATCTGCAACGCGTGGAGGACGTCCTCGGGGAGGTTCAGCGCCAGATGAACGTCATGAAGAGGCAGGCCGCCAAGGCGCGCCGCTACAAGGAAATGATGGAAGAACTCAAACGCCTGGAACTAACCCTTTATTCAAATAGCTATCTTCAGTTGATCGAGCTTTCAAGGGAAAAGACAAGGTCAACGGATGAACTGGCTGCCAAGGAAGCTCAACTCGCAGCCCGGCTTGCCCGCTGTCACTCTGAAATCGAGAGCATACAACAGGAGGCTGAAGAAAAGGACGAGGCCGTTTTACAGGCGCGCCAGGCATTTCAGCTCCTGAAGGAACGGGTGAACAAACAGGAGGCACAGGCATCATCCCTTATCAAGGAAATAGAAATTCAGCAGCAGATGGAGGACCGCCTTACAAAGGAACGTAGCGAGTCGAAGGCCCGGATTGCAGCACATGAGCAAGAGAAAAAACTCATTGTTGAGCGCATCGCTTCATCAAAACAAAAGGCCTCGGAGGTGGAAAATGATATCTCGCTTAGACAGATGAGGATTGATGCACGCAGGAAGATGCTGCTTGCCGTAAGGCAGGAATACGAGAAGGCAAGAGATATCCTTGCCACTCAGGTAAACAGGGAGACAGGGCTTGCTCATGAATCGGGCTATCTCAACAAGCTGCTGAGCCAGGCCTCGGACAGCAGGAGCAGACTTCTCAAGGAACTGGATGAAATCGCCGATAAGACAAAAGCGCTTTCAGCCGCCTCTGATAGGAAAACCAGCATTAGGGAGTCGTACGCTGAAAGACTCACTGAGACAGACGACATCATCTCAGAGGAAAAGATAAAGCAGTCTGAACTGGATCAGATAAGAAAGAGGACTGAAGCAGAACTCAAGGCGGCAGAAACCGATCTCCAGATAAGAAAGGCCAGATTGGGGAGCCTCAGGACCATGGCCGACAATTTCGAAGGCCTCGGAGCGGGGGTGAGGACCATAATGAAAGCCAGGGACCTGGAGCCTTTCGAGAAAGGGAGTATCCTCGGGCTTGTAGCAGATTTCATACGGGTGGATGCCGGATACGAGCAGGCAGTCGAGGCGGCACTGGGGGAGAAGCTCCAGTGGGTAATGGTCAAGTCGCAGGAAGACGGAAGACAGGCAACAGTCTATCTTAAGGAAAAGGGCAAGGGTAAGGGAAGTTTTGTCCCGGAGGCGGAAATAAAAGACAGTGCCTCCAAGAGTGCTCCTTCATGTGAGTTTCCCCACCTTAAGGATATCATTGAGATAACGGACCACAAAGAGGCAATCGAGGCGCTGATAGGCCGGGTCTTTGTGACAGAGGGCCTTGAACAGGCGATAGCTGCCTGGAATAGGCACGGAAGAAGCTTTAGCTATGTGACACCCGATGGAGACCTCCTCGATTCCCGGGGTATAATAACAGGCGGAAGGCTCTCCGCGTCCTCCTTCAGCCTCCTTGCCAGACGCCGTGAGATGGAATCCCTGAGTACGGAGATAACAGCGCTTGAAAAGAAGTCGCAAGGCATAAGAGGCTCACTGGAGGAGATAACAGATAGAATTGAAGGAAGCATAGAGACCATTAATGAACTCACCGAGCAGCGCTGGAAGATTCAGGAGGAGATAACCGAGGCGGACAAGTTCCTTTTCCGGATAGGAGAGCAGTGGGCACAGCAGGAAAAACTCGCATCCAGGATAAAGGATGATCTTGCACGGAAAGACAAGGAGGAAGGCAAGAGCAAGGAGACCCTTGAGAGGTTGAAAGGAGAGCTGAAGGAGGCTCAGAATCGCCGTCAGGAGCAGGAGTCCATTTTGAAGGCAAAGGAAAATGAGCTTAAGGAGGCTGAAGCCGAGTATGATGAACTGCGTGAAGATCTCACAAGGGTCAAGTCTTCCCAGAATGTCTTTAAAGAAGAGCAAAAGGGCCTTTTGAGGGAATCGGAGAGGATTGAGCGTTTTATAGGCGAATCCATCAAGCGCTCCGAATCCCTCAACGAAGAGATAGAAAACTGCAAGGAAAGATGCATCAGATGCAGGAGAGAAAGCGAGGAACTGCGAAAACAGATGGAGGGAGTCTTTGAAAAGCTCCGAAAGGCTGAGGAGGCACTCAGGGAATCTGAACATGAAAGGCAGCTCCTGCTTAACTCCATCAAGGAAAAGGAAGGCGACGCAGGCCGGATAAGATCGGAAGCGGACGCCTTAAAGGAGGAGATGAACAAAATACGCATGGCACAGGCCGAGGTCCGGTTCAAGATGGAGGCCACGGCAAAATCCGTTAGAGAAAGATGGGATATCAAGATAGAAGATATCTACTCCGGTTATCTTGCCGATGACTTCTCCCAGCCCGAGGTTGAGGCTGAAATCGCAAAACGAAAGGAGCTGAAAGACCGGCTCGGAGATGTAAATCTCATGGCCATAAAGGAACATGCCGAACTTGAAGAGCGTTACCAGTTCATGGTTGCTCAAAAAGAAGACCTCGTCAAATCAATAGAGTCCCTGCGGCTGGCCATCAAGAAGATAAACCAGACATCCCTTGAAAAATTCACTACCACCTTCAAAGAGGTTGACATCAAGCTCAAAGAGGTGTTCCCTGTGCTCTTCAACGGAGGAACTGCAGGGTTGGCTCTTACAGACGAATCCTCTCCCCTTGAAAGCGGGGTGCTTGTGCAGGTGCAGCTTCCAGGCAAGCGGGTAAGCCACATGGGCCTTCTTTCGGGCGGCGAAAAGGCCCTGGCAGCGATGGCTTTGCTCTTCGCTATTTACATGATAAAGCCTTCTCCTTTCTGCCTCCTTGACGAGGTGGATGCTCCTCTGGATGAGGCCAATGTTGACAGATTCAACAATCTGCTTAGGGAGATAAAGAGATCTTCCCAGATAATCATGGTGACCCACAAGAGAAAGTCCATGGAGATAACAGACCGCCTTTACGGAATAACTATGGAAAAGATCGGGATATCCAAAGTGGTCAGTGTTGATATGACACAGTCTGCTTCGCAGCCAAATCCCCAAACCGTAAGCATCAACTGATTCCCGTCAGAACAGAAGAAGGGCTTTATCCAGGCCTTTTGAGAGCGGATGGGGTCGGATTAGTGGGTACATTTTTACCGTGAAAATACACCCCCCACCCCGACCCTCCCCCGCGCGGGGGAGGGAAATCCTCGACCTCGCAAAGTGCAGAGCCGGAGGAGGATTTTCACTAGCGGGGGCGACAAAATATTTCTGTCATGAGCGTTTACACTGAGACACTTTTTAGGAGAGATAAAAGAGATATATGTTCAAGTGGTTAAAGAAAAAGACAAACGATGCGCATTTAGAAAAGACTGACCATGACCTGCCGGAGGAAGGGATAGGTCCCTCTCCGAATGAGCCTCAAGACGATCAACCGCTTAAAAACGAAGCAGAAACAGTCGCCGGAAAATCAATGCTAAAGAAGACATATCCTGCGGAAGAACCCATTAAAGGGACTGAGGATTCAATCCCAACGACTGAGAAGAAGGGCCTTTTCAAGAGGCTCAGAGATGGCCTTTCAAAGACGAGAAGCGCCTTGGCCGGGAGGCTGGACAGTCTCATCCTGGGAAAGAGAGAGATCACCGAAGAAGTCCTCGATGAACTGGAGGAGATACTCTTTACCTCGGATATAGGAGTTTCCACCACAGAGCACCTTCTTGATACGGTCAGAAAAAAGGTGGCAAGGAAGGAACTCAGGGACGCGGAACTTTTAAAGGCTGCGATAAGACAGCAGATCATAGCGTATCTCAATGTGCCCCAACCGGCTGCAGCCGAGCCCAAGCCCGGCGAACCCCTTGTAATAATGGTGATAGGCATTAACGGCGTCGGTAAGACCACAACCATTGGGAAGACAGCCCACAGGCTCAAGAGCGAAGGAAAATCCGTCATGCTCGTAGCCGCCGACACCTTCAGGGCAGCTGCGGTGGAGCAGCTAACGATATGGGGTGAGCGGGCCGCAGCAGAGGTAGTAAAGCAGGGAACAGGCGCCGATCCGTCGGCGGTTGTATTCGACGGTCTGAGCGCGGCAATGGCAAGGAACATTGATGTAGTGATTATTGATACCGCCGGAAGGCTCCATACCAAGGTCAATCTAATGGATGAACTCCAGAAGATCAACCGCACGGCAGCAAAAAAGATACCCGGGGCGCCGCACCAGGTCTGGCTTGTGCTTGATGCGACCACCGGCCAGAACGCCCTTTCCCAGGCAGAGCTTTTCAACAAGGCTATCGGACTTACCGGCATAGTAATTACAAAACTTGACGGCACTGCAAAAGGGGGTATTGTAATAGGTATATGCAGGCAGCTCAGGGTACCTGTCATTTATATCGGGATAGGAGAGAAGGTGGACGATCTGAGGCCTTTTGACGGGCAGGAATTCGTTAAGGCAATACTTGACTGAAACCATGAGAAAGCTTCGTATGATCTCAAAAATCCGGGGTAGGTGCGGCTTCAGCCGCACAGGTACCGTGCGCCTAAAGGCGAACCTACAGGGGCTGATTTGCGCAAAGCCATCCCCTGATTTTTTGAAATGATACAAAGCTTCTGATATAAGCTTGAGGTATGTTTTTTTGCAGGGTTGTCTTTTTTGTTCAAACTTTAAGGATTGCGGAGGAAAGGACCATGAAGGCAAAAACAATATTAACCGTTATCTGCTCATTAACATTGATCATCTTTGCATCCGGTATATGCGGTGCAGCTTCCCATACGGCATTTGCCGATAAAGTGGAAGCCGCCTATCTTGCCAAGAAGCCTTACCCGCTTGTCACCCAGGAAATGCAGAATATCACTGTCGAGCAGGCCTATGATATCCAAAAGGCCTTTGTGGAGATCAGGAAGAAAAAGGGCGACACCATAATCGGCTACAAGGCCGGACTTACCGCTGCGCCGGCCCAGGCCAAGTTTGGACTAAAAGAGCCGGTATGGGGGACTCTATTTACATCCATGCTTAGATGGCCGGGTAATTTGAGGCAGAAGGATTTTGCCAAGATGTTCATAGAAACCGAGATCGGTTTCCGCTTCGGAAAGGACATCAACAAACCCATCAAGGACATTGAAGAGCTGAAGGCCGCAATCGCGATTGTCTTTCCGGCAATTGAGCTTCCCGATGTCGCCTACACGGATATGAAGTCCCTCAAGGGCACTGACCTGATAGCAACAAACGTGGCCGCACGCAAGGTCCTGATCGGTAAGGCGGTGCCTTTCAGATCAAGAGACTTAAACGCCGTGAAGGTCACCCTTTCTCTCGACGGCAAGGAAGTTACCAGCGGCGTGGGCAAGAACGCTCTGGGAGATCAGTGGGAGGCCCTCAGGTGGACGGTAAATAACGTGCTCGCCACAGGCGGGGAGGTCAAAGAAGGATATATCGTTATAAGCGGAGTGATCAGCAATATGGTACCGGCGCAGCCAGGAATGTACCGCGCCGATTACGGAGACTTCGGGGCAATAGAGTTCACCTTCAAATAGCTTTCAGAAGGTTTGGTTTTTCTATGGAGTTATACGACGCATCCGTACCTCTAAGAACCGGCATGGTGACCTTCCCTGGTGACCCTCCATTTACCATGAGCCCCATGTTTGAAAGAAATCGGGGAGACGCATTCGACCTGGCGCTCCTTAGCATGGGCACACACATAGGAACCCACGTTGACCCGCCCGCCCACTACCTGGACGGCGGAGCAACGGTTGATCAAATACCCCTTGATACGCTTGTCGGAGAGGGCTTTGTCCTCGATATGAGGGGAAAGAGGGTTATTGATGCCGGAGCCCTCAAGAAAGACCTTCCCATTGGATGCAGAAGAGTCCTTTTTAAGACCGATAACGGTCCGCTATTGTTTCAAAGAGATTTTCGTGAGGACTATGTCTATCTGACGGAAGACGGAGCCGATACACTTGTTGAAAGGGGCGTTTGCCTGGCAGGCATGGACTATCTTTCCATAGAAAAATACAAGAACGAGGGCGCGCCTGTTCACAGAACTCTTCTAAGGGCGGGAGTTCTTATAGTCGAAGGGCTTAATCTTATCGAAATCCCGGCCGGTCGTTACGAAATCTTTTGTCTGCCTATTTCTATAAAGGGTGCCGACGGCGCTCCGGCCAGGGTGATTCTAAGGCGCTGATGCCTTTGGGGAAGGGTTTATCAGAAAGCTAAACTGACTTCTTGAGGGTCTATGAAATTACTTGCGCGATAATTTTGCCTTGACACATAACTTTATATCTAATTAACTATTCATTAGATGGGTAGTGTAAACTTTGAAGGTATGAGTTCAAAAATTCGGGGTAGGTGCGGCTTCAGCCGCAGTGGAGCCGTTCGCTCTGCGCCTGAAGGCGCACCTACAGAAGCTGATTCCTGGTCTGCATGTCCTGATCTGCGCAAAGCCATACCCCGATTTATTGAAATGATACCTTTGCAGGGTGTTGGTCATAATAAAAGCCGTATTGTCGCAGCCCTTCAGCTAAGAGACCGGCGTCTGTGTATATGAATTATTAATTAGTGTCCATCCGGAAATGAGATAGTTTCTTCGAGTTCAAGGCGGGCGATAATTTTAACCACAGGAATACATTGAGGTATTTCGAGGATTAAAATTTGAGCCCAACGCCGAAATCGGTTAAAATAGCCATTTCCGGATGGGCACTACTTAGTTATTTAATGGAGCTTAGGAGTAATTAGGGGTTCTCAGTAACGCAGTTTAGACCGTAACAAGGCACT
>MNYJ01000219.1 GCA_001874005.1 Desulfobacteraceae bacterium CG2_30_51_40
GGATGTTTTCCTCACGATCCGACTCCATAACCTTACCGGCATCAACCCTCAGAAGGTTGGGGACCGATTCAAGCGAGCGCCCTTCTTTCAGTCCCGATATGAGTGCCTCAAGAGCAAGTTCGCCGCTTCCCATTACAATACTGTTGCAGAATGCTTCAAAATATCCGGGAAGTTCTCTAAGGGACTGGCCGAGCCGCAACATGTGCCTTCCCCCCAGGGTCAAGTGTATTGTAGGATATAGCCTTCGGAGCATCCTTGAGAGGGTAAGTCCTCCCACCATCTGGCTTGCTGTTGTGATCGAAATCCCGACAAGTTCCGGCTTGCAGGCCTCCATCAGAGGGGGGATTCTTTCAAGATAAAACGGAAGAAAAGGATTTTTTTCAGGGTCGTCGCAGAGCTTGAGCAGGTCGTCAAAGTCCTTTATCAAAGGGGACTTTAAGGTGGTAAAGGTAAAGGTTATCGGATAATAGGCAAGGGAGGCAAGCCGCAGAAGCGCGTATAATCCATCCTGAGCCGAAACGCAGGGTTGGGGATCGTAGAATGTTTTCTCGTCGCGAAGGGTTGATATGAAGCCCTGGGCGCTTCGTATGCGGGTCTTCCAGGCGGAGGGATCGGAAATCAGTTCCTCGGCCGCGGCCTTAAGCCTTTCTCCGGCGCTTTTATAAAGGCCGTCCCGGGCCCTTTGATCCGCCCTGAGCATGAATCCTTTAAGCGTTTCTTCTTTGAAAAGGTAGCCAAGGAAGAATTCAAGGCTCGCGTCGTACTGCCTTATTGACAATCCCCTGCCCCGCAAGTAGGCTGACAGCAAAGGAAGGGCCAGATAAGGGGTTACGGGAGTCCATACAGGGGGAAAGATAAGAAGCGTCTTGAAGGGTTTTTCCTGCTGGGAAAAAGTCATCTGTTCCGTGGACTCCCCGTGGGATTTAATGCCCCGGCTATCATCCAAAAATCCGCCAGGTAGAAGATGCATATTGGGATACTCAGTGCGAGAAGTCAACGGTATCATCCTAATAGAAGGCTTATTGAGGCCGGATCGAAACTCGGCCACAAGGTCCGACTTATTCATCCGGGCCAGTGCATTGCATCTATCTTATCAGAAAGGATAGGCTTTTCCGGTCGCAAGCCTGATGTGAGTATCCTTATACCGAGGATAGGGGCTTCAATCAACGAGTATGCCCTTGCTGCAGTTCGGCATTTCCAGCAGGCGGGCGTCAGGGTGGTAAATCGCTTCGAGAGCATCCTGCTTGCCAGGAACAAGTTCTGCTGCATGCAGACCCTTGCATCCCTCGGAGTGAGCGTGCCCGATTCCCTGTTTGTGAGTAATCTTAAGAATCTTGAGACAGCCATTGAAAAACTTGGTGGTTTCCCCGTTGTGGTAAAGACCCCAAGCGGAAGGCAGGGGTCAGGCGTGATGGTTCTTGAAAGCAGGCCGGTTGTTGAATTCCTGGCCAGCAACCTGACGCTTTCCGTGACCGGGCTTATAGTACAGAGGTATATACCGGCCAAAGGAAGAAGGGACATCCGGGCGTTTGTGCTTGGAGAGGATGTGATAGCGGCCGTGGAACTCCTTCCTCCAAGGGGTGATTTCAGAGCAAATGTCCATGTGGGAGGGAAGGCGACACCCATAAAAATAGAGCCGCGCCTGGCGGAACTGGCATTGAATGCCACCCGCGTTCTGGGTTTGGAGATATCCGGAACTGATATACTGGTTGACTCGACAGGGCACGCCTCAGTGATTGAGGTGAACTATTCGCCTGGATTCAGGGGACTTGAGGCCTCAACTGGTCTGGATATTGCGCTTAAAATTATAGAACACGCGGCGGGATATAAAACAGGAGGCAATTAGCGTGAGGATAGCCTTTCTCATGGACAGGCTTGATTCCATAAATCCTGAAAACGAGACCACAAGCCATCTCATGTATGAGTGCAACCAGAGGGGCCATACCGTCTATTTTCTCGAACCGCATGACGTCTATATAAGAAAGAATACAGTGGTTGCGAGAATGAGAAATATAACGGCCCCGAAAGACCTCTCCATGAAGAGATACTGGCGGGCGCTTATAGGATGCCTCAAGAAGGATGAACTAATATTTGAAACGGTTACCGATCTGGACGCGCTTTTTCTAAGGAAAAACCCTCCCCTGATATATCAGACTATGGAGTTCCTGGGCTCGGTGAGTGACAGGGTCTTCATGATAAACAGCACGACAGGACAAATCATAGGTAACAGCAAGCTCTACACTCTCAACTTTCCTGCGATAATTCCCGAGACACACGTATCAAGGGATCCGGCCCGCTTAAAAAAGATAATTGACGAATTCGGAGGGGCTATGGTGGTAAAGCCTCTGCAGCGTTATGGCGGGGAGGGAGTTATAAAGGTAAGCGTCAAAGACCGTGACAATCTGGTTTCCCTTATTAATTATTATGTGAGGGCCTATCAGCCCTATCCCGAAAGAGAGCCCATAATGGTGCAGGAGTATCTCAATCAGGTACAGCGGGAAGGAGACGTAAGGATACTTCTCTTGAACGGGGAAGTCTTGGGAGCCATGAGAAGAATGCCGCATAAGGGAGATTTCAGGACCAACATACACGCCGGGGCCAAGGCGCTCAGACATGAATTGACCGATAATGAGAGGCGGATATGCTCGGCCATAAAGAACCGCCTTGTTAGAGACGGACTTTATTTTGTAGGCATTGATGTTATCGGGGATAAGCTTATCGAAGTCAACTGCGTAAGCCCCGGCGGCATCCCCCGGATAAATAGACTGAATAAGACAAAGCTCGAAGTTAAGGTGATTGATTTCGTTGAAAGAAAAGTTAAAGAGATGAATCATCAAGGAAGATTAACTCAATGAAAACAGGAGGTAGATGTGTCATGGGTTACGGATCATCTAGGTCTTTTTCCGGATGCGGCTTTTTGCGGTTTGCGCTGATAATCTTGGTTGTTTTCCTTGCTCTGCCTGCGATGTCCAATGGCGCTCCTCTTCTCAAGGTAGGGGTTCTTGAAGAACCGAAAAGCCTGAATATCTGGCTTGCGAGCGATGCCTGGTCGAGCAGGGTGCTTTCAGAGATATACCAGCCTCTATTTACGCGCGAACCTTCCAAGCTTGCCCTTGTTCCATGGCTTGCCGAAAAGGATCCGGTTTACGACCCGGCAAACCTCTCATACACGATCTATTTGAGGGAAGCCAAATGGTCGGACGGCACACCCTTTACCTCCTCTGATGTGGCTTTTACAGCGAGGCTCGTAAAAGAGTTCAGGGTGCCTCGATTCCTCTCTAATTGGAGCTTTGTAAAGGAGATAGCGACCCCTGATCCAAGAACAGTAATATTCTACCTTGAAGAGCCCATGGCCACCTTTTTGACGAGGACCCTTACCACTCCAATAGTACAGGAGAAGCAGTGGAAACCTATAGTTGAGTACGCACGCAAGAAAGAAAAGTCCCTGGCGGCGCTTCTCAATCAAAAGGTGGATTACCCGGTAGGAACAGGGCCTTTCAGGCTGAAGGAGTGGAGGCAGGGAGCATATATCTTTCTTGAGACAAACCCGAACTTCTTCGGAACGGGTAAAAGGATTGCCGGCAGGGATTTGGGGCCTTTCATAGGCGGAATCGTCTTCAAGAACTACGGCACTTCAGATGCCGCTATCCTGGACCTCAAGAAGGGGTCTATTGACATATTCTGGTGGGGCTTGCAGGCAGGCTATGTTGATGATCTTCAGAAAGATAAGAATATCCGAATAATCACAAACGAAAAAAGCGGCCTCTACTATATGGGTTTCAATCTTAGAAAGGCGCCGTTTAATGATAAGGCCTTGAGAAAATCTGTAGCAACCCTTATAGATAAAGATTTTATAGTGGACAGGATACTTCAGGGCTTCGGAGTGAAAATGGATACGGTAGTACCTCCCGCAAACCGCCTTTGGTGCTGCACGGAAGTGGAAAAGTACTGCGAGGGTCTAAACAAGGAGCAAAGAATAAAGAAGGCCTTTGGAATTCTGAGCGAGGCGGGCTATAAGTGGGATGAACCTCCTGTGGACGGATCGGGAAAGGTGGTCAAGGGAAAAGGTATCAGGCTTCCCGATGGAACTCCGATGGCGGCATTTACCATTCTTACTCCTCCTGCCGATTATGATCCGCAGCGGGCCATGGTGGGAACAATGGTGCAGGAGTGGCTCAGGGAAATCGGGATGCCGGCAAGCGCAAAGCCGATGGCCTTCGGCTCCCTCACCGAGCAGGTAAAGGGAAGACGTGATTTCGATGCCTTTGTGCTCGGATACGGGAAGCTCTCGCTGGATCCCGATTATGTGAGAAATTTTTTCGTATCCGCAAACGACAAACCCCAGGGTTGGAACATGAGCGGCTACAACAATAAGGAGTTTGATCGCGTCGCAGAACAGTCGGTCAAGGAGATGGATCTGGAAAAAAGAAGAGAACTTGTCATGCAGATGCAGAGGATGGTTGTTGACGATCTGCCATACATACCCCTTTACAATCCCATGCTGCTTGAGGCGGTGCGGACTGATCGCTTCACTGGATGGGTATCTATGGTGGAAGGCGTGGGAAATACCTGGTCTTTCTGTGAATTGAAGCCAAGGTAGCCTTTTAGTGCATTCAGAAAGAGTTAAGACCATGCGTGCCGGATTACAGCAATAGGCCCAGGAATGGAAATCAAGAGATACCTGACAAGAAGGATTATACAGATACTCGTGAGCTTCTTTGTGATCCTGACGGTGCTGTTTCTTTTGTTTCGGCTTGCACCGGGAGATCCCGTATCGAGGATGATAGACCCTTCGATGAGTCCGGAGGATGCCGAACATCTGATAGCGCAGCTTGGACTCAGAGAGCCTATATGGAGGCAGTATCTTGTTTACGTAAAAAACTTTTTTACCGGAGATTTCGGCTATTCCTTCCACTACGGGCGCCCTGTGCTTAAAGTAATATGGGAGAAGCTTCCCAATACCCTTCTCCTTTTTACATCATCCATAATCCTATCCGCCCTTGTGGGGATATTCCTGGGAAAGATTGCGGCGTGGAACAAGGGAAAGCCGCTGGATTCCTGGATGACCATAGGTGCTCTTGTTACTCATACGGTATTCCTTCCCTGGCTTGCTTTGATTCTGATCTGGGTGTTTGCCTACAAGCTCGGGTGGTTTCCCATAACCGGCATTATCTCCGAGGAGATATGGCTTGACCCGGACGCAGGCGCTCTTGCCAAGGCTCTCGATGTGGGCCACCATATGGTGCTCCCAATGGCTACGCTCTTCTGCATACATTTTGGTAGCTACCTCCTGATAATGAGAAGCAGTATGCTTGAAACCTTGAAGGAGGATTATATCCTTACGGCAAGGGCAAAGGGTTTAAGGGAGAGTGTTATCCGGGACAGACATGCAGCCCCGAATGCGGCTCTCCCGGTGGTTACGAGTGTAGGGCTGAGCCTTGCCTTTTCCATAAATGGAGGGGCTTTGACCGAAACTGTCTTTACCTGGCCCGGCATCGGCAGAGAGCTTGTCTTTGCTGTCAGTCAGAACGACTATCCGCTTGCCCAGGCATCTTTCCTACTGATAGCCCTGGTAGTGCTGGCAGCCAATTTGGTGGTGGATATTCTTTATGCCTATCTCGATCCCAGAATAAGATATTGAGAGGCGAAGATGGGAGGAGAGAAAATGAAAGGAGATAAAGAGATTCGTCATCGCCCGCACTGGTTTGAGCAGTTCCTTGAGGGCTGGTCGGTATTCTGGCAAAATCCCCTCGGCAAAATAGGGGTGACGCTTCTTGGGATATTTGCCCTTATGGCGTTTTCCAGCTTTATTCCGCCCCTGGTGAATCCCATGTATCATCCAATGACGGGCGTAGATCCGGAAATCTACTCCTCGGTCGGACCGAGCGCAAGGCACTGGCTGGGGACCGATTTTATGGGAAGAGATATATTCAGTCAGCTTCTGGCCGGGGCAAGGATAGCCTTTATGGTAGGGGTTTCTGCGGCCTTCATGAGCATATTCCTTGGAACCGCCTTTGGAATGATCGCGGGATACATGGGCGGGTTTGTTGACACGCTTCTTATGCGCCTGGCAGATGTTATCATGGTACTTCCAACACTTCTGGTGGTCTTGATTCTGGCATCCCTTTTCGGGCAGTTGAACATATGGACCATTGTTCTCATTATAGCCCTTTTTCGCTGGCCCGGTGTTTCAAGGGTCATCAGAAGCCAGGCCCTTACCCTTAAACAAAGGCCTTTCATAGAGGCTGCGAGGGTTGCCGGTGCATCGCACATCAGGATAATCTTCAGGCACATCATGCCGAATGTGCTGCCTCTGGCTTTTCTGTATATGACATTCAGGGTCACGGCTGCGATAATAATAGAGGCAGCACTTGCCTTTCTTGGCTTCGGGGACCCTGGAACGGTAAGCTGGGGAATGATGCTTCAGTGGGTATGGAAGACAGGGCATATGTTCAAGGCCCTCTATTGGCTCCTGCCTCCCGGTATATGCATTTCACTGATTACCCTGTCATTCTACATGATAGGCAGAGCAATGGATGAGGTGCTTGACCCCAGGCTCAGGAGGGAGGAGACGGCTCGCTGATATGGCCCTTCTTGAGGTAGAGGATCTTAGCATAGGTTACAGAACCAGGCTTGGGCTCCACAGGGCTGTCGAGGGTGTGAGCTTCTCTCTGGAAGAGGGGAAATCCCTCGGCTTTGTCGGTGAGTCTGGATGCGGCAAGACAACCGTCGGGATGTCGCTTATGGGCCTTCTTCCCCGTAACGGGGAGGTCTTAAGGGGAAGGGTACTTTTTGAGGGGAGGGATATTCTTTCGATTTCTGAAGAGGAGCTTCGGTTGCTCAGGTGGAAAAAGATATCCATGATTTTCCAGGCAGCTATGAACGCACTTAATCCGGTAAAGAAGGTGGCGGATCAAATTTCTGAAGCTATACTTGCCCATTCCTCCTCCGTTTCCAAGGCTGAAGCATCGCGACAGGTGGAAGGTCTCTTTCAGCTTGTAGGGGTGCCGAAGGAGCGGATGAGAGATTATCCTCACCAATACAGCGGCGGGATGAAGCAGCGGGCTGTTATCGCTATGGCGCTGGCCTGCAAACCCAGACTTATAATAGCCGATGAGCCCACAACCGCCCTTGACGTGATAGTGCAGGCCCAGATTCTTGAGGAGACACGATTACTCCAGGAGCAACTGGGAATAAGCATCATATTCATATCGCACGACATCTCAATTGTTGCCGACGTATGCCATGACATAGGCATTATGTATGCCGGAGAACTGGTGGAATACGGTAGCCGAGAGGAGGTATTCGACTCTCCCGCGCACCCCTATACAAGGGCTCTTCTTTCCTCGTTTCCCACTCTGACAGGCAACAGGGAGATGCTTAAGCCGATCCCCGGCGAGCCCCCGAATCTGGTGGATCCGCCCAAAGGATGCCGCTTCCGTGAAAGATGCCAAGAGGCATCACATGAATGTTCGTTAATATCTCCCGCTTGGACCGAGCTTTTTCCCCGGCATAAGGTTCGCTGCATTCGGTTCGAGAGGAAGAAAGGGCCGCAATGAAAGAGGAAACCGGCACTTCTTTTCTTTCATTTGATGGGGTGAGCAAGTTTTATCTTTCCAGAGGCCGCATGTTGGGAGGAAGTGGCAGGCAGGTTGTGGCGTTGAATCGTCTTACCCTGGACATAAGGAAGGGGGAAATATTCGGCCTCGTCGGTGAAAGCGGAAGCGGGAAGACCACCGCCGGGCGATTGATAGTAAGGCTTGAAGAGGCGGACCGGGGAATTATTTCGGTTGAAGGTCAAGACGTCACGCATCTGAAGGGAAAGAGGCTCAAGGACTTCCGAAAAAGGGTGCAGATGATCTTCCAGGACCCTTATCAGTCGCTTAATCCACAGCTTTCAGTCTTGGATACGGTTTCGGAGCCCCTGCTGATACATCGCGTGGGAGACAGGCTGTCAAGAGCTGAGATGGTTATGAACGCCCTGCAGTCTGTAGGGCTGTCTCCCCCCGGGGATTTCGTTCATCGCTTTCCTCACCAGATGAGCGGGGGACAGAGGCAGAGAGTTGCGATAGCACGGGCTATGGTCTTGAGGCCTGACTTTGTAGTGGCCGACGAGCCTACCTCCATGCTGGATGCCTCCATATCTGCCCAGATATTCAATATACTGCTTGAAATGCAGAAAAGCTTAGGCATTACGCTCCTCTTCATTACCCACAGCCTGGCTGCAGCAAGATATCTCTGCGACCGTATTGCAGTGATATACAGGGGAAACCTTATGGAGCTGGGGCCGGCGGACGATGTGATACAGAGGTCGAGACACCCTTATACGCGGGCCCTTATTGATGCCCTTCCAAAATTCGGGCAGTGCGGGGAGACGGAGCGCTTTAACACCTTTCTCAAGGCGGAGCGGGAGTCTTCCTCTACTGTGGGTTGTGCGTTTTTCGGCCGATGTTCCATAGCCAACCGTATCCTTTGCAGTCAGGAAGTGCCCCCTTTCAAGACCGTCTCTCCGGGTCGCCGCGTGGCCTGCTTCTTTGCCGAGGAACAGGGGAAGAACCTCACTGCGAGCAAGACATGCCATTACGGGATATAGCCGACGCAAGGGCGCTCTTCGGCTCCATCAATGGGAGCTTCGTGGGGGTGGGTATGACCGCCTTCTCCCGCATTACACCCGCGCACTTCATACCCTCCTACAGGATCGTCTGCCACAAGAAGAGCTGTGATCTTGATCTCCTGAAAAAAACCGTGCCGGTTTTTTCCCTGGAAGAGCTGGTTGGCGAACCTGTGAACGAAGGCCTGGAGTCCGTCTCGCTTATCAGCCATCCCATGGTTAGGGAGCTGCTGGCCGGCCTGGCGGGTCCCGTGCATCTCATATTGTATCAGAACTATCCCGCCCTTGAGAGCATTAAAGGGGAGATGGGCTGGAGGCTTGCTGCCAATCCGTCGGCCTTGAGGCTTAAGCTGGCTGACCGGCGTTTTTTCAGGGAAATGATAGAAAAACTGGCGCTTCCGGCAGTGCCGGGGGCAGTAATACCCCTTGGGGAGTTTCTTTCGGGCAGTTATGGATACTGGTCGGGTCTCTTCGGGAAAAGATATGTAGTCCAGCTTGTTGATATAATACAAGGAGGGGGAAGAGGCACCTTTTTTGTCACTGACCCTGATTCACATCTTTCGCTGTGCCGGAGGCTGGAAGAGAAGGTCTGGAGAGGAGTAACTATCAACTATGTCTCACTGAGAAGTTTTATTGAGGGAGAGGCTGCAAGCATTGCACTTTGCGTAACCAAAAACGGCATTCTGGTCTCAAGGATTCAGAGGCAGGTGATAGATGCTCCTTACTGTGATGGGTTCGTGGAGTCAGGAATATTCTGCGGGCACTCATGGGATGATATGTCCTGGGGTGACAGGGTAAATTCAGAAGCAAAGAGACAGTCTCTTGCCATAGGCAATTACCTGGCTGGACTCGGATACAGGGGTATCTGCGGTATTGACATTTTAGTTGACGGATTTAATGAGTCCGTATTTGTCCTTGAACTAAACCCAAGATATACAGGAGCATTTCCGATGCTTTCGCTCCTGCAGATGGATAGGGGCATCTTACCGATGGAGGCCGTTCATTTGCTGGAATTGCTCTCGGTGCCATACTCAATTGATATCGAGGCGCTGAACGAAGCCTACATGGAGCCTCTGAGAGGGGGGCATCTGATTGTCTTTGTCCTAACAGCCGCCGGACGCCCCCTTTCACTCAAGCCCATCAATTCAGGGCTCTATGAGCTTTCCGGGCAAAACGGAAATGCCGCGTTTCTAAGGGAGTGCGCTTCTTTTAACGGGCCCGAAGGGTTGGGGCAGTTCGTTGTGCTGGAGGGTCCGCCTAACTTTGAAGGCCGTGAACTAGTGTTTAATGACAACCTCGCCCGCCTTTGCAGATTGATGTTTTCCTCTCCGATAACGGATGCCCGCGGCAGACTTTCACAGGAGGCCACTGCTGCGGCAAGGTGGGCCTACAAGGCGATTGTAGGGTAAAAAAAGATTGAGCCTGCCGTTTGTGATTTCCCTTCCTCACTGCGAGGGTATAGTCCCTGATTACCTTCTCCCGTCCCTGTTATTAAATAAGGATGAGGTCATGGAAGCAGTTGATATGGGAACTATGGAACTTTTCGGTGCCATGCCGGTCCGGGCGGTGATCTGCGCGAAGGTGAACAGGCTGGTTGTTGATCTCAACCGCGGCTTGCACCAGAGGGATGTCAAGGGACTGATCGCATTGACGGACTATCATGGAAGACCCGTTTACAGGCATGGGATGGCTCCGGCACATGAGGAAATTCAGGCAAGAATAGAAAGATACTATCTCCCCTATCACAGGCTGCTCGAAGATACTCTCAGGATGGAAGACGTCGCAGGGCTTATTGACTGCCACTCCCTGAACGGATTCGGCCCTCCGGAGGCGCCTGATGCCGGTAGGAAGAGAAAGGATTTAGTGCTGGGAAACAAGGGTGATTCAAATGGC
This sequence comes from Desulfobacteraceae bacterium CG2_30_51_40, assembly GCA_001874005.1. Lineage (GTDB taxonomy): Bacteria > Desulfobacterota > DSM-4660 > Desulfatiglandales > Desulfatiglandaceae > CG2-30-51-40. Next base: position 10,505 of record MNYJ01000219.1, read on the forward strand.
CAAAGAAGACCCGGGGCAGGACCCCTTACCTGCCCAGAGGATATTATTTCTGCGCTGGCATCGGAGTTTTGCAAAGAGGGGTTTTCCGTATCACTGAATGATCCTTATCCGGGAGGGTTTATTACGACCCACTACGGGAGAATTCTAAGAGAAAAAGGAAAATTTGCCGTCCAGGTGGAGATCAACCAGGATCTTTACATAGCCAGGGATAGGACCGGATGTGATCCTCAGAGGCTCTCGGATGTCAGGGGAAGGATTGAGGCCGCTCTTTCAAGACTAGCGGTTCTTTTATAACCCTCCGGCGTCCAATAAAAAAAACTTATCTTCTTTGCTGATAGTAGCTCTCCATGGATGCCAGTTCGATGAGGTAATCTTCGCTCTGGGCGAGGTTCCTGGCGGATGCTATCTCCTCTTTTATGGTGGCGATATATGGCAGTATATCAATCCCGTAGTTGTTGCGTCCCTTGAGGTTAGCCTCATGTAGAATAAGCAGGCAATAATAGCCTGTAAGTGCTCCTGCCGCCGCGGGCCGCCTCAGAAGATATGCTCTCCCTCCGATCGTGTTTAGAAAAAAACCGGCAAAATGGTAGAGTTCCTGGAATGAAGGCCTGATGTCGGCCCCCTCGCCGCATTCATCTCCCAGCATAATCCAGCGATAGAAAAGCGCCATGTCAAACTCGAGGCTTTCCCCCTCACCCGATATGAATTCCTTGATGACGCGGATGGCATTACGATCCATCGATCTGAATATATAGTAGATATTGTTTATGATGATTGATGCATCCACTCCCTCCCCTCCGGGGATGGGCAATCTGGATGCTAGCCGCCGCATGGTTTCCTTGAAAAGCTCTTGAGCCTTTTTGTCGCCGGCCAGATGCTTGTAGTAAGGTTGATTTTCCACGTAACTGAAAAAATCGGATATCTCCGATTGAACCCTGTAGCAGTACTGCTTGCGGGTAAGCCCTTCGTAGGGATTTTGGCCGCTGGGAGAAGAATGCCTTTCTTCCGGTGCTCCTTCGGCCGGCTTAATATTGGCTGCTTCCGATGGAGTTGAAGTAGAGACGGACTGCCCGGGGGCTTCAGGGGCAATCTTCTGGATGACCGCACCTTCATCCAAGGGCCTTTTAGTGATGTATCCCCCGAGGTATCCTGCTGAAAGTCCTACTACAAGTGCTAGAAGGATCAACCAGCCGCTGAATCCTTTTCTCCTGGTCTCTGTATTATCCATTGCTGCTCCCACAGTCTTTTCTCCTCTCGGTAATGCGACTGGAGCGGAGATCGCCTGCCAGGCCCCTGTAGCCTCTCGAAGCGACCATAATCTAAAATAATCAGGGGATCTGATAGAGCTTCTGCCCCTCTACGTAGAGGTCATTTCCGAGGGTGTCGTTTACGACGATTACGGGCAGATTATCTACCCTTATCCTTCTTATTGCCTCCGGGCCGAGGTCTTCGTAGGCCACTATTTCTACCTCCTTGATTGCCTGTGCCATAAGCGCGCCTGCACCTCCTATGGCGGCCATGTAAACGGCCTTGTATTTCGTCATCGCATCTTTTACTTCCTGAGACCTCTTGCCCTTTCCTATCATGCCCTTGAGGCCAAGCTCCATGAGCCGCGGGGCGTAGGCATCCATGCGGTAGCTTGTGGTGGGGCCGGCAGCTCCTATGACCCGTCCGGGGGGAGCAGGCGACGGGCCGACATAATAAATAACCTGCCCTTCAAGGGGTATAGGCAGGGCCTTTCCCTGGTCCAGAAGATCAATCAGCCTTTTGTGAGCGGCATCCCTGGCGGTATAAAGAATGCCGCTTATGGTAACACGATCACCCGACCTCAAGCCGGATACGTCACCGCCTGAGAGGGGAGTTTTGAGTCGGATTGAATCACCCATGGTTTTCCTCCTTGATTAGATCGCGATCTCTTCGTGGCGGCTTGCGTGACACTGGATATTTACTGCCAGAGGGAGGCTCGCTATATGGCATGGCATAACAAGCATGTGGACGGCAAGAGAGGTGATTCTACCCCCAAGCCCCTGGGGGCCTACACCTGTCTTGTTGATCTCCTCAATGAGTTCTTGCTCCTTGGAGGCGAGTTCCGGATCGGGATTCGGCGCGCCAAGGTGCCGCAGAAGGGATTTTTTTGCAAGGATTGCCGATTCCTCAAAATTTCCGCCTATGCCGACACCGATTATAGTCGGAGGACAAGGGTTGGGGCCAGCCTCCAGCACGGTTTGAAGCACTTTTTCTTTGATGCCCTTCCATCCCGCTGAGGGAGGCAGCATGAACAGGCGGCTCATGTTTTCGCTTCCGCCGCCCTTGGGAACCACCCACAGGGTAAGCCGTTCGCCGGGCACCAACTCCAGGTGTATGATGACAGGGGTATTGTCTCCGGTATTTTTTCTTGTGAAGGGATCACAGACGCTCTTTCGCAGATAACCTTCCTTATAGCCTTCCCGTATGCCCTGCTCCACGGCATCCCGGAAGCTCCCTCCGACAATATTCACATCCTGCCCGATTTCAGCAAAGATTATCGCAAGCCCCGTATCCTGACAGATAGGTATCCTTTCCCTCCTTGCGATCTCTGCGTTTTCAATCAGTTTGTTAATTATCTCTTTTCCCACAGGGGATTGCTCTTTTTCTAGGGCGGCCCTGAAGGCATCCGTGACGTCTGAGCCAAGTTCGTAGTTGGCCCTGACGGCTGCCTCCTTTACCGCGGCTGTTATGACCTTTGTTGAAATCTGCCTCATGCCGGCCTCCGATATGGTTTGACAATACAAGTTTAAAGTTTAAAATTTAAAGTTCAATATTAAAACTTCACAGTTCAATGTTAAAAGTTTAAGATTAAAAGTTCAATGTTAAAAGTTCAAACTTCAAACTTCATTTACCGGGGTAATGAAAACAAAGGCGACTATTCTTATAACTAATGATGACGGTATTCATGCAGAGGGCATTCTTATTCTGGCGAGGGCACTGAAGTCCGACTATGAAGTGCATGTCGTAGCCCCTGAGGCGGAGATGAGCGCAGTGGGGCACGCCATAACCCTGAGTTCGCCTCTTAGAGTTCACGAGGTGCGAAAGGAGGGGGCCTTCTTCGGTTACGCGGTAGCGGGAACTCCTGCCGACTGTGTCAAAATCGCCATCCAGGAACTTCTTCCGCAGGTCCCGGATGTGGTGCTCTCCGGCATAAACCTGGGGGCGAACTTAGGTGTGAATGTGCTTTATTCAGGGACTGTTTCAGCGGCCACCGAAGGGGCCTTTCTGGGGGTTCCCTCAGCGGCTATTTCCCTTGCAACCCTTAGAGATCCGGACTTTACATTCGCGGCTGAGTTCTCAAGATCGCTTGTTCGTTTCATGCTGGATAAAGGCCTCAAAAAGGGTACCGCCCTTAATGTCAACATACCTGCCGTTTCAGCCGATAAGATCAGGGGTATATGTTTCACCCGCCAGGGGACGGCCCGTTTTGAGGAGCATTTTGAGAGGCGTACCGATCCCAGGGGAAAGGTCTATTACTGGCTTACCGGTGAAACACCAGTGGAAAACGGCGGATCTGACACCGATTCCGCAGCCCTGAGGGAAAACAACGTAAGTATCACCCCTATCTTCTACGACCTTACCTGTCACGATGAGCTTGCCCGGTTGCAGAAGGGCTGCAGGCCCTCACTCTTATCATGAGGCTTTGCTGAACCAAGAAGGACCTTCCAGGAGACATACACGGAGAGGGCGAGGAAAGAAAAATCCCTTGCCACAGTCCATATACCGGCCGGGCCTTCAGATGCGTCGGTAGAAAAACACCCGCAACTAACATCAAGCCCTCGCATGAGGTTGAATATAAGGGTGCTCATGAAGGTAAGGAGTAGAATCGTGCTCAAGGTCGAGGCGCCGGGAAGCAGGATGCCCGCAACGAGGCATATCCCTATCAGCAGCTCCAGCCACGGCAGTGTTATCGCGGTTATGTTTACGAGGCCGTCAGGCAGTATCCTGTAATTATAAACAGCTTCGGCAAACGCCTGAGGATGGAGTATCTTGTCGTAGCATGCATAAAGAAATACTGCTCCGAGAAATATCCTGCACAACTTGAAAAGCTTGGATTCCATCTTTCAACCTGCCCTTTCAACCGGAAGCTGAGCGCGCTGCCACAGGGTCCAACCGTTTACCAGCACCCGCACATCAGGAAAGCCCATTTCCTTCAGGAAAAAAGCAAGACTGCGACTTAGATCACAGGCCTCTCCATCACAGTAGGTGACGACGGTCTTTCCTGATTCCAGGCGGCCGGATACCTCTGCAAATGCGGCTTCCACTTCCTGCCAAGGGAGGCTGAGCGCTCCCTTGATATGACCCTCTTCATATTGCTGCTTCGATCTGGCGTCAACAAACAAGGCGGAATCTTTCTCAAAAAGTACTCTTGCCTCTTCAAATGCGACAATAAGGCTAATGCCTTCCTTGTCGGTGAGCCGGCTTTCAGGCGACCAGTCTCCTATGAATGCTACACCGTCGGCCCTCAGGATATTGCATACGACGCCGAGTGCTATAGCGGCAAGGGCAAGCAACGGCGCCTGCCATGTAAGACATCGAGGGCGACTGCTCAGTGAATTCATTTTGCAAGTTTGAAAAAAAAGTCTCTTGCCAAGTCTCCCCTCAGGTATTCTGCAAGGCCTACAAGCCCGTCTTCCAGGTACCTTGCGCTGAATCCCTTTTCCCTCAGATAGGCCATGGCAAGTATGGCCCTGTCCTTGTGAGGACAGGCGGTTACTATGATCTTATCTTTTGGAATCTCTTTAAGGCGCGCCGGCAGCTCATTTAGAGGGATGTGAAGTCCGAAGCCCATGCGCCAGGCGGCAGTCTCTTCCCTGAATCGGATATCCACCAGCTGGACCTTTCCTTCAATGACCCCCTTTATCAGGGCCGGGCTGTTTATCTTCATCTCTTTTCTGGCAGCATAGTCAAAACCAGCAATATAGGTTTCTAAATCTGTTCCCTGGTCCAGAGCTAAGCTAGTCGAAAGCCAGAATGGAGCGAGCAGCAGAAGCAGTGAACAAGTAAGCATATTTTTCATTGTAATCCTTATGTATGACAGTAGCGCTGTCTATCTGTTGATATCGAGGTAATATTTACCGTGAAAATACACCCCCACCCCAACCCTCCCCCGCGCGGGGGGAGGGAAATCCTCGACCTCGCAAAGTGTAAAGCCGCAGGAGGATTTTCATTAGCGGGGGCGACAAAATATTGCTGTCATGAGCGTTTACCGTTGCTAATCGGTTTGAAAAATCATTGTTTATATAAAAATTCCCCTTCCCTTTATCCCTCCTCCTATACCGTAGAAACGTCCGGATTCAGCG
>MNYJ01000175.1 GCA_001874005.1 Desulfobacteraceae bacterium CG2_30_51_40
AGGGTGGAATGTAGTTGATTTGACGAAGCGAATAGATGAGCTTTTTGAACACCATGTTGAGAGGTGCGCCGCCATTGTTGATATTGTCTCCAAGGGGCATCGCACGGTCGAAGAGATCGTCCGGACGCATTTTGAACCAGCGCTTCTTCGTGGGCCGGGAAAACACATGGCGATTAATGAAATCCTCAGTCATTGCGAACTGCTTGTGGATCAGGGAGACCTGTTTGAGACCGGGTTCCACGAATATGAAGCCTCCGGCACTGACCGATTTAGAACCCTGATTACAACACTTGAACACTGATTTTCATACAGATAATTACACCCTAAATTGCAGATTCCATGGTCTCATGAAGCTCGTAGCAGCCTGGACATGGTATCTTTTCGTAAAGCCCTCAACCGGATCATTGTTCCCAGACCCTCTTTCGAAGATCTGAGGCGACGCCTACGTACAGAGTGCCATTTATCTTGCTCGCCAAAATGTATATGGCATGCTGCTTATCCACTACCCGTGCCCCTTCTACCGAATTCCGGCATTCGCCGGAATGACGGGATTGGCCATGAGAACAAGACAAGATTTTTCACTATTTCTCATTTTCAGCTTTTAAAATCAATAAGTACGCAAAAACCGGATGAACCACTTTTTTCTTGACCTATGCCCTTCTTTCTATTAAAAGGCGATAATTGACTTTCTGTCGGGTTGGGCATTATGGCTTTTATATGTTGCTGTTTCATATAAACATCAAAGGGTTATATCTTGTCTTTCTTTTTTCGATCTGAAAAATTCTTCGTAAGATACCTTGCCGTGGCAATAACCGTGCTTGCCTTATCCTTACTGCCCGGAATCGGGCTTTCCTCCACAAATTCCAAGATTGTTCGCCCGCGAGTTTATTTCCAGGACGACGTAGAAAAAACGCTTAAGAAATACTTAGGAATTTCTTATAAGATCGGTGGCTATGGCATGAAAGGCATGGACTGCTCCGGTTTTGTGAAACACGCCTTCAACAAAATATTTGAAATTGATCTGCCCCGTAGCTCGGCACAGCAGGTTTCCTACGCGCGGCTGGAGAAAGTTACCAAGTCTCAACTAAATACAGGAGACCTTCTCTTTTTCTCAGCAGCCGTGAAGTCCAAGAGGATAAGCCACGTAGGCATCTATCTTGAGGACGGGAATTTCATTCACTCCCAGGGAAAGAAAGGCGTAATCATCTCCCGGATGGACACCTCATACTGGAAAGCGAGACTGAGGTCTATCAGAAGGCTTTCCGGCGTAGAAATAAGGCCCGATAAGACAGACCCTTCACTTGCATCCTCAAGGTGGAATTTGGCCCTCTCCGAATGGAGCGATATCAGCATGACCCTTGCTTCCTTTAAAGAACTGAGAGGACCCTTAGAGGAATCCGGGGATGTAAATGATTATAGGTGGGCCGCAAGCAGCAGGGATTTGTGGATGCCGGCGTTACAATCTTTTCGTATGGATTATACTTACGAACTGGATAGCGAGCCTATCGCATTTGCGATTACAGCATTCAGGGATGAAATACCTTTTAATATCCCGTGGCATCTTCAAACTCAGGCGCCCATCCTGGGGATTACAAAGGCGGAAGCTGAAGGAAAGACCTATTATCGTCAGGGCCTTCGTTTAGGAGGCACCTTGGTGACAGATGAGGGTATATACCTCAGACCATCAGTAGGTTTCCTCGAATACAAAGGCCTGAACGACAGGGATGGCCTTGCCAGGAGATCATTCGAACTGGGGCTTGAACTTTCTTCTCAGGACAACGGATGGTCAATACTGGCAGATCTACTTTATTCGGACAGGAAAAACCTTTCAGAAGAACTCTTCGAACGAAACGACATCGGTATTTCTGTTGACATGTCTCTGACCTTACGGCACCAACTTAACGAGCGGGTGGGTATAGCAGTGACCGGGCAGAGGTCTCTTAATGACTTGACAGAACTGGAAGAGGCGTCAGGCGTCCCCGGGCATGTTCAGAAATCTCTCTTCTTCAAGTTCGATTATAGATATTAGATAGTGTCCATCGTAACATCTAACTAGTGTCCGTCCAAAAATGGCTATTTTCACCGATTTCGGCGTTGGGCTCAAATTTTAATCCTCGAAATACGTCAATGTATTCCTGTGGTTAAAATTATCGCCCGCCTTGAACTCGACGAAACTATCTCATTTCCGGATGGACACTAACTAACTGGATTCCGGATTCCTGCTTCCGCTACGCCTCCACATCGAAGAAGGGGTAAGGGGTGGGGGTGATTTTCATCTTTGTTTGTGCCCAGTTATTGGCGTAAGGGTTAGAAGACTGTTTCTATTAAAGGCATCATGCCTTTTGAGGAGTCCCAATGGACGATCCTTCTGACGATAAGATCATCGAGGAATCAGAACTTGTTGCTATTCCGATAAACGGAACCCTTGATCTCCATCAATTCAATCCCAGAGATGTCGCTACTCTCGTCGAAGATTACCTAAAACTTTGTCTTGAAAAGGGCATATATGACATAAGAATTATTCACGGCAAGGGCACCGGCACCCTCAGAAGAAGGGTTCATGCCCTGCTTGCAAGAAATCCGATGGTAGTTAGCTTTACAACTGACCAAGGCCAGGGAGGCTGGGGAGCTACGGTCGTAGAGCTTCGCCCTATGGCCGGATATGAGAAAGGACATTGAGATGGATAATATACGCTACGGTAATCCTTATGTTGTCGGAACCCTTCTGGGACTTGTGCTTTTGTTTACCTTTTACAGCATGGGAAGGGGAGTGGGGTCATCCGCCTCCTTTTCAAGGCTGGGAGCAGCCTCTGTAGCAGCAGTAGCGCCTGATCATGCCAAATCCAATGCATATATGGCAGGTTACATGGGCAGGGGAAGGCCTATGCTTATGGACTGGCTTATATTCATGAGCCTTGGCGCGGCACTCGGCGGGCTTTTTTCAGCCTTCGTAGGAAAGCGTATAAAAGGAGAGGTGGGCAGGGGGCCTTCTATAGATGTAGGCCCCAGACTCTGGCTTGCCCTGGGGGGTGGAATAGTCTCAGGATTCGCGGCACGGCTTGCAAGGGGCTGCACAAGCGGCCAGGCCCTTACCGGTGCACCTGAACTGGCATTTGGAAGCTGGGTATTCATGTTTTCCATATTCGCCGGCGCTTACGCGGCCGCCTGGTTTTTCAGAAAGGAGTGGCTGTAATGGGACCTCTTTATAAATTCGGATGGTTTGATTTCACATACAGCCTCCAACTGGCTGTCCTGATAGGGTTCTGCTTCGGCCTTCTTCTCGAAAGGGCCGGTTTTGGAAATCCCAGAAAGCTCACCGCCATATTTTATCTGAGGGATTTTGCAGTGCTGAAGGTGATGTTTACAGCCATCGTGGTATGCATGCTGGGGATGCTTTATTTTTCAATCTTCGGCTGGCTGGATATGGGCAAGGTCTATCTTTTGCCTACCTATCTCTGGCCTCAGCTTGTGGGAGGTCTTGCCCTGGGAGTCGGCTTCATTATGGGAGGATATTGTCCAACGACATCTGTTGTGGCCTCTGTCTCAGGCAAACTCGACGGCGTTGTCTTTTTGGCAGGCATGGTAATAGGCTCCCTTATCTTTGCTGAGCTATTCCCCCTTCTGGAAGGATTTTACAAGGCAGGCGATATGGGGCCGGTGAGACTAAGCGATGTCTTTGGAATCCAGAGCGGCATTATTGCCCTCCTCGTATGTGTCATGGCGGTCTTAGCCTTCTGGGTGGTTGAAAAGGTGGAAAACAGGTTCGGGGACCCGGAAAGCCTGCCGGCCGGCGGGACAAGGCTTAAGACTTTTGCAGCCATTGCTCTGGTGGTCCTCGGACTCATTCTGGCAATAGTGAATCCTGATAACTCTCAAGTGCAGAAGAATATCCATCAAGAAGACCCTGACAGACCGGCTGCCGTTGCACCTGTGGGCAAGGCTGCTCAGCCCTCCGAAGGATTTAAGATCGTAGATGACGAAGGCTGCTGACACTCATAAATGAAAGTATCACTTTGAAAGCGCGGCTGCTATCACCTCTGCGTGCCGCCGCGCAGCTCCCTTGTGAGAAAGAACCGCCCGGCTCGCCGCATCACCCATTTTTCTCATTTCTTCAGGCCGGTTAAGATACCACAAGATTCGTTCTGACAAAAGGCCGGGAGAGGGGACCTCCACAGAGCCTCCCCATCTTCTTAAAAGAGATATCGCATCTTCAAAGTCCTCCATGGATGGACCATGAAAAACAGGCTTTCCCCATGCTGCGGGCTCCAGGGGATTCTGGCCTCCCAGTCGAACGAGGCTCCCGCCGCAAAAGGCAATATTTGCAACGGAATATATCCTGAAGAGATCACCGAATGTATCAACCACCACCACCTGTTTTGTCCTTTTTTCCCTCCCTGATTTTATATCACTCCACAACTGGCACTCGAACCCATGAGCCCTTATTGCCGTTACAACAGACCCGGTTCTTGCAATATGCCTCGGAGCCAGGATAAGCAAAGATGAAAAAAGGCCTTTGTTTATTCCTGCAAAGGCGTTAAGAAGCATCTCCTCCTCTCCGGTTCTGGTGCTTCCTGCGACAATAACGGCAATATCGGAAGACAGGCTGAGTATCCTGGTCATTTCAGACTGTTCCAAAGGATTGACCGCCCTTGAAAGCATGTCATACTTGGCGTTTCCTGCAACCGAGACCCTTTTTTCCGGAGCGCCAAGCATGATTATCCTTTCAGCGTCCTGCTGGCTTATCATGCTGAAGGCATCCATGCAGGAGAAAACCTCTTTGAGCAGAGGTCGGATCAGGCGATATCTGCCCAAAGACCTCTTTGATATCCTTCCATTGGCTATGATGATTCTTATATTTTTTTTGTGGGCCTCAACGATCCAGGCCGGCCATATTTCGGTTTCAAGAAAGACCATGATCTTGGGGCTTATTGTCTTAATGGCCTTTTTGACTGCCCACGATATATCCAAGGGCGCGTAGATGATCGGAATCCGATCATCGAATATCTCCCTGGCTAGACTGCGGCCGTGCTCGGTAAAGGTTGAAATCAAGGATCTGGCCCCCGGCATAACTACCTTGAGGGACTCCTCTATTGCCGCCGCAACCTTCACCTCACCCAAGGAGACTGCATGAAGCCATAAATCAAAAGGGCCATCCGGCCCCTCCTTCAAGGCGCTCCGGACAAAGCCCAGTCTTTCTTCAAAGTGCCTTCCGTATCGCCCGGATATCCT
>MNYJ01000041.1 GCA_001874005.1 Desulfobacteraceae bacterium CG2_30_51_40
GTCTTTTTTGTGAAGTGGACATCGGGCCCTGCTTGCTGTAAAGTGCCCTAGTGTCCATCCGGAAATGAGATAGTTTCGTCGAGTTCAAGGCGGGCGATAATTTTAACCACAGGAATACATTGACGTATTTCGAGGATTAAAATTTGAGCCCAACGCCGAAATCGGTGAAAATAGCCATTTCCGGATGAACACCCCCTATCAAGTCAGGGCAGCGATACTATATCATTTTTTTATCCCGAGGGCCATGGGCATGGAAGATCAATTCAGTATACTCGTCGTTGAAGACGAAAAGATTTCAAGAACTCTGCTTGAAAAGACTCTTATAAAGGCCGGTTATTCCGTAACAAGCGTTGAAAACGGACAGATTGCCGCTGATCTTTTTAAAGGCTCCTTCTTTCCCATAGTGCTCACAGACTGGGCCATGCCTGAAATGGGCGGTCCTGAACTTTGCCGCATCATAAGGCAAAGGGTCACAGAGGGATATGTCTATGTCATACTTCTAACTGCCAGGGACAGCAAGGAGGATATAGTCCTCGGGCTCAAGGCCGGTGCCGACGATTACCTCACCAAGCCGTTTCATCCCGCCGAACTGATAGCGCGCCTAAATACCGGGAAACGTATCGTAACGCTTGAGCGCTCCCTTAAAAAGGCCAATGATGAGATCAGACTCTTAAGCGTCACCGATCCTCTGACCGCATGTTACAATAGAAATTATCTTAACGACTTTTTTCCAAAGGAACTCCAGCGGGCAGTAAGATACCGTCATAAACTCAGCATAATCCTATGCGATATAGACCATTTCAAAAATGTCAATGATACTTACGGACACCTTGTCGGTGATGAGGTGCTAAAGGGATTTGTGGAAAGAATCCGGTCATCAACCAGAAAGGATGTGGATTGGATTGCACGCTTCGGAGGGGAAGAGTTCCTGGTGATATTGCCTGAAACAGACATTGAAAGGGCGCTGTGGGTCGCCGAGAGGCTCAGGCTCTCCGTTTGCTCCTCACCCTTGGATTTGGCAAGTGGTGTCAAGATAAGCATATCTTCAAGTTTCGGAACAACTGGATTTGATCCGGCCCGGGATAAATGGGATACGACCCAGGAGACAATCCTGAAACAGGCAGACACATTCCTTTATGCAGCCAAAAATGAAGGCCGAAACAGGGTAGTGGGAGGGCCTCTCGAGGGATGATTTCCCAGTGCTTATGTGAAAATCCCCCCGCCCTTCCCTCCCCCATCGAGAGTGTGGTATAAAGGAAACCGGTCGCCAGGGTCAGAAGCCGAGAAACCTTTTTTCAGCCTCCTCATAGCCGCTTAGCGCCTTTTCAGGCGAACCTTTAATCGCAATCATTCTTGCTTTTCCGCCCTCAGTTATGGCCCCGGTGTCGGCCGCAGCTCCCAGGATAGCCGCCCCATTGAATGCGGCAAAATGAACTATCTTCTCAGGAGTGAGTCCCGCCTCCAGAAAAAGCCTGATCTCATGGGAAACGGCTCTTCCGTGATCAACGCCGATGCTTCCTGAATCGGTACCAAGCGCTATTTTAACGCCTATTTCAGAGCCCTTTGCGACCTGCCCCATCTGATGCTCAAGGGTTCTCACGGCAACCTGCTTTTCTTCACTTCCATTCGGGAGGTTTTCATAAAGTGCCTCCATGGCCCTGAGGGTAGGGATCCAAAACACGCCTTTTTCTTTCATCCTGTAGAGGTTTTCGGTGCCGGCAAAGAACCCGTGTTCTATGCTGTTGCATCCCGCATCCACTGCAGTTAATACCGGCTCATGGCCGTTTGCATGAACCATTACCTCAAGGCCCTTCTCATGCGCATATTCAAATGCGTCTTTCAATTGAGCGAAATCGAACTGAGGCCTCCCCGATAGTCCGAATTCCTTCAGGCCTACAAGCCCGGAGTTGATCACCTTCACGTGCTCGCACGGGTTCACGGATGCTGCTATAGCCTCTCTCAAGGTCAAGCCCTCTTCAGGAAATGTTCCAAGGACTCCGCCATAGCGGCCCTTGGCATGCCAAGCCCTCCCGGCTGACTTTACTTTGAGACGCTGCTTTCCTGTGCGGCTTTTCTCCATCTTAAACCTCGTGGAGTATCCGCGGTAGTCTCCGCCATCCCTTATCCCAACGATACCGCGCGCAGTATACTCACCCAAATGAGCTTCCATGACAGGTTTTAAGACGCTATATGCGGCATCCTTCTGGTAATGCCTTACGCCTTGATCAGTGGTGCCTGAGAGGCAAAGATGAACGTGGCTGTCCACAAGGGGTGGGACCAAGGTAAATTCTGAGAGGTCCAGATATGATACAGCCGGATATTTATCCGGAAGGCCTTCCCCAGTGTCTTTTATATTCCTGATAATTCCATTAGTAACGGTAATCAAGACATTGGATAAGGTCTGTTTTCCTGAACCGTCAATCAGCCATCCTGCAAGTATTTGACAGGTTTCGAGCCGCATTTCAGGGAAAAATCTTTCCGGGATTCAAGATGCCCTTGGGATCGAAAAGACCCTTAATTCGGCGCATCCATTCAAGGGATTTTCCGTGTTCCCTTTCCATGAAAATCCTTTTCCCTATTCCGACTCCATGCTCTCCTGTTGCGGTTCCTCCGAGCTCTATCGCCTTCATAACAATCCTTGAGTTCAACTCCTCAACCGTGCGAATCTCCGATTCCCTGTCCTTCCTGCCGAGAACCACCAGATGAATATTCCCGTCCCCCGCATGACTGAAAAGATACCTCGGAAGCGAGGTCTTCCTGGATTCAGCATCCGCGAATGCTATCATGGATGGGAACATGCTTATGGGCACAGCCACGTCGGTCGTCATGATCTTTCTGTCAGGGTGGCTTCTTATGATCATCTCTCCTAAAGAATGCCTTGCCCGGAAAAGCTTATCCCGCCTATCTCTCCCTATCCCGGCCTCGTACTTCAGGCTTCCGTTCTCCCGGCATATCTCTTCGGCATAAGCAACCGTTTCCGCCAGATAGGACGCCGAAGGGCCTGCAAATTCAGCAAATACAGCAGGGCCTGAAGCGATGGATATACCCTGCTCCCTTGAAACAAGCTCCATGCATTCGGGTGATAGGAACTCGAGCGCAACCGGATCAAGTCCCGCCCTTCTGATTCCAAAGACGGCACTGGCTGCTTCCTCGGCTGAGGGAAAGGAGGCAACGGCAGCGGAGAACTCCGCCGGAATCGGCGTGAGTTTAACTGTAGCCTCCACTACGATCCCCAGAGTGCCTTCAGAGCCGACAAAGATATGTACAAGATCATAGCCGGATGAAGACTTGGAGGCCCTGTTGCCTATCTCAATAATCTCTCCATCCGCCAGAACAACCTTCAACCTCATGATATGATCCCTGGTAGCACCATAGCGCACGGTTCTGCTGCCGCTGGCGTTATTTCCTATCATGCCTCCGATGGTGGCCCTTGCGCCGGGATCAGGGGGAAAGAAAAGTCCCTGGTGCCTCAGGGTCTCATTGAGGTCCTGATAGATTACTCCAGGCTCAAGATCCGCCTGAAAGTCCTCGTGCCTGATGGCCAGGACGCGGTTCATCATGGAAAAATCAAGCACAATCCCCCCGCACACAGGTATAGGATTACCCTCAAGACTCGATCCCATTCCCCAGGCTGTTACCGGCATCAGACGATCGCAGGCATAAGAGACTATCTTTGCCACCTCTTCGGCACTAAGGGGCCATATCACTGCACCCGGAACGTAGGCCCTGTGTGAGGACTGGTCTTTCGAATGCAGGGCGCATGAAGACTCGCCGCAGGATATCCGTTGAGGAGCCACAATGGCTCCAAGTTCAGCGGCGTCTCTTTCATTTATCTCATTAAATTCCATAGGTAACTCTAAAAAACTCAGAAAACCTACCTTTCACCTGCGAACTAACTGCCAAGCCCTGGCAGGGCACAACGAAGGATGAAAATCACCCCCATCCCTCCCTCCCCCGTCGAGGGGGAGGAAGAAAGGGAAGGGCCATTTTCATATAAAGGCCAAGCAAAACACAGCAGAAGCGCAATATTTCCTGCGGCCTCCTGTGAAAAGCTCATGCACTCAAGGTCGTGCCCGTACCGCATTCAAGAAGCGCCAACCTCAGGGTGTTAAGGCCAATCAGTGCAGCTCTCTGCTGGATCGTAGCCATGTCTCCCCCCATCTCCCATGAAAAGATATTGTCTATACCTACCCCCTTGACCGCCGCAGCGGCCCTGACCCTGAAGCCCAGAGCCGAAGGAGCCGGAAAGCCGAAGACTGAAAGCCCTACATCAGATCCGCTCTGACGACAAACTGCCCGGGACATGGCGACTGCGCCATCCTCCTCAGAGCCGCCGGAGGACATCCCTGCAAATGACTCCGCATACTCCCTGGAAGGAATGACTATGCTTGATAACAAAGAGGTTGAAGGCAATTTATGCATCCTTTCGGCCGCTAACCCACCCGAAAAGGTATCTGCTATGGAAAGATGCCTTCCTGAGGCATTAAGCATATCTTCGATTACCTTCTCAAGGGTATCTCCATCCGAGCCGAAAACCGCCTTTCCGAGTCTTCCCCGTATCTCCTCTTCCAGAGGAGAGATCAATGCGTATGCATGGGCCTTGTCTTCAGCGACGGCAGCAATCCTTATCGTAATCTCACCTATGGATGCCAGGAGGCCTATTTCGGGGTTGTCACCTGGTTTTATGAGATCACCAATAAGATGATCCACCTTGCTCTCGCCCATACCGACCACTTTTAGTACGCGGTACAGAAGTCTGCTTTCTCCCAGATGAAGGGATTCTTTCAAAAGCGGGATTACCTCGGTTGCCATAAGGTGCTTGAGTTCCCTCGGAACCCCGGGGAGGCTTATGACAGGTTTCCCATCCGCCTTCACCATGAAGGCAGGTGCTGTGCCGACAGGGTTTTCAATCACGCGGCTCCCTTCCGGAACATAGGCCTGCCGCCTGTTGTTCTCGGGCATCTTGTAGCCGGCCTTCTTAAAAATGCTCTTGATTTGCTCCATTAGATCGCTTTTGAATTCAAGGGCCACGCCCGCCACCTGCGCCACGGCCTCACGGGTCAGATCGTCAAGGGTCGGTCCGAGACCTCCGGTGGTTATGACGAGATCACATCTTGATACAGCGTTCTTCAAAACATGGACTATCTCGTCAAGCCTGTCTCCCACTGCTGTTCTATAGCGGACCGTAATGCCGATATCGCCCATCTGCCTTGCGATATAAGAGGTATTGGTATCCTCTATCTGCCCCAGCAAGAGCTCAGTTCCGATTGTCACTACCTCGCATGAAAAATGATCATGCATTTTTCTTCTCCTTGCCGAAACATCCCTGATAAGGGGCTGTAAGCATTATCGAGTCATTTCCAACAAGCCTGGCTGAACTGCCTTCCTGATCAAGTTTCAGGACGCCCTTCTCATCATAGAGCCTTCCGCTGAAGCTGGTGATATAGCCGTTGGGAAACCTTCTGGTAGTCGTCTCAAGAATTATTTCTCCAGAGGATTTGCTCAGATGAAAACCGTAAGGCGTGGGTCTGTATAGACAATCAGCAGGGTCTAACATCAGTCTGTTCCAGGTGAGTTCAAGGAGCATATCTCCTCTTTCGTCGAAGAAACGCCCCGAAATACGGGGAGTGTTTTCACCGGGCAGCAAGAAATCGGCCAGTAGATAAAACCCCTTAGCCGAACCGGGATCGCCTACCAGAAATCCGGGCCTCAGCATGCCGCTAATCATGTAATTGTGGTGGGCAGAGACCGCACCCGATCTAATGCCTTCCATCTCTCTAGAGCCTCCTGTTAAGCTCTTCAATGAGAAGAGACAAAATCCTGTCCGCATCTCCGACAATACCCAGATCGGCCAGGCCGAATATCGGTGCTGAGTGATCACGGTTTACGGCTATCACAGTCTCTGAGCCCCGGATGCCGGCCGTATATTGAAGTGCCCCCGATGTGCCTATGGTAATCAGAAGCCTTGGTCTGACGCTTTTCCCTGTCTGACCCAGAAGCCTTTCTTCACCGGCCCATCCGGCATTAACGGCCGGTCTGGTGGCTCCGACCTCCCCGCCAAGAAGTTCGGCCAGTTGAAAAAGCTTATCAAAATTAGCCCTGGAGCCCACCCCCTTTCCTCCGACTATTACAACCCCGGCATCAGTTAGAGAGGCCCTGCGTGCCTTTTCCTTCCTTCTTCTAACCACCTCAATCTTCCTTTCAGGCAGATTGGGTAAAGGAGGATGGATCAGTTCTGCTAGGGCAAAAGGATCATGTGGAAGTTCGCGGAATATTCCCGGATGCACGGTTGCCATTTGGGGCCTCATGACAGGTGTTACTACGTCGGCAAGGAGATCCCCTCCGAAGGCCGGGGTGGTCTGAACAAAGGCTCCCGTCTCTCTATCTATCTCCAGTGCTACACAGTCGGCGCTGAGCCCGGTCCTTAGTCTCTTGGCGATTCTTGGGAAAAGCTCCCTTCCAAATGCAGTGGCCCCCGCAAGGAATATCTCAGGCCTGAAAATCTCAACCCACGATGCCGCAACAGCAGTAAAAAGCTCCACATCGTAATCCTTGAGCGCGTTATTGTCTGCCGCGTAAATCACATCGGCTCCATGCGCCACGTATTCCATCACGTACTGGCCGATATCTTCACCAAGCACCACAACCCCCACGCGTGTACCGAGTTCAGATGCAAGGGCCTTTCCTTTGGCTATGAGCTGAAGGGTTACTCTATTTTGAAAGTAGTCGGCATAATCTCCGAAAACCCATACCAGGCAAGTGCCTCTATCCATGTATCTGTTCCTCTTCAACAAGGCTCATAGCCTCCAGCCTTTTCAATATCTCCTTTACAAGATCATGGGCCTGTCCGGTCAGTATCTCGCCTTTTGTCCTATGAGGAGCGGCCCTGAGCCTCCACACCCTGGTCGCCGAACCTGTCAGGCCGGTTTCATCCATAGTCAAATCAAGCTCATTTCTTCCCCACCGCACAATGGAGCCGGCGGAAAAGGCGCTCTGGAGAGAGCCGAGGCCCGGGAGAAGCACCGGCTCGGATACTCCCTTTACAGTGAACAATACCGGGCAGGCCGCTCGAATGGTCTCAAGATACCCATCCCTCACCCTTTTTGCGAGCAGCGTCTGCAGTGATTCAGGCTGGACCTCGAATATGCCGCACACCTGCGGTAAACCCAGCTCCTCAGCTACCTGTGGACCAACATGGCCTGTGTCGCTGTCCGTAGTGTTATTGCCGCAGAATACGACGGAGGGAAGAGGTTCCAGTCTTGAGATGGCCCTCGCGAGCACATGGGAGGTCGCAAGTGTATCAGCTCCTGCAAAACAAGGATCCGTAAGAAGAACTCCACGGTCAGCCCCTGCCGCAATTGCCTCGAACAATGCCTCTTCGCTTTGAGGCGGGCCCATGGTCAGGACGGTCAAAGTTCCACCCAGCCCGGCCCTCAGTGCAAGTGCCAATGAAAGGGCCTGGTAGTCTGAGGGATTAATAATATTTTGCACTCCCTCCCTTACAATCGTCATCCTTTCGCGGTCTATCCGTACTGCGGCGACATCAGGCACCTGTTTTATGCAAACTGCAATATGCATTTTATTTTTCCTGAGTTTCAAAAAATAATTTCATTTTTTATCTGCCTACTTAAGCAAAGCTCGGCAGATCACCATTCGCTGAACCTCCGATGTTCCCTCATATATCTCGCAAACCTTGGCGTCCCTGTAAAACCTCTCTATCGGGTATGCCTTTGTGTAACCATATCCTCCATGGATCTGCAGTCCGGAACGTGCCGCCTCCACTGCTGCCTCTCCGGCAAGAAGCTTGGCCATAGCAGATTCCTTGCCGTGTTCGAGCCCCTTTTCCCGCAGGGATGCCGCGCGATAGACAAGAAGTCTCGCAGCCTCCGTCTTGACCGCCATATCAGCCAGCATACCCTGAACCGCTCCCTGCTCTGATATGCTCCTTCCGAACTGTATCCTCTGCCTGGAGTAAAGGATCGAGGCGTCCAGACATCCCTGGGCTATTCCTATTGCCTGTGCGCCTATCCCTATGCGACCTCCGTGAAGAGTGGCGATGGCAATCCTCATGCCCTCTCCTTCTCCGCCCAGACGACTCTCCAAGGGCACTTCACAGTCATCAAGGGATATGGAGCAAACAGGATTCCCTCTCATTCCCATAAGGTCTTCGGCCGGGCCCTTTTCCAGCCCCTTACGATCCGACTCCACGATAAAGAGCGTGAAGACCTTCTTCCCGGACTCGGACAAACTCGCTGAAAAGATGAGGTTAATGGCTGAGACTCCCCCGTTTGTAACGAATATCTTGGTGCCGTTAAGCACATAGTTATCGCCACGCCTTACAGCAGTAGTCTCAAGGGATGAGGCGTCAGAGCCGGCATTAGGCTCCGTCAGGCAGAAGGAACCTATGGCATCGCCGGATGCCATGACGCGCAAGTAACGCTCTTTCTGATGATCATCGCCGTATTTGAAAATAGGATAGAGAGCTACACCATTGTGCACGGAAATACACAGACCCATCGCGGGGCTTACTCTTGATACCTCCTCAATGACAATGCAGGCGCTTACCGCGTCGAGCCCGGCACCGCCCAAGTCCTGAGGAATTTCCAAGCCGAAATATTGCCTGGCCGCGGCAAACAAACGCCACTGGACGGGAAATCTACCGGTTCTGTCCATCTCGGCTGTAAGGGGTGCAAGGAAGTGTTCCGCATCGGACCTTACTGTTCTGCGAATAACCACCTGCTTCATATTAGGCTCAAGGTACATATCCAGAAAAACCCCAGCAATCGGAAACTACATCTAATCCATCAGGAAGGATTTGCTCCGCCGCTGCTGCCTGCCCACCAGCATGCCTATCAACAGCCCGCACAATAGCACCAGAGCGCCCGCAAGAAACCATATCCTCCTGTCGGAGCTTTTCAGCCTGTCGCTCTCCTTTACGGTTTTCTCAAGTTCCCGGCTGCACCTGCCCAGGTCATCCTGAGC
Source organism: Desulfobacteraceae bacterium CG2_30_51_40 (assembly GCA_001874005.1). Lineage (GTDB taxonomy): Bacteria > Desulfobacterota > DSM-4660 > Desulfatiglandales > Desulfatiglandaceae > CG2-30-51-40. The sequence goes on from MNYJ01000041.1 coordinate 8,983, forward strand.
CTTCTCATGAGCTTCCTTTAGTGTAAGAAAGCCCCTGGACTCGGTTAGAAGCCTTTCATAGTCAGTATTGAGTTTCTTGAGAGCTTCGTTTGATTCCCTTAACTGCTTTTGAAGCACTTCCTCTCTGGCATTCGCTTTCTTTAAACCCTCTTCAACAGGGCCAAGCCTCTCTTTAAGTGATGCGTTTTCTTTCTCAAGCGTCCCTAACTGGATAAGCGCCGGCGTTCGATTTATAAGATATCTGGAAAGAATCCATCCCTCTATCTCAGAGCCATCCCTTCCGCTAACCCTTATTCGACTCCAGCCTTCCCGGGACTCAATTACAACCGTCGGGGCCCCCGACTTCACCATCGCTACTATTCTGTGTTCGGTACTTGGTCCTGTGCGGAGCGGAGCCTCAAGACTGTCGCTTACGTAAGCCTTGTTCTGGGCTGATGCGAAAGCAGCAGCAGCAAGGATCGCAAGTGTAAATAAGGCAACCCGGTATATCATCATCTTAAAGTGAAAACTCCTTTCAAACATAATGGCAAGGCATCTTCTCAATAAATATGGAAATGCATCGTCATACCTGCGTATGCCGATATTCAATCTTTTATACCTTGATTCCGGATCAAGTCGGCTTTTGACATGCTGCATTTTCATGCTCCGTTGTGCTTCAACCGGGCATGACCGTTTATATGAAAATGCCCCTTGCCTTTATCCCTCCCCCTTACCGTCAAAACGTCGGGATGTAGCGTCATTATTGCCTCCTCCTTGACGGGGAGGGAGGGGTGGGGGTGATTTTCATCTTCCACTGTGCCCCATTCGGGCATGACCGTTAAAAAGTCAAAAATTTACATGCCTTTTAACTTCTTTACAACCCTTATCTCGGAAATCATGGTTTCAGGATATTGTCCATTTGCATTTTTTTCGAGGTATTTCAGCATGTCCCATAAAGTATTTAATGCAGATGATACGGCAACAATAGCCTCCATCTCAACCCCGGTTCGTGCCTGTGCCACAACTCTGCAGGTTGCAAGGATGCCTCTGTCATCCATATCAAAGGCTACCTCGACCAGATCAAGCGCTATCTGGTGGCAATGTGGGATTAACAGGTGGGTCTGCTTTGCAGCGGTCATTGCCGCGACCTCCGCCACGGCAAAAGGGTCCCCTTTTTTAACCTCTCGTCGTCTTATGACCTCGATGGTGGCAGCCCGCAACAGTATTCTTCCCTCTGCCACGGCCTCTCTTCGCACTATCGGCTTTTCTCCCACGTCAACCATTCCCATTGGTAAGCCTCCTAATCGCCGAATATCTCCTTCTTTCTTACCGCTTCGCTCTTGATCCGATTTACGGCAGACTCAAGTGCCGGAAAGACATTTTCCCTTATATCGCCGCCCACAACAACCATCAGAATATCCTCCCCTGTACGGAGTAAGCCTTCATTGAAATCCACAAAAACCTTAGATATACCATCTAACTTTTCAATCTCACTAATTATTTTCCTTACAATTGCATGATCATAAGCTACCTCGACAGCAGTAACAGATGCACCAGACGATCTCGAACTACCTCGAACTACACCAAGATGACTCACGATCATTCCCATCTTGTGAGAATCCTGATCATTCTTGAATGAATCAATAATTTCCGAAATGTCAAAGACCTTTACCATATCTCCTCCTTAACAAACATCGGCAAGGGCACCGGCGCTCAATGAAGATCATCCTCATCTCCATCAAGTTTGAAAAGCTTCCTGGTCAAGTCCAGATATCCTGTTGATGACGATCGTGAAATAGTCCTCTTAAGGAACACGACAGGGTCGTTTATGAGCTTGTCACAAATAGACCTTGCCATGACAAACATGGCCTCCCGCTGGGAGTCGCTCATGGATGCGAGCGCTCCTGAACTCTTTTTGAACTCGTGCTCAAGGATTGCCTCGGCCTTCTTTCTCAAATCAACAATTGTGGGGACAACAGAGAGGGTTTCGAGCCACTTCTGGAACTTCTCCACCTCTTCCTGAACGATTCGTTCCGCCTTGATTGATTCCTGCTTCCTCTGGGTGATATTATGTTCGACCACGCCCTTGAGATCATCTATGTCATAGACATACACATTCTGGAGTTTGTTTATCCTGGGATCAACATCTCTGGGAACTGCAATATCAATAAAAAACAAGGGCCGGCTCCGCCTTTTTCTGAGGCAGCCTTTTACCGTCTCATAGGTGATGATGGGCTCGGGTGATCCGGTGGAAGCTACAACAATATCAGCCTCCACAAGTGATGTTTCAATTTCGTTGAATGAGACGGCGCGTCCACCGAAGACCTCGGCCAAGTGCATGGCCCTCGAAAGGGTGCGGTTGGCAACGATTATTTCCGAAATGCCGTGGGTGCTCAGATGCCTAGCAGCCAGTTCAGCCATCTCTCCGGCACCGATCAAAAGTACCTTCTTGCCCTCAAGGACGTGGAATATCTTCCGTGCAAGCTCTACAGCGGCATAGCTCACTGAGACGGCTGATTCGGAAACGCCCGTTTCCGTTCTGACCCTCTTCGCCACTCTGAAGGCCCTGTGCATAAGCCTGTTCAGAATCACACCCGATGTCTTCTTTTCCACCGCAAGGGCGTATGCCTGCTTTACCTGCCCTAGTATCTGCGGCTCCCCAACCATCATCGAATCCAGGCTTGAGGCCACCCTGAAAAGATGCCTTATGGCATCTCCATCCTCATTGGAATAAATGCTCGAAGAGAGTTCTTCATTTGACCTTCCCCCCAGTTCACACATTATTTTGAGTATGGCAACCGCGGAATAACGGGGATCATCGGCGACCGCAAAAGCCTCAACCCTGTTGCAGGTTGAAATGAAAATACACTCCTTTATGGAGGAGACTTCCTTCATCGCATCGAGGGCCTTTCCCGAATTGGAGGGATCTGATGCCAGGCATTCCCTGAGGGAAACGGGAGCTGTCTCATGGTTCATACCCAGATTAATTATGCGGCTCATAGCCCTCTTTTTTCTCCCAGGCTCCCGAAGCTGTGATACCCGCCCATCCAAAGACTTACCACGAGGAAGGTGAAGATGAGCAGCGCGAAGCATCCAATGGACATGATGGCCGCTTTCCGCCCGCGCCACCCTATTGCAACCCTCTCGTGTATAAGGGCCGCATAGGCCAGCCACGTAACAAAAGACCAGACTTCCTTGGGGTCCCACTGCCAATAAGTGCCGAGTGTGTATTGGGCATAGATGGAGCCGCTTATCATCCCTACGGTGAGAAGCGGAAAGCCGGTAACAAGTGATTGGTAATTGATCGAGTCAATGGTCGCAAGAGATGGGAGCCTGTTGTAGAAGCCGCCCAGTTTCTTTTCCTTTATGTAATATTCCTGAAATAGATACATTATCGAGCCCAGGAAATTGATAGCGAATAGCCCGTTCCCCAGAAATATTGTGCCGACATGAACCGTGAGCCACAGGCTCTTGAAACCCACGCCTGCCGGAGCGTCACTCCAGCTCATGGCAGAGGATATAATCATAAAGAAAGCTGCGAACGGTGCGGCAAATGAGCCCAGTACCATAAGCCCGAATCTCAGGTGCAGGAGAAGATAGGCCAGCACTATGCTCCATGAAAACAGGGACAGAGCGGAACTCAGATCAAAGACAGGAGTGCCCCCTATGAGAATGTAGCGGAGGATGAGAAATGCCGTATGCAAGAGGAAGCCTGACAGAAGGGTCCAGTAAGAAATCCTGAAAACAAATTTTTGCTGTGATATAAGAAACACTATGAATCCGCCGGCGGAAAGAAGATGAAGCCAAAGGGAGATATTGAAGATTATGTAAATCATGGCAGGCTCCCCTGCTGAAAGGATTGAGACAGCAGATCCTTGTACTCAACTGAGTCCGGAACTATCGCCTCCAGAACTCTGCATGCCCGAGTCATATCCCTGACTCCCAAAGCATTCAGAAGCTCGGAATCAACTATGGCTTGAAAGATTGATGAGTTACGCTCCTGTGAATATTTCATCCCGAGCACCCGTTCCCTCAAGGCTCCCATAAAAGACAAGAACACGGAATACTCCTCCCCGAACTGAGCTTGAAGCACCTCCCGGAGCCTTTTTGCTAAAGCCGGGCTCTTCCCGGAGGTTGAAACGGCTATCAGCAGATCACCTCTACGCGCGACGCTTGGCACAATAAAAGTGCAGTCTTTTGGCTGATCCACCGCATTTACAAGTATGCCTTTAGCTCTTGCCATGGAACTTACCTTACTATTAAGAACAGGGTCGTTTGTGGCTGCTATAACCAGGGAGACACCATCAAGATGGCTCTCTTCAAAGGCCGCTCCCATCAACCTTATCTTACCTGATTCGGCCAAAGACGATAGAAAGGGAGTTATCTTCGATGCGACAAGACAAACTTCAGCGCCTGCCTCAAGGAGACCATCTACCTTTCTTTCAGATACTTTTCCACCGCCTACCACCAGAACCTTCATTCCATCGAGCTGGATCAAAACAGGATAATAAGCCATCTTAAGGAACCTTTCGGAAGAGATTCATTATACCCAGCGGCATGCGGGACCGCAGAAGGCTGGATTTCCGCAGGGCAAGCATTCCCGCGCTTTTGTCGCCTGCCCATTCATTCTTAATACCACCAATTTGCAGCCGGTTCCAGATTTTAGAAAATGCTTAAACATATCTATCCGCCAGCTCATTTATGAAGCGTTCAAGCCCGGGAGCCCCTTCTACCCTGGTAATTTCGTTCATGAGACCTCTTATTTTCCCATAGGTATAATCATCTGTTTTCAGATCTCCCGGGTTTCTATATTCACCTGCCCTGCGACCAATTCTGTAGATAATTCGATCCGAGGGGGAAAGACGCTCATACTCTCCAATGGCCTCAAGCATCCGGGCCTTGTCTCCGGGAAGTTTTCCCGACACGTCCTCCAGCAGGTTCATGATGTGATCGCTGGTCACGGTACTGGTAATTCCATCAAGAGTTTCGATGAAGAGTCTTATCTCCTTTACGACCAATTCATCCCCCGACTGAACAAACTCACCCGACCTTACCTTGCCGTAGAGGGGAATGGACGGGGGTATCCTAAGACTTCTAAGCCTGATGAAATGCGGATTGATCCTGTTAAGTACCCTGGCTGTCTCAATCGCGTGCTCCCGCCACATCGCAGTCCCCCCAAGGCCCGGCATGACATATTCCGAAAGCTCCATGCCTGCCTCAATGACAAGCCTTCCGGCAGTGACGTGCTGTTCTGCGCTGACACCCTTTCGCATGAACTTAAGCAGAGGATCATATCCGGTCTCAAGCCCTATATGCACTCGGTTGAGGCCGGCATCTCGTATCTTCTTAAGAGAATCCAACGACTTTCGCACAATTGTTCTGGATCTCGAATAGGTAGTAACCCTCGTTATTTCAGGAAATTCCTCCCTAAGGCACTTTAGAACCTCCACTAGATCAGCAGCCTTCATCACAAGATTATCCGCATCCTGCAGGAATACCGCCCCTGTCCCGTAAAAAAGCCAGGCTGCCACAGACCTGTATTGCTCGCTGAAGGCGCCGCCTTCAAAGATGCGCCTTATTAAATGCTCATTCACAGCACCGCTCAATCCCATTTCCCATGAAAGTGACTTAATGTCGGAGGCGATATTCTTAGCTGCCCGGATGTCCTTAGTTATCTCCTCAACCGTTCTTAAAGAGAATTTCTTTCCCTTATAAACAGGGCAGAACAGACACTGATTCCACGGGCAGTTCCTCGTAACCCTGATAAGAAGGCTCTGCGCCTCGCTGGGCGGCCTTATAGGGCCCTGCTCAAAAGACATGTTTCCGCTTTTCATGACCGTTTCCAACCTCTTCCAAATGCGTATAGAGTAGTTTCCCTCATCCCCAGCGCATGAGGATAAGTTATCCTTCCCAGCAATCTAAAACCTCGAAAAGCTTTCAATGCAGGGAATGGCCGTGATGAAGTAATATTGTCAAGGTAAGATTTTCATCTCACCGTCTTAAACTATATATCATAAAAGGCGAAACTCAATCCTGAGTGCAAAGGTTACTTCTCTCAAGACTTCTTTCCCCAAGATAAAATCCTCTTTTAAAAAGCTGTCAAATCCGCTATAGACTTAATCATTAAGTAGACTTTAAAGCATGAAGCATGATCAATGGCTGGTGTCCATCCCTAAATGAGAGAGTTTAGTTGATTTCTGGGCGGGCGATAATTTTAACCGCTGGAATACATCGTGTTATTTCGAGGATTAAAATTTGAGTCCAACGCCTGCATCGGTGAAAAAAGCCGCTTACGGATGGAACCTGGCTAGGATCACAAACCTATGGATGAACAGCTAATAGTATCGGGAGTATGATTTAATGAGCAGCACTACTGACCCTGAACTTATTGATAAGACTACGACTGATATAGCCTATCTGATGGAAAACGATGAAGAGGCCCTGCGCCTGGAAATTAAGACCGATATCGAAGCTGTAAGAGATGAAGCAAGGTGGTGCGGCTTGAAACCCGGTATGAGAGTCCTCGACGCAGGCTGCGGCCCCGGCTTAGTCACGTCTATACTCCATGAGTTTATAAAACCGAACGGCTTCATTCTGGGTGTGGATTATTCCACCAAGAGGGTTGAGTATGCTAATAAAAAATATGCTAACCGAAATGAAATTGAATTTTATCTGCACGATCTAAGAAAACCATTAAAAGATATAGGCACTTTTGATCTTATATGGGCAAGATTTGTTCTGGAGTATAATAAGAAAGAGGCTGCAGAGATCGTCAAGAATCTCCAATCAATTATCAGGCCCGGCGGCTTATTATGCCTTCTTGATCTGGATTACAACTGTCTTACCCACTATGAATTGTCTAAACCCTTGGAAAGCGCTCTCTTTGCAATTATCGGAATTCTTGAGACGAAATACAACTTCGATCCATATATCGGGCGCAAGCTTTATTCTTACTTGTTTGATATTAACTGCGAGAAAATAGAGTCGCTTTTAAAAGCACACCATTTGTTTTACGGCAAGGTGGATGAGAATCAAATTTTCAATTGGACAAAAAAAGTTGAAATGGCTGCGCATAGGCTTCCCGAAATTATATCTGTATACCCAAAAGGTAAAGAAGGTTTCATACGCGACTTTAACTCATTCTTTTTAAATCCTAGGCGCTTCTCTTACACTCCTATGATTATTTGTAAAGGCGCTAAACCTTATCCTTTCTCTTAAAGAACGGGAGTATCAGCTCATTAAAGTGGGGAGATTGGATTTACCCCCAATTATTGAGCTGATACGAACCATACAATAAGATTCTCCCAATATTTATTGAAGTGCTTTTCTCACAATCGAGGCTAACTCCCCAATCACGAGGGGTTTTGTCACAACTTCTTTTATGCCCATAGACTTAACCGCCTCATCAACCAGATTTTCGCTGTAGCCGGTGCAGAGGATTACCGGAATTTCCGGCCTCACGCTGAGAATCCTCTCAGCCAGGTGATCTCCTGTCATGTGTGGCATGGTCATATCTGTTATAACCAGGTCAAACCTATATGGGTCGGATTGGAATAGGCTAAGCGCATCAATCGGGTCTGTACTTGCCTCAACTGAATATCCCATGCTCTCAAGCATCTGACATCCGATTTCAACTATCGCGGATTCATCATCAACAAGCAGAATCCTTTCGTTACCCCCGGGAAGGGCCAGATTATTCTCATCACTGGACTCAACAGTGGTATTAACCGACGGGAAAAGTATCTCAAAAGTAGTTCCTTTACCTTCCTTGCTCTTCACTCTTATGGCTCCACCGTATCCCTTGACAATGCCGTGAACTACCGCCAGCCCAAGACCGGTGCCAACGCCTTTTTCTTTTGTAGTGAAGTACGGCTCAAAAATCCTTTCCATGGTAGCCTTGTCCATGCCGTGGCCGGTATCGGAAACACTCATCCTTATATAATCGCCTTCCTTCAACTCCGGGTAGCTTCTTAATCGAGCGCTAGTGAGTTCCAAGTGATGCAGGCCAATCTTAAGTTGCCCACCGGTTTTTCTCATGGCGTGGTTTGCATTTGTGCATAGATTCATGATTACTTGATGTACCTGAGTCGGATCGGCCAGGACAATGCATGGTTCAGGCTCTATATCCTGTGCTATTTCTATGGTTGCTGGAAGTGAGGCCCTGAGCATCTTCAACGCCTCCTTGATTATCGGTTGCATCTCTATAGGCTGTCTTTCCTGATCCGTATGCCTGCTGAAAGAAAGTATCTGACGAACCAGATCCCTTGCCCTCTGTCCTGCCTTGAGTACCTCTTCCATCTGGTGTCGTTTCTTGGCTTCATCTTTACTCACATAGAGTGCAAGTTCCGTATAACCTATAATTGCCGACAGTATGTTATTAAAGTCGTGCGCGATTCCTCCAGCAAGGGTCCCTATTGCCTCCATCCTCTGAGAGTGATAAAGTTGAGTCTCAAGCTCTTTGTTTTCCAGTTCAGCTTTTTTGAGCCTTGTTATGTCAATCCCAATGCAGAGTATTTCCAGGATAGAGCCATCAGCATCGTAAATAGGCTTATAAATCCATGATACGGTAACATCTTCTCCGCTCTTAAGTTGATGTGATTCTTCCCTTACTGCGGTACCCTCAGGGCTGCTTTGGAAGGAATAAATCAGTTCCGAGATCCATTCCCGTCTATTCATCTCCTCCGGAAAGATGGTTCCATCTATGCCTTTCCCGACTATTTCCTCCTCGCGATAATCGAAAAGCTTTTGAGCAAACTTATTAAAAAAAGTGATTCTACCTTCGGGGTCAAGCCTTAATATGATGCTGCTGGCGTTTTCAACAAGATCTCGATATTTCTTCTCACTTGTCTGAAGCCTTTGAAAAGACCTGGCATTAATAAGGCTTACCGCCATCTGAGCGGCAATTCCCCTCAAGAGTCCCATGTCACTCTGCGTCAAAGGTCTCTTCGACTTTATGTTATCAACAGCTATTATCCCCAGCGACTCCTTTTCGTACTCATAGACTATGGGCACACAGATCATTGACTGAACTCCCATCTCTCTTGCAAGGTCAAGGCTTCTGGGAGAGAGCTTTTCTTCCATCTTGTTGATATCGCGGATCAGAAAAGGCTTTTGCTCTCTAAATGATTCTACAAAAAGACCTTTTGATTCTGGTTTATTCAGACTAAAGCTTGCTTTTTTCAGACTCTCCTCCTGCTCAGAGTTATAGCCGAAGCCTGCGCCGAAAATAAGGCTCTCTTTGTTTGTATCTGCCAGCAAAATCATACCCCTATCAAAGTCGAGTCGTCTGGCTATAGTCTCTGTTATGGCTTTCAGAAGATTTTGAATGTCGAGGATATTTAGAGTCGCATGGCCTATTTCCTGAACCAGCATCGCGTTGTCGTACCGGAGCCTCATCTCGTCAAGTAATGCCTTGGCCGAGTCTCCCTGCTTTTCAACGGAAGCTGACAACTCCTTCTTCTCCAGCATTGCTGAATAAATTGAGATAGAGAGCGACATCAGCGAAAATGCAAGACATAAGAAAAGCCACGACTCAAGCGCCAGGAAATGAAATAACGCGGCGGGTATAATAACTGAGGCTACTAGCGAATAATTCCGGATCAACCTCCACATAATGCTCGGGGTCTCATCGAAGCTAACAATGTAAACGCATTTATCTCCTTGCTTGTGATAACAAACCGGATGCTCAACGGTAGCGAACTTTCCCGTAAAGACCTTCGCAAGAGCCTCGAACATACCCAACCGATTCTGGCATTGGTAGGGGCGCTCAGTCACGCCAGGCAGGGGCGCCACAGATATCTCAACTTTATTTCTACCAAGCTTTCTTACTGAATTCGCAGTAGCTTTAGTTAAAAATGAAGATATCTTCTCAACCATCCAGTATGCAGCTATTGGGGTAAGAAATCTTCTCAGGTACTGCCTTAACACCCCAGATGCATGTGAAAAAGCCGAAAATCGTCCAACTTCCCTTGATATAGAATTATCCTGTGTCTCAAGTGCTAAGGCTAGGTTGAAACTATCCATCTGACGCTGCGTAAGCCAGTGTGCAGAATCCTCTAGTTCCGACAGATTCAGACCGGCTTTAGCTGTCAGGTGCTTAAGATCAATTCCGGGATAGAATTTCCTTACATATTCAAGATAATTCTGGGCGAGTCTGCTGTTATAAAGAGGCTCATCCAGTCGTTCTTTTACCCCTCTAGCACTATTATTATCTGATTCCATCAACCTACCCTTCCAGGCGGCATGAGATATAAATAGAAATCAAAATCTCCGGGCTGCCGGTTGCAGCCGGTAGTGGCTAAAAGCCCCGGTTTTCAATCTAATTTGTTACTATAATTTATTGAGGAAGGCAGTGGCAACAACTTTCGAAAAGACAGAAAAATCCTTTCCCTCTGATTCGAAGAAGGCAAAAAGGCATGTTGGTAAGAATTGCTGTATTATTTTAAAATCTTATCCTAAATCTCCTTTGCATGTATTCCATGAACAGGTGCCCCTGGCCACAATTGAGCACCCACGCCTCGTATTCTTTCTCTGAAGGGATGTTTTGCAACCGCGTGTAGGTATGAGGATAAAACATCAAGGGCACCTTATCTCCCTGATACCCTGATGTAAGTCTCCCGATGGCCACGGAAAGCACGCTCCAAGGAAGCGCTTCAGGGTCTAAGACAAGAACCTGTATGCTGTTAAGAAGTTCGGATAGGTTGATACCCAGATCCGATTCATTGACAAGTATTACTGCCTTTAGTACCCCCTCATCGCACAGAGAGTAACTCTTGCAATGCCGCTTCAGCCCTATTGAGCCGTAGGAGTCATCTAATTCGCTTCCCGGATTACCATCATGCTTGAGGTCAAGGGCATTGAGAAGCAGCCCCCCGGATTTGTTTGAGTAGATGTTGTTTAACTCCCATAGGTCACCGGCAGTCGCTTCGTCAAGCGTCCAACCCTGGGGAAACTTCTTGGCTAGGGAGAGCCTTGTATAGGGCAGATATGCGAATTTATCAACCGAACAGCCCTGACTGTCCTTCAGTTCCTCCGCGAACCCTCCGAAAACCCTCGCAGGAAATTGATTTTCAGGTCTGTAATAGCAGAGCACATAGTCCATCCTTGCCGAAGGGAGCCTGTGCATATCGTTTAGGTTATGCATGAGGTGTTTTAATACTATGAACCCTGGACGCTTCTTGTCATGGGCAATTGCCGCATGATGATGGATCATCCATGTCTTGGAATATGCCCTTATTATCGAAATATGGCCGTATATTTTACCGTTTTCTTCGTATGTAAAGTGTCGTGAAATGTCAGGATTCTCATTGTAGATTTTTCTATATGTCTCTTTGAAGGAATCTCTGCTGTTGTTAAGCATTTTATATTTTGCGGAATAGATGAATCCACTCTTAAAGAAAAATTCCCAGAGATTTTCTATGTCAACTTGTCCCGATATATGTGATTGAGGGTCTATAGCGTTAGATAAAACATTACTAAACTGAGAATATGATCTTACGTCCATATCGAGAATAGCGATGCCGCACTTTATGCCTCTTTCATTTTCCTCGCCTCTATGAATTACCTGGGCGGTGCAGTGAAATCTTGCGCCTCCAACCATCTCAATGCAGAGATCGTCAATAATAAGACCCGGCAAAAGACAAGCATCCTCCTCCCGTTCGAATAGGGACATACCGGAGGTGGATATATCTGAAACAGTAAAGCTTACCCGTCTGTTCATCAGAGGATGAATAAAGGAGATGACAGGGGCTGGAACAAGTTGCTGACGCGGATTGCGAGTCTGGTTTTTTGGAAACCTTTTTACACTGCTCTCAGCAGGAGTAAGGAGTATCTCCCTTTCTTCATAACCGGCCTCGTTCCTGAGGCAATTGCATCGGCCTGAGAAAAAAATCCTGCCTTCTCTTTTGAGATTAAGCATCGCAGTTTCCCCGCAGTTAAACCAATGAAGAGAATTTGCGTTTGCCGGTCTGACTTTTACTCTTATTCCCCTGGAGTTGAAATCTATAACTGTGCCGGTTGCTGTCCATCCATCCTGGATTATCTCCGCATCAATTCCTGGTGCATTATATCTCCTTGCGCTGCGTCTGCCTGAAAGGAAGCTCTCACAGGGCAGGTTGAGTCCGAATCCGTTCTCAAGTCTGTGGGAGATCTGCGCCGGGACCACGAGAAGATCTCTCTGATCATCAATTACCAGATGCTTGAGAGAAAACTCATGGACGCGGCTTCCTTGAAATGAGTCATCCGCCCACTTGCAGATGATTTCCTTACCGCTGCAAGGTTCAGGGAAGACATTCACCATTATGGAGGCCCTGTGCCTTGGATGATTGAGAACGGCAAAGGCCTTTTTTCCAGCGAAATGGATATAGTTGATCCTGTTAACAAGATAGTCGCAGTCAAGAGGTTTTTGATCCTCCTGCACATGAAGAGCTTCTTCGTGCCTGAAAAGGTTAAGCGGATAAACGGGTTCCCGCCTGCTGACTTCCTCTGTCCATCTCGATTCACCAACAGATCTTTCAAGCTGCCCGTGACCTGCATACATCGCGATACAACCTCCCTGGAAATGGATTGGAATAAGGGCATCTCAATCATCAGACTTTGTTAAGCATTACAAGAGTCATGCCTGCCGTCAGTTTCGGGCGCAGGGAACCAGGCATGGATCGGCTAGCAGTTCTATAAAGATTAGAAATACAATAGGTTATAAATCTTGTTTTACTGGATGTTATTCGCGCTGCATCTAAATGAAAAAGCCCATGGTTTCTCTCTATCGGGGTCCATGTGCACCAGGAGGCTTGCAGGCGGGCACAGATAGATGTGCACTAACTGCCATGCCCTGGCAGGGCACAACGAAGGATGAAAATCACCCCCACCCCTCCCTCCCCCGTCGAGGGGGAGGAGGTAAGGGAAGGGCCATTTTCATATAAACTTAGAAGGGGCTCGAGTAACTCATGCACTTTCAAAAGTATCAGCTCCATAATTGGGGGATGGCTTTGCGCAGAC
>MNYJ01000090.1 GCA_001874005.1 Desulfobacteraceae bacterium CG2_30_51_40
CTCCATACCCTGGAATACTACATCTTGTGGTTACGCCAGTCAAGGGGATACCCCTAAAGGCAGCAGTGAAGCACGAACACCAACTAAGAGGTATCATGCCAGCCTAAGATAGAAAATTTTCTCTATTCTACCATGTTCAAATGCACCATTGGTCAACAGGTAGACTTTTTTCTACCATTCCTACCCGAAGAGATAGTGCAAAGACACACTCCTCCTTACGGTACCTCTCTTCACCGTTCGTTGCCCCGCCGCCTATATCAACCGAAGTTGAAAAGGGGCGGAAAGACTCCTCTTCACCCATACGGGGTCTAGCCATGGACCCGCTATGGTCTCCCGAACGAAACGGATGAAGCCTCGTACCCCCAACTCACGAACCATGGGTACAAGACGCTCAGAGTACACGGCCAGGATATTGATCAAATGTCCCAGTCGCATCAGATAGTGATACCCCTTCATTGCATTCCAGTTGTAAGAGAACATATGCTCGTAGTGGTAGCCATGGCGTTTCTCCACCAGGATGCCTGTCTCGATACCCCACCGGTGCCGGGCACCCAGGTTGCACCGTTCGTGCACATTACCCCTGGTAAGCGGTTTGCTGGAGATCCAGGCATGGCGTGATCTCTTGGGGACAAGCTCGGCGGAGTCCTTGGCTATCTCCTGCCAGCTTTCCTCACAAACCACGAGGTGGACGATCTGCCGTTTCCTCTCGTGGACTCCGTAGTAGTATTCTATGTCATTGACCCAGTGAAAGCGCTGTCTTCTATTGCCCCAGGTGGTAGTAAAACGATTTTTGGTTTCAAGCCTCTTGAGCCCTTCATATTCCTCCCAGACGCTGGGAAGGGTTTTGTCTTGAAGAACGATCATATAATCCCATTTATTCTTACGGCACAGCTCCAGAATGGGGCCGTTAGGATACAGCCCATCCAGCAGGATCACAATGGGAAGATGGCCAAAGGTGTCTTTTAACCGCTTGGCCAATCGTTTGAATGCCTTTTGTTCACAGTCCTGTCTTTTTGTGTCTGTATCACCGTGTGTGTAGCTCAAAAACTCGCTCATCAGCGGAATCGTCATGCCGCCATGGAATGCCATGCTGGCCTCCAGCACATACACGTAGTATTGTGTGTGGGTATCATCGCCTGTGCCCACTTCCCTCTGCAGGCATTGCTCAGCCCAGAGCACATCCCGGACAGCCTTTTGGGTGCCATCGATGGCAATGGGGTAGCGGTTGTCAACCAGGTAGCGGATAAATTTCTTGTTCCGTATCATCTTTCGGACTACCTCTATAAGGGCAGCCTCAATCTCCCTTACATCAATCGCGGACAGAAGCCGATACAGGGTGTCGTTGTGCGGGAGATCCTCCAGTTCGGGAAACAGCAGTTTCAGGTTTTCCATGAACATGGGGCGGGTCATCTCCCTGTTGGCTTCGCGTCTTGAGGCCATCTGGAATACAAACATCAAGATACCATAGATCATGAGCAGGGTATGCCTGTGTTTTATCTTCTTGGGATTCCTCGGGTCCTTGATCCTGGAGAGTCGTTGTAGGAGCACGGGCAGCTTTGCTCGAAAGACCCTTACCTGTTCAGTGGCAGCATCCTGCCGGGCTCTCTTCTCTTCTTCCACACTCTTGTATCGACACGTGCGGTTGGGCATTGAGGCCTTGCTCGGGGGAAGTAATCCCTCGGCCTTCTGGCGGGCTCGCAAGGCCTTTTCTGCCATTTTCTTTTCCTTTCTCTGCTTCTTGATCTGTTCACGGTTTGGCCTCTGGCTCACCTTGCTCATTGCTCAACCCTCCCCTGAAGGTACTCTGAGCACAGTCGCTCGCGGAAGTCGGCTACTAGAGGCCTCACAAAGATCTTCTTGGGGGTGGTGGTGTAGTGCTTTCCCTTACGGGGGAGGCCCTCACCGGTAGTCATTCCCAGGTATTCCCAATTGCCGGCCTTATAGGAGCATCCCTCATATCTTTGAGGGTCGACAAAGCTTTCAACCAGCAGGGGGCTATAGCCCCAGCGCTTAAGCCAGTCATCCCGTATGCGCCTGAGGGCCTTGCCCAGGATGTGGCTCCCCAGGTTTTTCACCTTGACCCAGGGAAACACCAGGAACCGGCTGTTATTGATCACCCAGGGGAGGTTTCTGAGCCTCTGGTCTTTTGTCCAGCCTATCCACTCATCCCGGGCCTTGAGGGCCTTGGCCGCCCCTTGAAACATGAGGCACCCCAGGATGCCATGGGGGGATTCGATGAAGTAGCTCAAAAAACACCCAAAGGGTCTCTTGTAGCCCAGATAATGGTAGCGCGATACATACTCATTCCACAGGGCCGTGGTCTCTCTGCCGTGAACTATCTCAAGTGTGACCGGGCCTACCTCGCGCACACTGCCGCTTATCTCCGCCTTGGGCCCTGTTCTGGGGGTGAGGGCAATGGGAGCACGGCGCTGGGGGGATATGGCTCGCTTTGCTGGGAGCCTCAGAAACCCCTTGCCTTCAAGCCTGATGAGCATCTTGAGGCAGGCATCTGTCTTGTAGCCCCCTGTGGCGGTGAACCATCCCAGGTGCTCGCATATGGTTTGAGCCAGCTCCGAACGACTCAAGGCTGGAAAGAGCCTTACCGTGTCTTGAATCTCATCGAGCTCCTCTCTGGTGATCTGTCGACCGGATTGAAAAATGGATCTCGTTTCTGCCTGATGCATGGCGTGGTACCTCCTTCTAAATGGTTCTTCCCACGCTATGCTAGCAAAACAATACACCTTTGTCTATTGCTTTTCTGGGTAAAATCCTCTACTCCCTCATAGAGCTAAGATTGAAATGCAAGTGGGTTTATCATGGCTGAAACGGCGAATAATGTCCCATGATACCGTATCAAATGCCAAATTTGTTGTCTAGTCCCTTTTTGCGATAAAAAAAATTGAATCTCACCTGAAGACCTTGTCAGCATTACATTTCAAGAACATGCGTCAGAGCTGCCTATTACATATGCAGCGTCGGGATGCCGCGACTATGGCCGTATCG
>MNYJ01000089.1 GCA_001874005.1 Desulfobacteraceae bacterium CG2_30_51_40
CGAAGAACTCACCCAGAGTCTCATAAGGCTTGTTGCGGAAAACGGCATGGACTGGATGTTCGCCAACTGCAGCACCACGGCCCAGAGGGGCGCACTGGATTGGAAGGGCAGATTCAAGGCAGCCGCGGCACCGGTATTCGAGGAGCTTTATGACAGTGTCGTCAAAGGCGCGGAGACAAGGATAGTGCTTGAGGCTAATACGGCACCGGACTACCGCAAGCGACTTAACAGGGAGCTTGAGGAAATGAGAAGCTCTGAGATGTGGAAGGCCGGAGCCTCAGTAAGGGCACTACGGCCTGAAAATAGAAGAAAAAAATAGAATAACGTTTGGAAGGCGCCGCCCCGGGGTGGTGCCCTAAAAAATTGTCAAGGCGGTCTAATTATGAAAAAAAGATACAATATCGCAGTCATACCCGGAGACGGGACAGGCCCGGAGGTGGTTGCGGAAGGCATAAAGGCGCTTGAAGCGGTATCAAGGAGGTCTTCGATGGAGTTTTCATTTGAGGAAATACCCATTGGAGGCGAACTCTACCTCAAGGAGGGAATCCTGCTCCCCGACAAGGTTATAGAGGGCCTCAGAAGTGCGGACGCGGTCTTGCTTGGAGCCATAGGTCATCCGGAAGTAAAGCCCGGAATCCTTGAAAGAGAGATACTGCTCAGGCTCAGGTTCGAGCTTGATCTCTACATAAACCTGCGGCCGGTGACGCTCCTTCCGGGAGTAAAGACGCCGCTCAGGGACAAGGGGCCGCGGGACATAGACTTTGTTGTGATAAGGGAGAACACTGAAGGGCTTTATGCAGGAGGAGGGGGTTTTTTCAAGAAGGGAACTCCGGATGAAATAGCCATTCAGGACTCCATAACAACGAGGAAGGGAGTCGAAAGATGCCTTCGCTATGCCTATGACTTGTGCAGGAGAAGAAACAAGGCAAAGACCTTGACCCTCTGCGGGAAAAGCAACGTGCTGCTTTTTGAATCCGACCTATGGGTTCGGGCCTTCGAGGAATTGCACGCCTCTTACCCCGACATAGCTGTCCAATATCAGAACGTGGATGCCCTCTGCATGTGGATGATTAAAAATCCCGAGCGCTACGACGTGATAGTTACCAACAACATTTTCGGTGATATTATCACCGACATTGGGGCAGCCATTCAGGGAGGATTAGGCATTTCCGCAGGCGGCAACATCAACCCGGAGGGCACTGCGATATTCGAGCCGATAGGCGGCTCCGCTCCAAAATACAAGGGTCTGAACTTGATAAACCCGCTGGCAGCGATACTCTCAGCACAGATGATGCTTGAGCATCTTGGTGAACCTGATGCCGCAACGATCCTGCTTGAGGCCGTTAAGACCGCAGTGAAAAATGATATAAAGGCCCTCGAAGCAGGCAAGATGGGCTTCGGGACAAGAGAGGTCGGAGACCTCGTGGCAGGTTACATATCAGGAATTAAGCCCCAGCCATGATTCATTAAATTGAACTTATCTTCTCAATGAATCAGGCCGACTTTTTTATCCATAAGCTTCATGGATTCCTGCGTCTATCCCGGACTCCGATCCGGGGTTCGACAAAACAGATTACGCTGTTTCGTCATTTAAGATGCGCTAATCCATCATCACCAGGCTTCCTTGCAGGGGGAAGTTGAAGGCGGCTGTTGCACAAAGTTGGAAATGGGGCTTTGGCTTCAACCGGAAGTAATTATCACCTAAGAAAGATCAGGCGTAATCATTGCCCCGATGCCGCTACTATCGCCGAGGGTCCGTAAAATGTCTGCCACAGCCGCCTTGTGCTCTACCATGACGATCTTGATGATCCCCGCCTTACCCGTTATCAATTGACCAAGGGAGCTGCCGTCAATGTCCACAAGGCAGCCCAGCAACCTGGGTGTGTTGGCCTTGATTTCCTGTTCGATGTTACGATAGAAACGCTCTGCGCCGTCGTTTGAAAATAGGAGGAGCCTCGAGATCCTGTCTCCATAGACGGTTTTGCTCTGGCTCCTCACTTGGGCGATCCCCTTTCTTTCACCGGCCAGCTTCTCAAAGATCGGGTCGGTGCCGCAGCGGATCCTTCCCTGAAGGCGTGCTTTCCGCAGCGCCGCTTTCAGTGTTTCCGTGACCGTAATTACAGGCACCTCGATTTCACTTCCCGTCCAAAGCTTGGCGATGCGCGCCATCAAGACCCGGCGTATAATTTCAGCAGAGCCGTCCTTTTCCATCTGACGCGGTAAGCGCATTTCGGATATGTTCATATAACAAGCCCTTCTGATCCCCGTATTGGCCTCAAGAGTTTGCAATATCAAGAAGAAGCTGAGAGCCTGGAAGAAGACCTGCTGCTCGGCTATTTCGAGATATGCATCGCCTTTTTATATGAAAATGACCCTTGGCTTTACTCCTCCCCTTCGGCGGGGGAGGGAGGGGTGGGGGTGATTTTCATCTTTCGTTGTGCCCCATCTGGGCATGGCCGTTAGTCAGGCAGAAAGAGACATACCCCACGCACCCGTCCAGTCTTTTCACAAACCGATTTTCGAGCGGCCCGGGCGCTACGCTGTCGCTCGATTCAGGCCGCCCCTTTTTCACGCCTTCCATGGAAGATCGGCGATCCCCCTCAAGAGCATGATCAGCAGGGCCGTTGCGCAGGGATAGAAAGGCGTACCCGCCTCCCCCTCGAGCCTGTGAAAAAATACCTGCACCCACGGCAACATGGCGGCGGATGCAAACCGCCTGGCTTCCTCGATCATACGCCGCTCATTGGTTTGCCACCCCTTATCCAGAAGGTAGTAAAGATATTCGAGTTCGATTGAGAGGTGGTCGGCCGGTTCATGGACTGAGGCAGCCAGGTCCAGCCCCTGTTCTGCCAGCAAGGCTTTCATCATCCGGGCAGGTTCACCCATCAGGCGGCGGTCGCCTGAAGTGTAGCAGGAATGAAAGAGGGGGGCCGGGACGCCTGAATGGTGGTTGATGAAAAGCCTCACGTACTCTTCTTCCAGGGTTCTGCACAGCGCGGCAGGTTTCTCAAACGTAGCGGCAAAGGCGCTTATCTGCTCCAGGACCTCGGATGCCTGGCGGTCAAGAGGCCATGCAGGGTCGTCGAAAACCTTAAGAAAAGCGCCCTGAAAAGCCTCCTCACACCATTTGTCGTTTGGCCCCCAGAAAACGGCGCAAAGTTCCCGCAGCCCATTGCGGAGGTATGCCTTTTGGT
>MNYJ01000080.1 GCA_001874005.1 Desulfobacteraceae bacterium CG2_30_51_40
TGCAGGAGATCACGATTGAAGACCGGGGAAAGAGGCTCGCCATAAGGAGTGAATGCCTCGGGACCTGCGGGAAGATTTTCCAGGCTGTAGGCGTTGCCATCCCACAGACTATCCGGGAGGTGGCATGAAGCTATACATGTTGCAAAGAGCAGTCTGTGGTGCCAAGAACTTTTTCAAGACAGACATCTATCTGAGATAGCAGAACTATTTTTTGGCAACTGTAGAAGATCAGTCTAAGCATATTAATATATTGACATATTTTGAGCATTAAAACTTGAGCCCAACGCCGATGAAAATAGCCATTTCCGGATGGACACCAGGCCAACTTTTAGCAGGGAGACGATCTATTCGACTGTCGGATGAGCCAAATCCAGTTCCGCCTCGACGGTAGTGTGGTTATCAGTCCGTGCGCAGGACCACGGCGAAACAGTTAAACAACATCCACACACGGTCCCCCTCACCCAGAGCGAGCATCCGTGCGCTTTCAGTGGACACCACGGCGCACAGAGCTGTCCCGTCGCTTATCCGCACAGTGTATTCCGTGTTTACTTCTCCCTTCTTTATATTCTCAATAACCCCGTTAAATCTGTTTTCGGCGCTACATTTAGGTTCTTCCGATCCGCTGTGGAGAATGACCCATGGCGCCTTTACTTCCGCCGTGATCAGCCGGCCCTCCTTCAACGCGAGCTGCTTTAGGCTGTCGTTTGTGATGATGGTTGTTATGCAATAACCGCTGATCGTAGTGAGCACCACCCGGGCTTGGATATCCCCCCTGCGGATTGATTCGATTTTTCCGAAAAATGAGTTTCGAGCGCTGGTTTTTCGCGATGCCTCCCTTTCAAGGAATAATCGAATCACCTGCTGAATATCGTCCGTGGAAAAAGATATGTAAGAGGAAGTCAGATTGGGCGTCGCATGGCCCAGCATTTTCTGAACCGCCGGCAGCGGCATGTTGCCCAGCATTAATTCCACCGCGCGCGACTTGCGAATCGTCTCAGGCCCGCCCAATTCTTTTAAAAACCCGCAGGCCTTGGCACGCTCATAAAATTTACGGCGCACAAAGCCGGGATCAACATCGAACCCTTTGTGTAAAGCAGCCTTGAATGAAGGATCTAAAAGGAGGGCCTGAATTTCCCGGGAAAGATTTCGGGAAAGCTGCACCTGCCTTGGAGCCATTTTCATATCGGGACCTGAACCATGAAAAGCAACCAAGTTGCGTTTCGTGTCTATATCCTCGAATGGGTTCAAGGAAAGAGCCTCATTCAATTTAGCGCCTGTATACCGTATCAGCAGAAAAATGATCAGGATACGCCTCCGGGCCAAGCGCACGTCCGCGCGCAGCGAGTTTTCCGTCCACTCGCGAAAGGATTGCTCCAACTGATGAAGCTGGATCGAATTCAGAAACTGCGCTTCACCCGGTAAAGAGACACTGCGGCCGTGATTAGCATCTTTCAGAGGCGCAAGCTTTGAATCTGAAACCATTTTGAACCTCATCTACTCTTGAAGGATTGTTCTCTGCCGGTTTCGGCACGCTTATTGGACAATCTAACACAAATTCCTTGACATGGAAATGGATGCCTTGTTAGATAGACACGTATAATATTATTTTCGTGTCCATTGTGTTAAGTGATTTAATTAGGGAAGCCATGATGTTCTTTCATACCGCAGGCATTGAAGTTGCTCTCTGGATCCCCCCTCTGGTGGCGTTTGTGGTTTCCTTTTTCACTTCCATGGGAGGTGTTTCAGGCGCTTTCTTACTGCTGCCGTTCCAGATGTCATTTCTCGGTTACACAAACCCCTCGGTCAGCGCCACCAACCAGGTATTCAACATCGTTGCCATCCCGAGCGGGGTGTATCGTTACTGGCGAGAGGGACGCATGGTATGGCCTCTTACCTGGGTCGTGATCGCAGGCACGCTGCCCGGTGTTTTTATCGGGGCCGTCGTGCGAGTGGCCTATTTGCCCAACCCAAAGCATTTCAAGCTCTTTGCCGCAGGCGTGCTTCTTTATATCGGCATTAAGATGGCGCTGGACCTACTGAAAAAAAACGCGGGAGGCTCAAGCAAAACCAGCAGTGAAAAGCGGTTTCAAGAATTAGTGAAAAGCTCCCGTTCGAAGTCAGGGGGAATGAAGATTAGCGAGGAGAAGTATTGCAGGGCGGCCAAGGTCACGCATTTCAACCTCAAACGTCTGGGCTACACGTTCTATGATGAATCGTTCGACGTTTCGTTTTGGGGGATTTTCACCCTCAGCTTAATCGTTGGCGTTTTGGGAGGTATCTACGGTATCGGGGGCGGATCTATTATTGCCCCGTTTTTTATAACTTTTTTCGGTCTGCCTGTCTATACCGTGGCTGGAGCAGCGCTCATGGGCACCTTCGTCACGTCGGTTGCCGGTGTGGTGTTTTATCACGCCATCGCGCCGTTTTATCCGAATTTATCGGTGGCTCCGGATTGGCTCCTGGGGGTTCTCTTCGGAGTTGGCGGAATGGCCGGGATGTATCTTGGGGCGCGTTGTCAGAAGTTCGTACCAGCCAAGGGGATCAAATGGATGCTTGCCATGATAATCCTTTTCACATCCCTTAAATACATATCCGCATCCTTGGGATATTGAAGCAAGGAGGTATCTTGTCCCCCAGGTTCAAATAGAATACTCATCTTTTAAAGGAGGCAATTGCAAAATTCACGGTTTCGTCATTCCGGACTTGATCCGGAGTTCAGGTGTAAAAGACTGGATACCGGCCTTCGCCGCTATGACGATGTATTTTCATATAAACGCCCACACCCTTTTGGGGCACAACGAAGCATGAAAATCACCCCCACCGCTCCCTCCCCCGTCGAGGGGGACAAAGGGGAAGGGGCATTTTAATGTAAACTTCCATGCCCAGGAAGGGCACAAAGAAGGATGAAAATCGTCTTTCAATCCCCTACCTGTTTACAAAGCTTTATCGGGGGGGTCGGTATCGTCTCTTAGCGCCCGGCATGCTTTCCCGACCGAGATTGCGGTTCCGATGGAACAGCATGTTGCATTTTCATGGTAAACGCTCATGACAGAAATATTTTGTCGCCCCCGCTAATGAAAATCCTCTTCCGGCTCTGCACTTTGCGAGGTCAAGGATTTCCCTCCCCCCGTGCGGGGGAGGGTCGGGTGGGGGTGATTTTCATGCTTCGTTGTGCCCCAAAAGGGTGTGGGCGTTTATATGAAAATACATCGTCATAGCGGCGAAGGCCGGTATCCAGTCTTTTACACCTGAACTCCGGATCAAGTCCGGAATGACGAAACCGTGAATTTTGCAATTGCCTCCTTTAAAAGATGAGTATTCTATTTGAACCTGGGGGACAAGATACCTCCTTGCTTCAATATCCCAAGGATGCGGATATGTATTTAAGGGATGTGAAAAGGATTATCATGGC
>MNYJ01000204.1 GCA_001874005.1 Desulfobacteraceae bacterium CG2_30_51_40
CCGGGCGCGTCATAGATCCCGAGGACGTTGCCTCAATGTACCATACGGGCGGGACCACCGGCACACCAAAGCTCGCTCCCCACACCCACTTCAATGAGGCCTTCATGGCCTTCGTTACAGGCGTTACGACGGAACTCAATACCGGAGAGACGACCATGTGCGGCCTCCCTCTTTTTCATGTGAACGGAACCACGGTTACAGGCTCCACCCCGTTCCTAATGGGGGCGCATGTGGTGCTCCTCTCCGCCAGGGGCTACAGGGACCCGGCGGTCATGAAGAATTTCTACAAGATAGTGGAGCGCTACAGGGCAGTGACCTTCTCATCTGTCCCCACCATCCTTTCAGTGCTTCTTGATACCCCGAAGGGAGAAGCGGATTTATCTTCTCTTCGGTATGTGGTCTGCGGGGCTGCTCCGCTTTCGGTTGAACTGTTCAAGCGATTCGAGGCCCACTCCGGCATGAGGATCATAGAGGGCTATGGGCTCACCGAAGGGACATGCGTGTCATCGCTCAATCCCTTCCACGGGGAGCGGCGAGTGGGCTCCATTGGACTTAGACTGCCGTACCAGGACATGAAGGTTTTTATAGTGGACGATGAGGGAATCTTTGTGAGGGAGGCCGGAGCTGACGAGATAGGGTCCGTCTGCATAAAAGGGCCTAATGTATTCAAGGGTTATCTTGATCCCGCGCACAACAAGAAGCTCTGGGCAATGCCCGGCTGGCTTAATACCGGAGACCTTGGGCGGCAGGACAAGGAAGGCTATATCTGGCTTACCGGAAGAAAGAAGGAGTTGATCATCCGGGGCGGTCACAATATTGATCCCGCCTCTATCGAAGAACCTCTTTACCGGATGAAGGAGGTCAAGGTTGCCGCGGCTGTGGGAAGTCCGGATCCTTATGCCGGGGAGGTGCCGGTAGCCTACGTGGAGCTTAAAGAAGGAGAAAGCCTGACAGAAGAGGAGATAATTTCTTATCTTAAAAAGACAATTGGAGAGCGGGCCGCTGTCCCCAGGCGTGCCTTTGTTATCCCCAGGATGCCCCTTACGCCGGTAGGCAAGATCTTCAAGCCGGCCTTGAGATGGGAGGCCACAAAGAAGGTATATGAGGATGAGCTTGCGGCCCTTAAAGACCTTGCCCAAGGTATTGATGTGAAGGTAGGCGAGGACAAGATCCACGGCCTTCTGGTGACAATAACAATCAGGCCCGCCCCAGGCGTCTCGGAGGAGACTATCACAAAAAAGGTAAAAGACCTGGTAGGGAGATATGTGGTGCACTACAGGCTGACTTTCGAGAAATAACGCAGGCAGAACAACGTATCCGCCTAACGGGATCGAAGAGACTATAACAAAATTGGAACCTTTGGCGATTGGCAGACCGGATTGACAGGCAGGTTGAATGGAGGTAGGTTTATTGAAAGAAAACGTACCGGATTTATTATTCATTTAACAGGGGAAACCTTTGAATTTTACTGAGAGGGGTTTTTTATGCCTCAGATGGAAAGAATTGAGCTTGATCCAAGAGTTTGTAATGGACGCCCCGTGATCAAGGGTACCAGGATTCCGGTTTCCGTTATTCTGGATCAAATAGCCGAAGATGGTTCTTGGGACAGACTCATTGAAGGTTATCCAGAGTTGACCAGAGAGGACATTCAAGCAGCCTTGAAATACGCCGTTTTAACTGCCTGAACGCAAATATCAGGCAGATTCCCCCACAATACTAAGTCTGGATAAGAGAAACAATAGCCATACATCTCGGCGATAGCCGGATATTCCTGTGTTCGTCTGCAAACTACCTGGAAATCTGCCCTGATTTCTTACTTCAGCCCGGCCTTGCGCAGGGCATCGACGATAAAGTTAGAATGTATCAGCTCAATAATTGGGGGATGGCTTTGCGCAGACCAGGAATCAGCTTCTGTAGATGCGCCTTCAGGCGCAGGGCGCACGGTTCCCATGCGGCTGAAGCCGCATCTACCCTGGATTTTGAGCTGATACGTTCGAATCCGCCTGATTTCTGTAGGGCATCGTCTTTGCGAAACGACCCAGAGACCAGTTGGGATTAATTTTGAGCAGTGAAGCGATCTCGCCACGGGCATCATCTTCTGGGCTCATGGAACTTCAGCAGGCCGCTAGACGAGGACATCTGGTGGAAACTAAGAAAGCCGAGAGCTTGGGTAAATTCCTAGGGCCAAATCGGCTTTTAAACTTGATATATGGAAAATATTTCTATAATATGTCATTGTGACAACTAAACGCCGCTTTCACAATAATAAATACCGGCTTCAAATCCGAGAGCATGACCACGCGCCCCCGCACGTGCATCTTGTTGGTGGTGAATATGACGTGGTGATCTATCTCGATACTCTTGAAGCAGAAGGTGAATGGCCCAGGGGTTTAAAACAGGAAGTGTTTGCATGGGTTCAACAGAACCGCAAAAAGCTCATGGAGGAATGGGAGCAATGGCACAAATGAAAAGGCCCCGTCTTAAAAAGATCAAGGTATTGGGTAGTCATACGCTGCGCTGTACATTCATGGACGACAGTACTTACTCTATTGATTTTATTGAACTGTTCAACGAATCCCCCGGCCTTGCGCCGCTTAGAGATCCTGCTGAGTTCTCGAAGGCGACTCTTGTCCCAGGTGAAGGATGGAATGTGGAATGGACTGGCGTAGATATTCAGATCGGCGCAGATACTTTGTGGCTGGACGCTCAAGCCCAGAACGCGACTGATGAAAACACCCGTATTTTTGCCAGATGGCGGGCCAGGCACGGTCTTTCCCTGAAGGCTGCCGCTGCCGCCCTTGGAGTGACGCCTCGTACAATAAGTGCATACGGTACGTCCGAGCGCCCTGTGCCGCGTTACATCGCCCTGGCCTGCAAGGGGTGGGAAGCGGAACAAGGACATTCAAATTGAAGGAGGAAGGGGTATTCCGGAATTTTATTCTGGTCAGCCAGGACCCGGTAAGCAGCCGTGAGGATGAAATCCTGGCAGTGCCCTGGCAGAGGTTCCTGAAGGATTTGTGGAAAGACAAGTTCATCTGACCGCACGGTGGGTATTCTTCCGTCTGAAGCAGCTTGAGAGCAGACACCCAACAGCCGACATCATTCTATTCTGGCCTGATGCAGGTCCGATTAAATTGGAAGCCTTCTGGGTTGGTGATGGGACAAGGTGCATACCCTTGACGTCACAATATACACAGTATGTCGGAATTTCCTCGACATACTATGCTCAAAAGTGATATTTTGAGCCACATGCGTTTTACCATTCTGCCCCAGTATAGATTCTTGTTATGAAGATGATTGAGACAATCCGAAACAGGATTGACCGTGAAGAGTTGGACTACCAGATCCTTGTGGCCAGCCTGGGTGATTACGCCCGTCCGAGGGACAAGATCTCTGATCTTCTGGAGAAAGGTTGTATAGTCAGGATCAAGAAGGGGCTTTACGTTTTCGGCGATGAATACCGCCGAAGGCCCTATTCCAGGGAAATCCTTGCCAACCTCATCTATGGTCCGTCCTACATCTCTTTGGATTTTGCCCTTCAGCATTATGGTCTTATACCTGAACGCGTGGAAGCTCTGACCTCCGTCACAACAGGACGATCCCGAAGGTTCTTTACGCCTGTGGGCCTTTTCACCTATCACAGGATTCCTCTTGAGGCCTTTCGCATAGGAATGGACAGGGTTGAGATTGGAGATGGCATGGCCTTCCTGGTTGCCGAACCGGAAAAGGCCTTGGCCGATAAGCTGAATGAAATTAGGGGCTCCGGCATTCGTTCGCGGAAGGAACTTGATGCATACCTTGGAGAAAACCTCAGAATAGATCCGGATGCCCTGAAGAAGCTGAACCCGGAAAAGCTAGCTGAAATTGCCCGTCGTTATCAATCTCGTGGAATTAAGATGCTCAGTGACCTGGTCAGAGGGATGCGGGGCACAAAAAAGAAGGGAGTTCCGAGTGCATAAAGCCATTGCTGCAATGCTTTCCAGGTACGAAGACCGAAGGCGTGGTGATTACACGAACGCCCTTAGAGAAATACTTCAGGAAATAGCCCTTCTTGGCCTATGGCGGGGAAAGTTCTTTGAAAAGGCGGCCTTGTATGGAGGGACTGCCTTGCGGATCATTTACGGGTTGGATCGGTTTTCCGAGGACCTTGATTTTTCTTTACTCAATCCGTCCGATTCCTTTGATATCGAACGTTATGCTGCATTCCTTCAAAAAGAGACCGAAGGCTTCGGCTTTGACGTGAAGTTTGAAAAGGTTGCAAAGACCTTTGCATCAAACATACAGTCGGCTTTCTTAAAGGCAAACACCCGCAGACAACTAATCGTGATCGAAGCAAGCGATCAGATCGTCAAAGCCGTACCAAAGGGACAGATACTAAAGATCAGGTTGGAAGTTGATACTGATCCGCCGAGCGGTTTTGAAACGCAGGTACGCTACTTGCTGCATCCGATTCCTTTTGCGGTGAGAGTCTTCTCCCTTCCGGACCTCTTCGCCGGCAAGATGCACGCTATTCTGTGCCGAAGGTGGAAAAGCAGGGTAAAGGGGCGAGACTGGTATGATCTGGTATGGTACGCCGCCAATCATCCACGGCTGCATTTGAGCCATCTGGAGCAGCGCATGCGCCAGACAGAGGACTGGCAAAGCCATGAGGCCTTAACCTCCGAAAAGCTTCTGGAATTTCTATTTGAAACTATTAATACCTTGGATATCGCTGGGGCCAGAAAAGAGGTGGAGCCTTTTGTCAGGCAGCCTGAAACCCTCTCTATTTGGTCCCGTGAATTTTTTTCGGACGTTGCCTCACGGATAGTATTTGTTTAGGTTCAGAGGGAAAACAAACTGCTTCCTCTTTGAAGATGAAATGGGACTGCGTCCCTCACTTCAGCCCGGCCTTGCGCAGGCCGCTAATAAAGACGTCCAAATCCGCTTGATTCTTGTATGGCCATGTCTTTGCGAGATAGCCAAGGGATAAGTTGGGATTTAGTTTGAGTATAGCCGCGACCTGGGCGCGGGCCTCATCTTCTTTGTCCATCGAGCCGTAACAGGCTGCTAGACGGATTCGTGCAGGTATGGAGTCAGGCTCAAGAGCCAGCGACTTCTCATACGCGGCAAGAGCCTCCTGCAACATACCGTTATGGAAATAAACCAGGCCTTTCCATTGAAACATAAGGCCTGGTGGCTTGGGGTTCAGGCGAAAAGCTTTTTCGATGGGTGTCATGGCCTCATCTGCCTTTCCGGAATAGGTGAGAACGAAACCCTGCGTCGCATAAGAATACGCGTCATTGGGATCAAAAGTGACGGCCTGTTCACATGCGGCGATGGCCTT
Organism: Desulfobacteraceae bacterium CG2_30_51_40; assembly: GCA_001874005.1. GTDB lineage: Bacteria > Desulfobacterota > DSM-4660 > Desulfatiglandales > Desulfatiglandaceae > CG2-30-51-40. The sequence continues at coordinate 5,324 of MNYJ01000204.1, forward strand.
GTCGTGCTGCCGTGCAAAAAGATAACAAAAAGACAGTGTAGCGTATGGGAAAGCACATCCTGGGCCAATGGCGATGGATTTTTGGGCAAGTTCAAAGGCCTTCTTCAAAGATTCCTGTGGAGACTTGCTACTACCGTAATTTATGTCCAATATATGGGTAAAGGCTATCAAAGAGTATGCCGTCGAATACTCCGGGTCTATTGCAACGGCTTCCTCAGACAGCCTGCGAGCCATGGTAATCCCTTCGATATTACTATGGTAAGCGCCCTCGCGCGCTTGAATTAACTTCAGATAGGCTTCAACGTTGTTTGTCCCCCTGGGGCATGACCTGGCAAGGTCGTCCTTGGTTATATTCACGTGCATTGCCTCAAGGATCTTCATTGTGACCTCATCCTGAATTTCAAAGATGTCTTTCAGGGAACGGTCGTATTTCTCAGCCCACACGTGTTTGCCGTTGATCGCGTCAATGAGCTGGGCCGTTATCCTTATGCGGTCTTCTGTCTTCCTGACGCTTCCCTCAAGCACATACTGCACCCCCAGTTCTTCAGCCACCTGCTGGATCTTCACAGGCTTTCCCTTGTAGGTGAAGGTGGAGTTCCTTGCTATGACAAATACGTCAGGCACCTTGGCAAGCCCTGTTATGATCTCCTCGGTAAGTCCGTCGGCAAAATAGTTCTCATCAGGGTTCTTGCTCATGTTGTCAAAGGGAAGCACTGCAATGGAGGGCTTGTCCGGAAGGGGATAGGCCATCTTCTCAACGGACGCTGGCGCGATGTCGGGCCGCACGTAAAATTCCCACACGCTCAAGGCCCCGGCTACTGCAATCAGCACGGCCAGTGAAAATATCGCCGTCCACTGCCACATCTTCATCCTGCGCCTTTCTCCGATCACCTTTCCAGCGGCCTCAGGCTCAGAGAGCACTTTGTAAACCCTTACGGGCTTCTCTATGTTTTTGACCTTCTGCTCACCCATGAACCTGTAGCCCAGGGGAAGCTTCTTTCCCACCTGATCAAAGGCTGTACCGGATACGCAGATGCCTCCACCATCTGCCAGTGATTCAAGCCTTGCCGCGATATTGACCCCGTCTCCGTAGATGGTGTCTGCCTTCTCTATCACATCTCCCAGGTTCACTCCGATTCTGAAGCGCATGCGGCGGTTTTCAGGAAGGTCTTCATTTCTCACCTTGACCTGCTTCTGGATCTCAACTGCCGCCTGAAGGGCGTCCACCACGCTTGAAAACTCAGCAAGCACGTTGTCACCTTTGGCATCAACCACCCGGCCATGGTGAACCTGGATCAGGTCGGTCATGATCTTTCTATACTCGGTGATGGTCTTTACGGTTGCCTGTTCATCATCACCCATGAGGCGGCTGTAACCTTGAACATCTGCGCTGAAGATGGCACTCAACTTTCTTTTGACGTCTTCGGTGGTCATAGGATCTTCCTCCCTGACACAAAAAAGCCCCCGAACGGATAATGCTATCCGCCGGAGGCTAAAAAGGTTGCCGCCTTCCTAATACATGAGACCATGAATTTCCCCTCAAGGTTGGGGTTTTTGTATTGGGTCTTCCTGAAAACACAACTCAGTGAGAATGGTTAGAAAAAACTAAACCGCAGATAAAAAGGATTGTCAAGGACAATCGGCAAAAGTGTCAAATTGCTATTGCCTGCTCTTTTATTACATGCTTCCAGAAGGGAGAGAGCTGGCCTAATTTAGTTTCGCCGGGTGTGAATCCCTGTGCCTGGACTGGCTCCATAATTCTCGCAGCGGCAATGCCCAGAAGCTCCAACCTCTCGCGGTTATTGTACCTGGCTCAATCATCTGAGACAACTATCAAATCTATGTCGCTTCCTTCGCGGGCAATCCCAGCGGCATATGAACCGAAAAGAGCTTTGAGCAGTTCATTGCCATGGAATTGCGGGCCTACCTGAGTTACACACGAAAGAAGCCGCCTTTGCGTTACTGGAGATCTAAAAACGGCCATGAGGTGGATTTCTTGATTGGAGAAACAACTGCCATTGAGGTGAAGGCATCCAGAAAGGTCAGCAGAAACGACTTCAAGGATCACCAAAACGCCTTAGTATTCATGTCAATGGTCCGTGGTGTATCACCTTTGAGCGGGAAGAAGGTGAGGTTATTAGGGTCGATCTTGAACAATCTCATTAGAGGATAAAGCCATTAGAGAATATTTTGTTAAGCGTCCCCTGAAAAGGCCACCGATTCATCCAGGAGAAATTTTGCGCGAAGATGTCCTGAATAGCCTTGGCTTTTCGGTCACGGAGGCTGCCCGACGGCTTGGTGTTTCTCGCCAGCAGTTGCACCGTGTTTTGGCCTGCACCCATCCGATCACAACAGAAATGGCTCTCAGACTTGGCAGATTTGCTGGCAATGGTCCTGGTTTGTGGCTGCGCATGCAGCAAGCCTATGATTTATGGTATGCTGAGCAGAGGATGGTAGATGAACTATCCAGAATCGAACCTGTTGCTTCGGATTCCTGTAACGCCCTGTAGTAGGAAGTTAGTTAGTGTCCATCCGGAAATGGCTATTTTCACCGATTTCGGCGTTGGGCTCAAATTTTAATCCTCGAAATACGTCAATGTATTCCTGTGGTTAAAATTATCGCCCGCCTTGAACTCGACAAAACTATCTCATTTCCGGATGGACACTAGTTATTTTACGGTAGTCTATTTATGCCCGAAGGTATGAGTTTAAAAATCCGGGGTAGGTGCGGCTTC
>MNYJ01000087.1 GCA_001874005.1 Desulfobacteraceae bacterium CG2_30_51_40
CAAAAACTCAAGAAACTTCTCTCCGTCAAAAAATCTCGGAGGCAGGAGGATTTTGGTCTCTCCTATGCTGGTCAAAAACTGCTATTTCCGGATGGACACTAGTTAATTCTATGAACTGGATGAAATACTTGGCGGATGTTGTTACGCTTCAATTTCATAAGGAAAAATGCGTCGGTTGCCTGACATGTATGGAAGTTTGCCCCCAAGGTGTCTTCATGCGTGATAACGGCCGGGTGGCTGTTAAAAACCGGGACGATTGCATGGAATGCGGTGCCTGCGCGCGCAATTGTCCTGCCGGGGCAATAACTGTAAAGGCCGGGGTGGGCTGCGCGGCTGGAATAATAAACGCGGCGCTCGGCCGCAAAGGAGATTGCTGCTGCGTTGTTGAAGACGGCAAAGGCGCTTCCGGCATCTGCTGCTAATGTCTTTCAGGGCATTGAAAAACGCCCATCTGCTGAGGTCTGCTCATGCCTCGCCTGTTTGAGCTTTTCCACAAACAGAGAGGTCACTGCTGCGTAGGTCTATGTGCTCTGCATTCCTAGGGATTTATCCTAGCATTCGCTCTGGCGCACCACCTTTTGGGCGGGTAACATTGATCGCAGGCCTTGCTTCCGGGCATTTTGTCTCAGTCTGAGAAAAGCGGCTTTTCAACACGCTGCCAAGCGCCTTTTGTCGTCTTACTGATTCATTTTCTTTAAAAGATCAGCCAGGGTCCCCAATGAGTTGGAATTGTTCTGCTGTTTTACATACTCCCTGTAGCTCCCGCCTTGGGTGCCCTCCGACATGCTCTTGGTGCTAAGGGCAATCTTGCCGGTTTCATTATCTATCCCCACTATCTCTACCTCGACCGATGAGCCCGGTGGGAATTTTCGTCTGAGGTCGCCTGCGTGATCCGATGCCATTTCCGAGAGATGGAGAAGCCCTGAGCGATTGCCCGGGAGGCTAAGAAATATTCCGTATTTCTTGATAGATTCAACAGTTCCTTTTACGACATCTCCCTCCTTGAACTCAGCCTTGGGCTCAGACTGGCCTTCAGATGCAGGGTGGTATATTTCCAGGGAAATCCTTTTTGCCTGGGAGTCGAGTGCCAGTATCCTTACTGATATCTCCTCACCTTCACTCAGGACATCCTTTGGATGTGCTATGCGCTTACCCGCCGACATGTGGGAAATGTGGACAAGACCTTCGATCCCAGGTTCAAGTTCAACAAATGCCCCGAATGGCGTCAGTCTGGTAACTTTTCCCGGAAGGACTTGGTTTTCCGCATACCTGGTATGGATGCTTTTCCAAGGGTCTTCTCCCAATTGCTTAAGGCTGAGGGAAATCCTCTTCTTTTCCCAGTCAATGTCCAGAACCTTTACAGTGACGGTTTCGCCCGTCTTAACTATTTCAGAGGGCTCCTTGACTCTATGCCATGCAAGCTCGGACATAGGGATAAGACCTTCTACTCCCCCGATATCAACAAAGGCTCCGAATGAGGCAAGATTCTTGACGGTACCCTCCAGGATATCACCGGGGTTGAGTCTTTCCTTAAGGGCGGAAACCTTCTTTTGTTGCTCCTCTTCAAGCAACTGGCGTCTTGAAAGTACTATGTTTCTGCCGCCGCCTGAGTATTCCACGATCCTGAAGGCAAAGGTCTTGCCTACATTTTGTTCCGGCGGACCGCTGGGGTAGAGATCAATCTGGGAATGGGGGCAGAATGCCTGCTTTCCCAGGACACTTACCTGATAGCCTCCCTTGCGGACGGCCTCAACCTTTCCCTCAACGGGAATCCCGCTCCTGCATGCCCCTCTAAGGGCGTCGTCGGATGCTGCTGCCGTCATCTTTACGCTCAGTAAGGTCTCACCTGCCTTGGAGCTTATTACGTAGCACTCTATTGTATCACCAGGCTTAACCGTAAGATTGCCTTCGGCATCCTTAAGCTCTTCCGTGGCTATGTTGCCCTCGCTTTTGCCTCCAATATCAACGAATATCCACTCATCGCCGATAGAAACTACTGTTCCGGTTATTTTGGTGTCCCTGACCGGTTTGTTGAGACGATCCATGCTCGCCTCGAAAAGCACTGAAAAATCCTCTCCTTCGCCTGAATCCTCAGGACGAAAACCCTCATTCATTCCGATGTTCCTCCTCAATATGCCGACCTAAAATCTTCTATTACCTCCTGCCTGAGCTAAGACAGATGTTCAAGCTCTGCCTGGTATAGCTGTGTCCTGGCCTTGGCAAGCTTCTTGTAAACGGCGTGAATCTTTTGCTGATCCTTGGAGCGTATGGCCTTCACGAGATCGCCTTCCAATTCTGCAACGCTGAGACGTTTGTAGTAATCCATTGATTCCTGGAAATGAGCCAGTACGATCCTGCCGGTGAGAAGGGGATGATTGTTTGTCACGTTCGAGAACTTGAACATGGTTCCGTGTTCCAGTTCAACCTCAAGCCCCTCGCAGAAATCATCAAGCGGGATATTCATGCCTTCCGTATTAATCTCAGAAAGGATGAGACGCGCCTCTTCCGGAAGAACATGGGTATCTTCCAGGGAAGACCAGTCCCTTATATTAAGTTCTGAACAAATTCTTTTTACTTCTTCAGCGGTTACATACTCTGGGATCTTCACAGCAGTCTTCTTCCTCCGATTACCTGCTAGATGTGCCGGCAGATAATACTGCCGGATTTCTTACAATGACGTGCTTTCTTGGGGTAAGCTCTTTTCGGTAGGCCTTTAAAGCCACAGAATGCTCCCTTTCAGCTCTGTAGCGCATATTACTTATGTGTTTGACGGGAAGCAAGCGGAATATTTGATCCTGTTGCAGTTAACAGGGAATATGTAGTAGGATTGTGATTACTAAGGTTCAGGGTTCAGAGGTTCAAGGTTAGAGACCGATGAAAATTGAACGTTTTGAAGAAATTGAGGCCTGGCAACCGGCATTTGAATTGACTCGAAAAGTGTACTGTAGAAACCAGCACACAGTACGACGGACTGAAGAGAAAAATACAAGATGATGCCGGCTCATCAATGCGCAATATTGCAGAGGGATTCGCATCAGCTAAACCGCGAACCTGACAACCTGAGTAGTTAAGATAAAAAATTATTGAGGATAAATGTTATGTCGGAGCCTCTTATATTACACATAGACGACAGCGAATTTGAAAAAGAAGTCATTCTGGCAAAGGGACTTGTTCTGGTTGATTTCTGGGCCAAGTGGTGCGGGCCGTGCCTGAGCATGGCCCCACACCTTGACGCATGCGCCTCCGAATATGCAGGGAAGGCTCGTATAGTGAAGTTGGACGTAGATGATAATCCAAAGACATCAGAGCGATATGCAATAAGGAGCATCCCAACCCTTATTTTTTTTCGGGACGGCAGACCGATTGAAACCGTCAACGGGGCAATTTCGCTCGGCTCTCTGAAAGAGAGGCTGGATAGGCATCTTTCTTCCTGAGCACTCTATTTACCCCTTGGATAAAGAGGAGATATGTCACGCAGGGTCTTTACCGCCTCCCTGAGGACAGAGAGGAACCTTGTTATGTCTTCCTTCTTGTTGTCCAGTCCGAAGGAGATGACGAGGGTTCCCTGGGCGTCAGCAAAGTCCCGGCCTATAGAGATCAGCACGTGTGATGCCTGAAGCGCTCCCGCGGCACATGCCGAACGTGTCGAAAGGGCTATATTTTCATCATCGAGCATCAGTACCAGGCTTTCCCCTTCAACATACTTGATGGATACCGAGAGCAGGTTGGGGAGACATAATTCCGGATGGCCGTTGATGATATATTCGTCAATGTAGTTGGGAAGCTCCCTGAGAAGTGTCTTTTTTAGCTCCAGGTAATGCCTCTTTCTGGACTCCATTTCCCTTACGGCCAGTTCAGCAGCCTTACCAAGCCCTATTATGCCTATAAGGTTCTCTGCTCCAGCCCTTTTGTTATTCTCCTGCACCCCTCCGTCGAGAAGAGGCCAGATGGAAGTGCCCTTTTTTGAGTATAGGGCGCCCACTCCTGCAGGACCGTAAAAGGTATTTGATGACAGGCTCAATAAGTCCAACCCTAGATCCTGAACATCCATGGGTACCACTCCCACCGAGTCAACCGCGTCGGTATGAAAGGGGACTTTTTTCTCCCTGCACAGTGCAGCTATTTCCTTTATGGGTTCTATTGTCCCTATTTCGTTGTTGCTGTGCATGACGGTTACAAGGATGGTTTCCGGCTTTATTGCTTCCGCAACCTTGTCCGCGCCGATTATTCCGTATTTATCAACAGGCACGGAGGTTACCTGGTAATCCATCAGTTTAAGACGCCTCAGGCTCCTCAAGACGGCATTGTGCTCGATATTGGATGTTACGATGTGCCTTCCCTTTTCAACCCTGGCAAAGGCCACGCCCTTGATCGCGTGATTTACCGATTCGGTCCCGCCAGAGGTAAAAACGATTTCTTTGAGATCCTTGGCATTAATAAGTCTTGCAACCGATTCCCTTGCGTTTTCAAGGGCTCTGGCCGCACTGTCCCCCAGCTTGTGCTGGCTTGAAGGGTTACCATAATTATTCTTCATGGCCTGGATCATGGCCTCCTGGACCTCCGGGAGGATAGGATTGGCCGATAGATGGTCAAGATTTATGACTTGCTCCATTGCGTGCCCTCCTTTCTTAGTGATGATCTTCAACTGTGTTTAGCTGGCAGGCCTTACAGTAGGTGGTTCCCTCAGGCAGTTCGGCATCGCAATAGGGGCAGTAACACTTCTCTCCGTCCTTGTGCTCGTGTATCTCCCTGCGTTTCGGTTCCTTAGTCTTAATCCCTGATTGTTTGGATTCATAATCCTTTATTGCTGCATGGAGGGCGTCCGCACCCAGGTTTGAGCAATGGAGCTTGTTCTTGGGGAGACCCTCAAGGGCTGCAGCCACATCACTGTTGGTGATCTTTTTCGCCTCTTCGATGCTCTTTCCTTTTGCCATCTCCGTCAGCATGCTTGATACCGCTATCGCAGCTCCGCATCCGAATGTCTGGAACTTGATATCGTCTATGCGCTCGTCTGCTATCTTTAGATATATGGTCATCATATCACCGCAAATAGGATTTCCTACCTCGCCCTTTCCGTCCGGGTTTTCAATCACTCCAACATTTCTGGGTTTCCTGAAATGATCCATTACTACTTCAGAATACATGGTAATCCTCCTCTTCTCTGCATTAATATATATTGTCATTATCAGGTTTGACTATAATCATCCTTGCAACAAACTACAAGTCTGTCTTTTCCGTTATTGATCTGGTATGTTTTCTCTGTATCAATGGCGGCGGTTTGGGTAGTGTGCATCGGGAAATGAGATAGTTTTGTCGAGTCCAAGGCGGGCGATAATTTTAACCATAGGAATACATTGACGTATTTCGAGGATTAAAATTTGAGCCCAACGCCGAAATCAGTGAAAATAGCCATTTAAGGATGGACACTAGGTAAAATATTTCATGCCAATATAGGCAAGCCACTGAGGCCTTTTTGAGGCGTGGCTGTAAATCCGGCTTCAACCATATTTACCTGCGAAAAAGGAGAAAGATTTGCCTGATTATGAAGGCATGGTAACCATGCTGAGAGATGACGGAACGGCCGACGTTCTGGTGGTTCCCGAGAGATCTTTTATCCCCGGGGCCTCTGATCTTAATGTCTGCCACTGCGCTACAGCAAAGTCATCGGTTGCGGCAAGGGCCCTAAACACGGCCGGGGCCAAGGTAGGAGACCTGGCCATGCTGCATCTTGACGCAGCACCGCTGGCAAGAAATCTTTTGACCTTCCTTGCCTGTCCGGCAGCAGGGGCACTCATCGGTTTTCTTACCGGATTTGCCTTTCCGTGGTGGTGGACGGAGATAGTCTTCGCCCTGGCCGGGGGGACGGCGGGTCTCCTTGCAGGAATACGGATTCGGCGCAGGGCCGGGGCTGAGCATCTGCCGGTGATAATAAAGGTAGTTCTTTCCTCGGATGAAGTGGCAGGGACCTGCGGCAAGGCAAGAGGCGAGGATTGCGCAGGTTGCATTGGCGGGACACTTGGGGGTAATTAAACTTGACGGAAGTTGCCTTTGCCCTGTGCAACAGCTACGATGAAGCTCTTACTGCCTCTGCCATTGCTTCAGTGTTGCGGCCTTTCGGAGGAATGAAAGCCTTTTTCAGAGCGGGTGAAAGGGTCCTGATAAAGCCCAACCTTCTTGGGGCCTGGGCCCCTGAGAAGCGGGTTACGACCGATCCCGTTATCATAGCCGCTGTTATCGGGCTTGTGCAAAAGGCAGGTGGTATCCCATTTGTTGCGGACAGCCCAGCCATAGGATCTTTTAAGAGGATATCGGAGAAGACAGGAGTAGGTAAGGTGTGCAGGGAGCTTGGAGTGGAACTTCTTGAACTTTCCGCTCCGAGGCCCATAAAGCCACCGGGAGGCTCCCGCTTCAGAAGGCTTGAGATCGCCTCACAGGTTCTGGATGCCGGCTGTGTCATAAATCTGCCAAAGCTTAAGACCCACGGCCAGATGCTCATGACCCTCGGGGTCAAGAACCTATTCGGGACTGTCGTTGGGCAGAGAAAGGCCGAATGGCATCACATGGCCGGGGTTGACAGGGATACCTTCGCATCTTTGCTTCTGGATATCTATCTTACGGTGAAACCCTCAATCACCATCATTGACGGAGTTTGGGCCATGGAGGGGCACGGGCCCTCAAACGGATCACCCAAACGACTTAATCTGATAGGCGCGGCCATGGATGCTGTGGCCCTCGATGTTTCGATATGCCGTATGCTGGGGGTGCCTCTTGATGCCTTTCCCATCTATCGAGAGGCCAGGCGAAGGCGTATCGGAATGACGGACATATCCCGGATAAGGGTGGTCTCCGATGGGCCGACGGATATGGCATGTAAAGGCTTTGTCGTTCCGAGACTGGATTCCATGGGAATACTTCCCGGCGGATTTGACTGGTTTACAAAGCGTTTTCTGGTATCCAGGCCTGTCCAGGAAAGGTCGTCCTGCCGCGAATGCGGCATGTGCCGTGAGATTTGTCCGGTAAGTGCAATCGAAAACAGGCGTGGTAGGCTCTTATTCGACTATGACAGATGCATTCGCTGTTACTGCTGTCAGGAGATATGCGCCCACAACGCCATTCATTTCAAAAGCGGCCTCATTGTTAAGGCCCTTAATTACCTGAAAAGATAAAGACTTATTAATGATGGAAAAGCTTGAATCATACAGGGAACTCTTTCCTGTGACAAATGAGATGGCATACCTGAATCATGCCGCTATCGCACCGCTGTCCACAAGGAGCGCCGGTGCGATCAAAGAGGTGATGTCCGAGATGCTTTCCTCCGGAGGACTTTCCTATAGAAAGTGGATGGATCGGGTGGACAGGGCAAGGGAGGCATGTGCGAGTTTGATTGGTGCTGAAACGGCTGAGATAGCTTTCCTCGGTAACACCTCGGATGGTCTGGGCGCCGTTGCCAGCTCTTTAGGGTGGAGAAAAGGAGATAAGATCATTGTCTCCATGCCGGATTTTCCCTCAGTGATCTATCCCTGGCTCCCCCTTGAAGGCAGGGGGGTTGAAACCATCCCGGTTCACAGAAGAGACGGTCGCCTGGAGCCGGGGGATGTGGAAAAGGCAATATTACCGGGTGCAAGAATGCTGGTTGTGAGCGCTGTGGATTTTCTTACGGGTTTTGCATGTGATCTGGAGGCCATGGGGGAGATTTGCAGAAAAAAAGGCATTCTTTTCTGCGTGGATGCGATTCAACAGCTTGGAGCTCTTCCTCTCAATGTGGAGAGGGCCGGGATTCATTTCCTTTCATGCGGATCACACAAATGGCTCATGGGGCCTGTTGGCTGCGCTTTCCTTTTTGTTAGCCGCAGGATAGAAGATGAGGTGCGGCCTGAGCGAATAGGCTGGAAGAGCGTAAAGGATGAGGAGGATTTTTTTACCTTTCAGCGGGAAATAAAGCGCGGGGCTTCAGGTTTCGAGCCTGGGAGCCTCAATATCCTTGGGATTTGCGGCCTTGGAGCGGCAGTTGAACTCATTCTGGAAGTAGGATTAGAGGCTGTAGAAAATAAATTGATGGAGCTTACAGGTTATCTTTTCGAAAGACTTAGGGAAGAAGGCTTAAGCGCCGTCTTACAGCCTGAGGGAGGTGGAAGAAGTGGCATTGTATCATTTCGTCCCGCAGCCGATCCTGTTGAACTGACAAGGCTTCTCCTCAAGAAAAAAATAATCGTATCGGAGAGGAGGGGGCTCATCCGTGTCTCGCCTCATTTCTATAACAATACGGATGAGCTTGAGAGGTTCTTTCAGGTGATGAGGGCCTGTAAAGGCTGAGAGATTATCTGTGGATGGAAGAGACAACATATTGATGACGATCGCCGATCTTTCCGTGAGGGTGGCCTTCAGGTTTATGGCGGCCCTTCCAGCTTCGGTCTCATCCGGGGCCGGGGTGACTCTGGGGAGAATCGGGGCCGTGCTGCCGATCCCCAGGTTGAGAGTGGCACTTGACAACATCAAGGCCGTCTATGGGAAAGAACTGAGCCCAAGTGGGATGAAGACCCTTTATAGGCAAATATTTGTTCACTTCGGCCGCATGGTTTTTGAGATCCCCAAGATATTCCGGCTCAGGGCCGGAAACCTTGAACAGTATGCTGAAATTGATGGACTGGAAGGCCTTGAGGATGTGCTTTCCAGGCGAAAGGGCTGTTTTTTCCTCACGGCCCACTTCGGCAACTGGGAGTTATTGAACGCAGTAGTTTCGCTTTCTCTGGGGGGAAGGGTGGCCATAGTGGCAAGGCCGTTAGACTTTCCTCCCCTTGAAAGAATCTTCAGCTCCCTGAGAGGCCGTTTCGGAACTGAGATTATACCCAAAAGAAGGGCCATGCGCCGGATACTCAGGTGCATCAAGAGCGGGGTGCCGGTGGGGATACTGCTGGATCAAAACGTTGACTGGTATGAAGGGGTGTTTGTTTCCTTCATGGGGAGGGTCGCCTGTGCCAATAAGGCGCTTGCGATATTGGCCCTCAAGACCGGCGCTCCTGTTGTCCCGGCCTTCACGGTAAGGCTTCCGGATGGGCGCTATAAAGTGATTATCGAGAGGGAGCTTGATATAATACGAACGGCTGATGAGACCAGGGATGTTGAGGAAAATACGCGTCTTTTTTCAGATACCATAGAAAGATATGTCCGAGCCTATCCAGACCATTGGTTCTGGTTCCACAGAAGATGGAAGACCAGACCCTATTGCGCCTTGATTGAGAAGTAATGTCCATCAGTAAATGAGATGGTTTTGTCTAGTTCAACTCGGGCGGCAATGTTAACATCAGGAATATAACTTGCTTCCCGGTCTTTCCGCATTCCGTCTGGGTGAAAAATCTTCATCCTCGGCGGGCTGTGTGAAACCGCCAATGATCTTTTGGGGTAAGGAAAATACAATGAACGATATAAAGGCTGTGGGATTCGATCTTTTTAATACACTGATAACCGTTTCTCCAGAATGTGTAACAGAGGCGATGGTTCGTCTGACCGATACTCTGAGGGCGGAAGGCATTGAGCTGGAATTTGAGTCTTTCAGAAAGGCCCACAGAAGCGCGGCTGTCCACTTCTTTAAGGAGGCAAAGGCCGAGGGCAGGGAAACGCACAATCGTTTCTGGATCAGCAGGGCTCTATCGGAATTCGGCTGCACCGTGGCCCCTGATGATCCTCTCATAGGCAGGGGAGTGGATGCGTATTTTTCTTCTTTTTTCGAATACAGCCGTCTTATTCCCGGGACTAAAGAGATGCTTAAATCCCTTAAGGGTTCCTATCGCCTCGGTCTTCTTTCAAACTTCACTCATGCACCTGCGGCCGATATCCTCCTTGAGCGGCTTGGCCTTCCGGGTTTTTTTGATCACGTGGTAATATCGGGAAGGGTGGGTTACTGTAAGCCCGACAGAAGGGTATTTGATTTGTTCCTTGAGGGAATGGGAGTCAAAGCCGATGAAGTCGTTTTCGTTGGAGATGATCCTGATGCGGATGTCAAGGGGGCTTCCAACGCGGGCCTGAAGCCCGTTTGGACTACCTACGTGACGGACAACAATCTGCCTCACGTCGTAAGCGTAGCTGCAGGCCCACAGGGAGATCCCGGCAAAGAATTTCCTAGAATTTCATCCTGGGATGACCTCTTTGCCCTTCTGGGTAAAAGGCCTTCGGCGCCTGAACTGCCTTGAATACATCAGGAGCTTTTTTGGATTTGCCCTCGCGTTCATCTATCTTGCGATAAAGCTTTTTCTTGTCGGAAGGGTATTCAAGAGAGACAGGCGAACGGGCATGCCCATTCGTCTATCCGAGTAACACCAGCGTCTATTACCTTCACCTCAATCATACTGACGGTCATGCCCTGTTGGGGCACAACGAAGTATGACAATGCCGCACGTCAAAAGCCGGCTCGATCCGGAATCCAGGTCGTCATCCCTGCGAAGTCCGGAACAAAGACCGGCCAACGGCCTACGCCGGTATGACTATCTATTTCCATAGGAAATACCGCGCACGGTTTCAAAGACCGAAGAACATGCGAGCGCTCTTACTGAGGATCCACTCGAGTTTTTCATCACTCAATCCGAGTTCGGGAATCTTTCTAAGCTCTCTATCCCAACTGTATGGGATATTGGGGAAATCCGATCCGTACATGACCCTGTCTGCCCTGAAACTACTCAGTTCAACCGGGCACTGATGGGTAAAGTAGCCTGCCAGCATCATGGTGGTATCCAGCCACAGATTCTCATATTTCTCGATAAGGCCTCTGTAATCTGATGTTTCATCAAAGCCAAGATGCGGGACGCATATCTTGAGGCCGGGGAATTCCTTTAATACCCTTTCAACCCTGTCCACGCTGCATATCTTGTGGGGATCACAGTGATAGGCGGGGCTTTTGGGCTCGCGGCCCGCGTGGATCACCAGTGGTTTTCCGCATGAGCGGCAGGTTTCATAGACTGGATTCATGTAATCCGCGTTCATGTCAAAACACTGCACGTGAGCGTGGAGCTTTACTCCGGCAAGACCGAGGGAAAAGGCCTCTTCCAATATCTCAGCAGATCCTTCTTCTCCCGGGAAAACGGTCGCAAGACCTGTGACCCTTCCCTTGTATCCTGAGCATTTGGATGCCACATAGCGGTTAAGGGATCTCGCCATGCCGGGTTTGTGTGCATACTGCAGGGCGAAAATGTGGGATATGCCGTGTGAGAGAAGAAAATCAAATATTACTTTTGTCTTAAGCCTGTACCTGATGCGCCAGGCATAGGTGTCAAACCATTTCCAGATGGAGGAAAATATCTCGCCGGGAAAGACGTGTACATGGGCGTCAATGACCTCTGGCAGGTCTGCGGGTACGCTTATCCCTTCCTCATCGTCTATGTAAGGCAGCATTGGACTGAGCATTAAATAACCCCTTCCAAAAGGTTTGTTTCCGTCTCAGGGCCTTAAAAGCAATTACGCTAACGCCTGTTGCCATGATCTGAAAAGAGTTTTATCCGATTACCGAGGATAGGGGTTCTGCTCTAGCCTGCAGCAACTCCTTTTCCGCTTGAGGACCTCGTAATCGAATATATTACAAATATTACACCGGTAGTGTTTCATGCTGCGAATAGTCTTCGGGGCATCATATCGTATCAATCCTTTTAGCTATGCTTGGGGATTTCAGATCAATTTCAACCCTGATTGCCATCAAGCCCTTTACCCCTGGCAGGTCTTCCAGCGCGAGAGATTCAGGCTTACCCTTGAGAAAACCCCTGGCTGAGAGAAAATCCATGTGCCGTTCCGCCTCCCTTCCTTCCTGGGGCTGAGAAAACACTACGGATAACATTCCGGGCTGGGTCAGCCGCTCTGCGCCGCCTTTGACGAGGGCTTTGTCAAGGCGCGATTTTATGATTTCTTGGCGAATATCGTAAGCCCCGTCAACATCAAAACGCTTTTCATCAAAGCGGAAGCGTATGGAGGTGGGAGAGTGGCTGAAAAGCAGAAGGTGGGCTATATCAAGCGGAACATTGCCTTTCTTCTTCATTTCCTCGGCTATCAGCGCGATGCCGCATGCAGTAGTCATCTGCCACAGGCGAAAATTCTCAAGATAGATTCTGCTGAATCCGTCAAGCTCTGAAAGGCCGGGACCAAGATATATGGTATAATCCACTCCATCTGTTTGGTGTTTCTCAAAATAATGCGGACAGAGGGCTTGAAGATTAGCTTCTTCTCTGTTCAGGTAAAGAGAAATGCGCTTATTGAGCCCGGAGATGCTTTCTTCGAATTCCTTTCTCTTCCTGTAAACCGAGTGTGTCCTGGGATCAAGTGCCGCCTCATAACTCTCGATTACCTTTGCCAAGCCTGAGCCGAAGTCCTTAATGGACGGGAAAAGCGATTCCAGCTCCGTTTGGAGAAAGCGTGGAATCTCCACCTCATCGCCGGGGCTTATTGCTGCCTTTATTCTGTCTGATTCTCCAAGGAGTCTGTGCCGGATTTCGTCAAGGACAGCCAGAGGCTTTGCCCTCAATGCCTCTTCCAGAACATCCAGACCCAATCTCAGATGTTCGAGGAGGTCTTCTGTCACGGCCCGGTTTCTGGCCAGAGTCGAACCCCTGATATCCGATACGCCATAAAGAGGATAAACATCCCTGAAGACAATCTGCTCCATCTCGGAGTCCTCGCCCCTGCGCCTTCTCTCAAGATGCTTGAAGGCAGCCTTTCGGAAGCGCCACTCAACCGCGGGATGGACAGCGGTGCATTTTTCCTTGATGATGCCCTGGACAGTGTGCTCGATTTCATCGAGTGCCTTTTTTACTGCCAGAGAAAATATGGGGACTATCTCCGAAAGAAGGAGGATATCAATAGGGCCGAATTCATCAGGGTTCGGGGAGGCTATGTCAATAGTTCCTATGGGCTTTCCTTCGTATGTAAGGGGGGCTATCATCAAAGACCTTATGCCGGACCTTATGAGTTCTTTTTCCACTATGGCGGGAGATGGCGTAAGGCTCAGATCCCTTATGCGAACGACCTTGTCTTCCTTTACGGCCTTTTCATAGAGGCTCCCCTGGAATTCTGATAAAGCCATGTGACGCGAGCTGGAAAATACGGAATTGCAGGACAGTTCACAACCTAGATTAAGAAGCATGACCTCGTCTTCGTGGATAGCCACCAGGGACACCAGCAGGTCCTTGCATCTGAGGAGATTGCGGATCCTTTGCTGAAGTCGCAGAAATCCGTTTTCTGTAAATATGGATTCCTGGTCTATCAGGTCTTTCCCTAGGGCTGAAAGCGTTTCTGATTGGGTGACGTCCACTACGGTGAACACCGCGAGCCCTTGTATTTCGAAATCTTCAGGAGGCAGTATCTCCTTGAGCACTTCAGGGTCCGCAAGGTTTTCAAGAATTCTGGCCCTTTCCTCCTCTGTCAGGGCCTTTAATTTTCCCCTGTGCCTGATCTCCATGAAGTTGAGATTGGGCTTAATTCTGAGACAAGTTTCAAGACCCGTTTCCGGATCCTGGATTATCCGGATTATAGGGTATTCGAACTTCTGGCGGATGCCGTAATACTTATCCAAAATTAGGTAATAGGCCCTAAGAACCCGTCCCATGAGGAAATTATCTTCTCCTACTGATGAGAGACCTTTCATGCGCCCGTTATCATCCATAAGGAGTCTTCTGAATGAATCCGAAACATAAACCGGCTGAAGATTAAATGGTATGAAAATGCCTACAGGCTCCATATCCAGCGAGGCTGGTGGGATAACAAGCGATATCAATGCCCTCAAAAGCTCGCTGTGTTGGGAAAGGAGGGAAAGCTCTTCTATGGGGCGCAGAAAGACTGGGGCCTTCTCAAGCATGGTCTTAAGCTTCTCCCAGTATGCCTGCCCCGGACCTCCCCACGAATCCTTTGCCTTTTCAAAATATTCTATCAGGGGCTTAAAGCTGAGCAAGGAACGAAAAGGGTAGTCGGCTTTGCTTATTTCTTTTTCTTCTTTCATGATCCTTCCCCTTGTCTATATCTACAAAGCCGGCAATCAGGTCAGGAAAGGCACTAAATCAGCCAGAGCTGGGTACCTTCTTTCCGGATATGGAGGCTTCATATGAAAATGCCCCTTCCCTTTACCCCTCCCCATCGACGGTGGAGGGGTAGGGGGTGATTTTCATCCTTTGTTGTGCCCTACCCGGGCATGGCTGTTAGTTCGTGTGCATCCGTACGGACTTTAAAGAGCATACTTCATAGCAGATATCATCTGGGGGGATTCAAGGTCAAGCCAATTTCCCGGGCCAGGAGACATGATAATAAGTCCTGCCATGCGACGGACTGTATATGACAGCGTCTGTAAATCTGTAAAAGTGAACTACGTCCCCTAAATGTTTGACAGGAGGCTTGCTCGGGAGTAGTATTGTTGCAGCAGATCAAAGTGTTGGCGGAGGATAGCTATGCGAAGCGCAATTGTGGCTCTTTCTGTTATTGCTTTCATTATAATGGGGTGCGCATCGGCAGAGGTCAAACAGACTGAAGAACTGCAGCAGGAGGCATCTGCGCTTCCTCCCGAACCGGTGCAGGAGGAGGTTGCTCCGAAGGAACCTGAGCCGGCAGCCGTGGAAGCCGGGGATTCCGAGAAGGTCAGCCTTAAACGTATCGCCGTAGCGTCCGCGCTGAAGGACAGGGAACCTGTTGATCCTGCAGAGGTATTTCCTTCCACGGTAGGAAGGGTTTACTGTTTTACACACATCGTGAATGCTAATGGACCTAAGCAGATAACGCACAAATGGTATTTAGGGGAAACACTGGTAAGCAGTGTTAATCTTAAGATCAACGGAGCAAGCTGGAGGACCTATTCCTCAAAGACTATAAACCTGGGTCAGACAGGTCTGTGGAAGGTTGAAGTCTTAGGTCCCGATGGCGAAATGCTCGGAGAAATCCATTTCGAGATAAAGTAGCCTGCCCTTATAAGGCACACCCCTTACCCCTGCCCTCCCTCGCACGGAGGGATGAAAATTGTCATTTGTGCGCCTTGCGGCAAGGTGAGTGTCTAATTATAACCTTTAGACCCTATTGGACCTGAACGGGTACAGTAGGGGATTTTATTTACTCAAGAGGTGAGGTAAGTTGATTATCAGGGCTGATGAAATAGCTGCCAGGATAAAGTCTTTGCAAAAGGCCTTGTCAGAGGCTCGAACGGATGGAGCGCTCCTGGTTGAAAGAACGGATATCTACTATTTTTCAGGCACTGACCAAAATGCGCATCTTTACGTGCCTGCCGAGGGCGAAGCTGTCTTGATGGTGCGAAAGAGCCTGGACAGGGCAAGGAAGGACTCTCCGCTTTCCAATATTTTTCCGCTCGCCGGTTTTTCACAGTTACCGGCGCTGATAAAGGAAAAGAGCGGAAGAATGC
>MNYJ01000005.1:0-467 GCA_001874005.1 Desulfobacteraceae bacterium CG2_30_51_40
TCGTGACACAATATCTTCTATCTTCTGGAAACTTCTTTCCAGAACCTCCACGCGGGTACCTACCTCCATCTCGGCCGAGACCCTCACCTCGCTTTCGTCTGCCTGCGGCATGAATTCGCTTCCTACGAGAGGGAAAAGGGCGATGCTCCCTGCGAGCATAAGGATTGTCCCGGCCATGATTGTCTTTCTATGGCTAAGGCAATACCTGAGAACTTCGCCGTAGTTTTCTTCCAGTATCTTTGGGAGCCTCTGGCCGAGGAGCGCGAGCCTTCCCCTAAGGCCGATTGCAGGTTCAGGTCTCGCCTCTGCCGACTTTAGCATGAACGAGGCAAGCATCGGGACAAGGGTCAGGGCGGATGCAAGAGAGCAGGCAAGGGCAAAGCTTACGACGTAAGTAAATTGCTTGAACATGACCCCTGACATGCCCCTTAAAAAGATCATGGGAACAAAGACCACTACCGTGGTTA
>MNYJ01000005.1:478-3844 GCA_001874005.1 Desulfobacteraceae bacterium CG2_30_51_40
GGTTATGGTGCTTGCCACAATCGCGGCTGCCACTTCCTCGGTCCCCTCAACTGCCGCCATGGAGGGATGAGCCCCGGTCTCCTTTATGCGGGTAATGTTTTCGAGCACCACTATGGCGTTATCAACAAGCATGCCCACTCCCAGGGCGAGACCTCCCATCGTCATAAGATTCAAGGTGAACCCGCCGAAATACATGAGCATGAAGGTTGCGATAATGGAGATAGGAATGGCTGTCACCACTACGGCTGTGCTTCTTACGCTTCTCAAAAATCCCAGGAGCACCACAGCGGCAAGTATCCCGCCATAAAGAATGGAAGAGCCGACATTATTGATTGATCTTTTTATATAATCGGATGTGTCAATGATGCTTGATATATGAATTTGAGGATAGTCGGAATTGATGCTCTCGATCTCTTTTAATACCTGCTTTGCCACTTCAACCGTGTTGGTGCCTGATTGTTTCAGAACGGCCAGCCTTATTCCCGGTTTTCCGTTGATCTTAACAATCCTTTTTACCTTCTGCCATGAATCCTCAACCGTCGCAATCTCTTTAAGCTGGATGGCGGCGCCTTCTTTTACGGCGATAACCGTGTTTTGCAGTTCGGCGAGGCTGGTAAATTCCCCCGGAGTTCTGAGCATTATGTCAAGATAGCCCCTTTCGACCGTGCCTGCGGGGACATTGATGTTACTGGCCTTTATCTTCGCTATGACCTGATCCAGGGAAAGGCCCATGGCCTTGATCTTGTCGGGCGATAGATTCACATGTATCTCCCTGTCGAGGCCCCCGCTTACTTCAAGAGATGCCACTCCGGGCAGGCGCTCGATGCGATATTTGATGTGGTCATCAATGAATCTGCGAAGCTGAACAGGATCAAGGCTGCTTGCTGCGCCCATGATGAGTATGGGGAAGCTTGCTAGATCAAATTTTCTGAGGAGCGGCCTTTCCGCCTCATCGGGGAGCATCGCCACGACCCTGTCCAATCTGTCGCGCACGTCGTTTGCCGCCGCGTCAAGATCCGTCCCCCAGGTGAAATTGACCCTCACCTGGCTTACACCCTCGGCCGACACCGAGGTTACCTGCTCGACGCCTGGCACCGCGCTCAGGGCCTCCTCTATCGGGCGCGTGATGGTCTCCTCCATATCGCGGGGGCTTGCGTTTTCGTAGGTCGTATTGATGCTGATGGTCGGGTAGGTGATATCTGGCATAAGGTCAATGGGCAGGCGGGTCAGGGAAACCGCTCCAAGGATCATCACGATCAAAACCGCCATGGTGGCGAAGACCGGATGCTCTACGGAAAAGCGCGCGGGGTTCATGGCTTTGATCCCGCGGGGCCTTTTTCACCCGGAGCAGGGCCGGGTTTTCTTGCGCCCGGGTCCTTTTCCGCTAGTATTATTGTGGAGCCGTCTTCAAGCAGATGATGGCCGAGGGTGACGACTTCCCCAACTATCTCGGGGCTTAGAATCTGGAGAAGGCCCTGGTCTGTCAGGCCGATCTCAGCAGGAGAAAATCTCGCTTTGAGATTCTCCCTGTCCGCGATAAAGACCCCGGGGCGGCCGCCTCTTTTAGTCAGGGCGTCAACTGGAACGACGGTCGCGTTTTCAAAGACCGAGAACTCGATCTGGGCCCTTATAAACATGCCGGGCTTAAGAAGGCCGTCGGAATTGATTATCTCAAGTTCGACCCTGGCGGTCCTTGTCATCTCCTTGACCAGGGGGGCGATCCTTGCGACCCGGCCGGAAAATGCCTGCCCGGGATAGGCGTCCGTATGGATTTCCGCGTTCCGTCCTATCCGCATCTTGGGATAGTCCTTTTCGATGACATGGATAACGCCGGTAAGAACGGAGATATCGAGAACAGAGACTATGGGTGTATTTGCGGCAAGCATGGCGCCTTCATCAACAAAGCGCTCGCCTACGATCCTTTCAGAATCCCCTTCCTCCCAGGAGGCCCTGATCTCAGTGTATGAAAGGCGGACCTGTGAGGCCTTGAGGGCGGCATCCTTCTGTGCCACCTGCGCCAGGGCGACCTTGTGCTTGGCTTCCTGGGCGGCAAACTGAGCGGCGGAGGCATCAAGCTCTGATTCGGAGGCGATCCGCTTCTGCCTCAGGGTCTTGACCCTCTCGAGTTCTTTGGAGGCGATCTCAAGGGCGCTTTTTACATCGGCAAGATTGGCCCTTGCGACCTCAAGTTCAGCCTTTGCCTGATCCAACTGCTGAAGATACTCTTCGCTTTCAATCTCCGCGATGACTTGGCCTTTTTTAACCCGGTCGGCCATCTTCACATGGAGCTTTTCCAGGCGGCCGGCTACCTTGGGCGCGACCACGAATTGTGACCTTGGATAAAGGGTGCCTGTAAAGATCCCGATGTCTCTCACGGTTGTTTGCCGCACGGCCGCTGTCTCGACGGCAACGGCAACCCTCCCTCGCGGTCCGGCCTTCTGCGTAGCGGTGTTCGACATCCTCACATAAATCTGCCATGCCGCAAGCCCAACCAGCACCGCCACCACAATATATCTCTTCACCGGGGACGTCCTTTACATTTACAGATTTGACACTTAAACCTCTAGAAGTTATGATTAAAGTTCCACTTCCCTTAATGCCTCCCCTTTGCTGCCTATACTTCGGGATGCGGTGGAGGGGTGGGGGTGATTTTCATCTTTCGTTGTGCCCCATTCGGCCTAAAATACCAGCCCTTTCCCCCCAATATCAAGCCCCATTTTGGGGACGTCCTTTACATTTGCAGTTTTCTCCAGGGGACGTTGTTTAAATTGCCAGACTTTTTGGCAAAGTGAGTTAAGGCATTATGACACAACAGACGATCATGAAAGATAGATTTCTGTTTTGTAATTAGCAAATCCTGTTTTGGGAATCCTGGCATAGCGAGGATGACTATATAGGCATATTAATAGCAAGTTAGCATAATATAACAATCTAAGGATTATGAAAATGCAGCTATAGGCTATAACTAATTGAATTAAATATAAGTTATGGCCAGCAGCAATCGCTTTAAGCAATAATATGAGATTTATGATTGTCAATAGATTGAGTAATATTAGGAAGATACATCATGGTAGAGGATTGAGTTTATTCTTTTGGCATCGCATTTGCCTTTAATATTTGCCATGGGTTTTTATTTATATCAAACGCTCATGACAGAAATATTTTGTCGCCCCCGCTAATGAAAATCCTCCTGCGGCTTTACACTTTGCGAGGTCGAGGATTTCCCTCCCCCCGCGCGGGGGAGGGTCGGGGTGGGGGGTGTATTTTCACGGTAAATAAATACTGATAGCGTCGTAGGCCGCTATCCAGTCCTTGTTACGGCCTTCGCCGGGATGAGGACCTGGATTCGGGATGGCGTCCGGAATC
>MNYJ01000078.1 GCA_001874005.1 Desulfobacteraceae bacterium CG2_30_51_40
TTCATGCTTTTTGACTTTCCGGCAGACCTTAAAAAGACAACCACAGTTCCGGCACCGGCGCACAGGTTCTTTCATATGCACCTCCTGACCGCCGGAGATACATTATTTTATGGCACTGGTGGAATAGTTATCTGACAGAAATCCAGAGAATAGTGGGATTGGATGAGACTTTAATCGATGGGATGAAAAGTGTATTAATTTACCTGAGCATCAGTGTGTCAATTCTGCTGAGCGCTATAGTCCATGCTCTCATCCCACGATAAACCGGAGCAACGCTGATGCCTGAATCGTGCAAAACGAAACATGAAAATCACCCCCACCCATCCCTCCCCCGTCGAGGGGAAGGAATAAAGGGAAGGCGCATTTTAATATAAAACGCTCATATCCAAATGCGGCGCAACGATGTATCAAAATACCCCTTTAAACCGTTCAGGTAAATGCAGATCTCTTTTTGCGCCTGCGCCAAGGACAAGCCGCTTAGAAATCTTGAAGATCTCAAATCGGCACTCCCGCACGGTAGGTGCATAAGGCTCGACTCCTTAGTGCCTGCCAAAAATCTGTAAAAGTCGAGAACGTCCCCCTAATCTATGACCTCGGTTAAGACCCCATTCAGTTTTTTGGGATGGATAAAGGCGAATTCACAGTCCCTGAACGGTCGGGCAATCTCCCCGCTGCTGTCGGCAATGAGAGGATATCCCATGCTGTCGAGCTCTTGAATCGCCTTGCGGGTGTTGTTCACCTTGAAGCTTATTAGCATTATACCCTCTCCCTTTTTCTCAATGAACTTAGCCACGTCTCCATCGGGGCTTGTTGATTCCATCAGTTCGAATCCTACCTCTCCCACCCAGTATCGGGCTACCTTTATCTTTTCACGCTCATCTATGTATTCAATGTCGGGCTTGGTCTTGCCGAGAAATGGCTCCCACTGTCTTCTGGCCTGGTCGAGGTTTTTAACAGCGACGCATATATGATCAATAATATTAACCTTCATCAGTCAATCTCCAGACAATCTTAGACTTGAGTTCCTGCAACTTCATTAATAACGGCCCAGCACGTGACGGCCTATGATTATCTTTTCTATCTCCTTGGCGCCCTCGTAGAGTTCGAGCACCTTCGCGGCCCGGTAGAACCTTTCGACATCCTGGTCATTAAAATAGCCGTAGCCTCCGTGAAGCTGCAAGGCCTCATCCACCACCTCTACAGCGGTTCGGGCCGCGTTCATCTTGGCCATGGAGGTCACCTTTGAATCGCTCTTCCCCTTATCGAGCAAGCTGCACGCTTTATGGGTTAGCGTTCTTGCAAGCTCTATCCTGGTAGCCATCTCAGCTATCTTGAACTGGGTGGCCTGAAAAGATGCTATCTTCCGGCCGAACTGAACCCTGCCCTTCACATGTTTGATCGCAAGATCCATGGCTCCCTGAGCAAGTCCCACTCCGTGGGCGGCAACATATGCCCTGGATCTGTCGAAGAACTGCATGAGCTGATAAAAACCTTTTCCCCTTGTTCCAATGAGGGCCTCTTTCGGAAGCTTCAACCCTGAGAAAAAGATGCTCGCAGTATCGGATGCCCTGAGGCCCATCTTCCCGTGAAGCCTTGTCGCCTCGTAGCCCGGTGTGTCTGTCTCAACCACAAAGATACTGTGCCTTTGTGCCCTGGATTCGTTATCGGGATCGCTCAGGGCGAATACGACAAGATACCGGCCGACGGTTCCATTGCCTATCATGGTCTTACTTCCATTCATTATGTAGCCATGCTCTGTTTCCTGCGCGCTTGTGGAAGCAGAGGATGTATCGCTACCGGCATCAGGCTCCGTTATGGCAAACCCCATCATTGCCTCGCCGGAGGCAAGGGGCGGCAGATATTTTTGCTTTTGCTCTTCGGTGCCGAAGAGGATAAATTCCTCCGAACCGAAGGTTGTGCTGCAAAGCTGCTGGCCAAGACCGGGATCAACCTTCCAGAACTCCTCCAGTATTATCGCATGTTCCAGAAAGCCAAGGCCCGCCCCTCCGTATTGTTCAGGAATAAAGGCACCCAGGAACCCCAGCTCGCCGGCTTTTCTTATAAGCTCGGGAGGGAATGTCTCGTTAAGATCGCAGTCCCTTGCGATATCTTTAAGCTCACCCTGGGCGAATTCCCTTGCCGCCTTTTGAATGTCTTTTTGCTTCTTGTTAAGTTCAAAATCCATGAAGTATCTCCTTCCTCAATATTTCTCGGCAGCCAGTCAACGGCGATGCGGTCTTTCGGGCCTTCTATTTTCCCAACTCCTCTTTCAAGGCATCAGAAAATGCAAAGAGGTCTTCCACAACGCCGTAGTCCGCAACCCTGAAGATAGGGGCCTTCTTGTCCTTGTTCACGGCTATCACGGTGCCGGCGCCCGCTATGCCTGCCACATGCTGGAATGCACCACTTATGCCCAGCGCCAGATAGACCTTTGGCTTGACGGATTTTCCGGATGTACCGACCTGGTGATATTTTGGAAGCCATCCCCTGTCAACCACAGGTCTTGAGCAGGAAACCACACCTCCCAAAAGACCAGCCAGTTCCCGTATCTCCTCTATACGCTCCTTTTCTCCCACCCCTCTTCCTATTGAGACGAGGAGTTCTGCCTGGGTGATATCTATCTCTCCGGCCCCGGTGTCCAGGTATTCAATAAAGCGGCTGGAGGAGGCTGGGAGATTTGCCGCATTCTCGATGCGGACAAGCTCTCCTTTGCGGCCGCAGGATGCTGCCACAGGAAAGCTCCCGGGCCTTACTGTTATGATACATCCTTTAGAGTCGTCCCTGAAGGAGACCCGGGCAAAAAGTTTCCCGCCGTAAAGCTGCCTGACGGTCTTTACCCGCGTCCCATCAAGTGTGATGTCAACGCAGTCGGTTGAAAGGGGAAGCCCTGTCCTGACCGAGAGTGCCGGGCCGAGATCCATCCCCCAAGGCGTATGGCCCATCATTACCAAGTGGGGACTTTGCTCCTTGATGATTTTACTGATGACCTCGGCTGCGGCTGTAAAATCAAAATCGGAAAACCTTTCATCTTCGACCACAATGAGCCTGTCAGCCCTGCTGGAGAAATCAGAGGGCAAAAAATCCGCCTTGGCTGCTAGAACAACCGCCGTAAGTCTTCCTGCTAGTTTAGTCGCAAGTTCATCCGCCTTTGAGATGATCTGAAGCGAAACCTCCCTTAAGGATACTGATCTGTGCTCTACGAAAACCAGTATATCACCCATCACACGGCCACCCCCTTCCTCCTCATTATCTCAATAACGGCCCGGGCCAGTTTGGATGGATCGCCCGAAAGCATCTCCGCTCCTCCAGTCTCAGGCGGGAGATAGACTTCCTCGATTTCAGTCGCGAGTGCCAAGTCCGCTTCGCTTAGACCCAGCTCATCAATCCCTATCACCTTGAGTTCCTTCTTGGCCGCCTTTCTGATTCCCATGACAGACACGTATCTGGGTTCATTTATGCCCGACTGGATGGTTAGAAGCGCGGGAAGCTTAACCTGTCTTATTTCATCAATACCTCCTTCAAGTTCCACCCGTACCTTAAGCGACCCTTCCTCCGGTTCGATTCCCCTTACAACAGCCGCATGACTCAGGCCCATAATTTCCGCTAGCATGATACCAACCACTGCCTGATTGTCATCGTCCGCCTGCACCCCTGTGAGCACCAGATCAAGAGGAAACCCCTTTATCGCTGCTGCGACGGCCTTTGCCACCACAAGTCCGTCAAGACTCCTTCCGCAGGTGTCAATCCTTATGGCCCTATCGGCTCCCATGGCAAGGGCCCTTCTCAGAACTTCCTCGTCGTCTTCGCTACCGACTGTAACGGCTATGACATTACCCCCAATTCGCTCTTTAAGGAGAATAGCCTCTTCCACCGCGTAACCGTCCCAGTCATTTATAACATAGGCAAGGCCGTCCGTGACAATGGATTTCCCTGACTTATCAATCTCAAGATCAACCTCCTGGGTAAAAGGGACCCTCTTTACGCATACGATAATATCCATCTGACCGTCTCCCCCTTTCTCTTATAGGCTTAAAAAGGTCAACCTGCTGCATTTAGCCGCGACCTTGTTGGTTGCGTCCACTTATTGTTCGCGTTATTCCACTGTTTATTCCGGCTTTGTCACCATTGAGACGAAATCCAAATGCTCATGGCCTGAAAAAGCCTTGAAGAATGCCTACCTTCAGCCCGCCCCAGGAGGCTGACAACTTATCTCACCCCTTGCGGGGGAGTATCCTGGCAGGGTGAATCTTCATGGTAACCTACAGACATTCCAAATTTATTTTCTCAAAGGGTTGACACCAGAAGCTCAGCCAGGTCAATTACACGCATCTCATTTTCAAGCCCCGCAGTCTTGATCGCGTCCTCAAAATGGATGAGGCAGAATGGACATGCGGTTACCATAACAGTTGCTCCGGCATCCTTCGCCATTTTGATCCTCAGAGCCGCAGGCCTCTCTTTTTCCTCTGCGATCTCGTGCCAAAGTATTACGTCACCTCCTCCACAGCAAAAGCTCCTATCCCGCGAGTTTTGCATCTCGACATACCTTACTCCCGGAAGGGCATTGAGAAGTCTCCTGGGTTTATTATAGATTCCATTGTGCCTTCCCAGGTAACAGGGATCATGATAGGTGTAACTGCCCGGTTGAACCTGTATTTTGGGCTTCAAGACGCCGTCATGGAGGAGGGAGTCAAAGAGCACGCTATAATGCAGTATCTCAAAGTCAATACCGTAGTCCTTCCTCAGTGCGTTGAAGGCATGCGGATCAGTGGTGACAATCCTTCTGAATTTTATCCCTTCAAGCACTTCTCTGTTTTCCTCTTTTAGAAGCTCAAAAAGACCTTCTTCGCCCATACGCCTTACCTGATGGCCTGAATCGCGCTCCTTCGCTCCAAGTATGCCGAAGTCAATCCCTGCAAAGTGCATCGTCTTTGCAATGGCTATGGCTACCGCCTGGGCCCTTGGATCATAGGAAGGGTAGCTGTCCACGAAATAGAGACAGTCAACCTCATCTCCTTTCTTGAGCACCCTGACAGGAAATCCTTCCAGGTCCCTGATCCAGTCAGAACGCTTGGAGGCAGGCTTTCCAAAGGGATTTCCGGTCTTCTCAAGATGCATGAAAACCTGATTGAAGGCCTTCGGAGCCCTTGCTGTCTCTATGAGACGTCTTCTCATATCAACGATCTTGTCAATATATTCTATGAAGACCGGGCATTCCTCTTCACAGGCCCCGCAAGTGGTGCAGGACCATATCTCGTCTTCTCCTATCACACCTCCGGGGATTTCGAGTCTTTGCTCTCCATTCTCCTTGTCGGCCGCACCCGCCATGCCCTTGCCGAAGACGGGATATCTCTCGTATGCATAATCCCTTAGCTTCATGGTCAGTTTCTTCGGAGAAAGCGGCCTTCCAGCGGCGGCTGCTGGGCAGCGATCGGTGCAACGTCCGCACTCTGTGCAGGAGTAAAGATCCAGGATGTGCTTCCATGTGAGGTCTTCCACAGAGGAAACCCCTATTGTATCCAGCTCCTCGAGATCAGAAACATCCCATCTGGCAGGCTTTATCGAGCCTTTTTTAAGCCTCCTGAAAAACACATTGGGTAGGGCCGTGATGATATGAAAGTGCTTTCCCATGGGAAGAAAACACAGAAAGATTAGAAATAGAAAGATATGAAGCCAGAAGCTGAGCGCATGGCCTGTTTTCAATATTGAGGGCCCTAGGCCTGACAATAGACCGGCAAAAAACCACGCACCTGGAGCGAAACCGCTATAATCCCCACCCAGGATAAGCAGGCTTATGCCGTCGTAAGCCATATCCGTCATCATCAGTGCCGATATGAGCCCCAGTACCAGATAGGCTTCGATGTGACTGCTTCCCTCATATCGCGCAGGTCTCACAAGAATTCTTCTTTCCGCAGCCCAGATGCAGGCGCATAGGACAGAGATTTCTGTTATGTCCCTTAAGATCGAGTATAACGCCCCCGCCCGCCCTTCCAGGATCGGCCTGATGAAGGCAATTCCGAGTGCCTGGGTCAAAAGATCAATGGATCTAAGGCCCAGGATTACGAATCCCCAGAATATGATGAGGTGAATCAAACCGGCCCAGAGATATCTCGGCTGTCTCTTCTGAAAGATTCCGTAGACAAAAAGCGATCTTATCCTTTCCGCTATATTTTCGAACCTTGGGTCCGGTCTCCCCGATCTAAGAAGCATATATCGTTTTTTGATCGTATAGGCGAATAGGACTATAGCTGAAAGGAAAATCAGCCATCCAATAATATAACCGGGAATGCCGGCATAGGAGCGTAAAGCCGGATGGAGCATGGAGATCATCTGATTGTCCCTTTACTTTTGTTTACCGTGAAAATACACCCCCCACCCCGACCCTCCCCCGCGCGGGGGGAGGGAAATCCTCGACCTCGCAAAGTGCAGAGCCGGAGGAGGATTTTCATTAGCGGGGGCGACAAAATATTTCTGTCATGAGCGTTTACCGTGAAAATACACTCCCCGTCATCCTGGAATGTGGCAGGTATAAACGGAATCCATCTCCGCAATATAGAAATGGCTTCGGGGTCAAGCCCGAATGAAGGCCCATCTTTTTTCATTCGCGGGGGTGGCCAAATGCCACCCGGGCATGAACGTTTGTGCCCGGGGTATCTGTCTCTTCACTATGCCCAAGGATGCCTCTGGTGAAGATTTCGACAAAGCTCTGTGCCAGTGCCTCAACATCCACCTCTCCATCCCTTCGATACCACTTGATGCTGTAGTGAACCATGCCGAAGAAGGCAAAGGCGGCAACTGTGGGATGTATCTCCTTCATTAGACCTGCATCCTTGAGATCAACAAGAAGAGATCTTATGAGATGGACGTAGCGCCTCTGTTTTTCTATCAAGACCTCCCTTGCCCTCTTCCCAAGTGAATTCATCTCATTTACGAGGAGGGTCTCCCGCTCCTGCTCCTTGGTGTAGTAGCGGGTATAAAACCCAAGCACTTTGTTTAGTTTTTTCTCAGGAGATAGTTCGGAAGCACAGATACCCTCAAGGATGAGGAGAGCGTCGTCCATCGCATCGTTCATGAGCTTGAAAAGTATCTCTTCCTTGCTCTTAAAATAGTGGTACAAGGAGGATTGATTCATCCCCAGTTCACGGGCTATTTCGCGCATAGAGGTCGAGTGATAGCCGCGCCTTGCAAAAAGGCGCACCGCTGCCTGCTCCACTTCCTCAAGCTTCTTTGGGTCCCTCGGCCTGGACATCCTTCGCCCTTTTTTAATCAAACGAACGTTTGTTGTATTTTTATCTTCAGTCTAAAGAACTGTCAAGAAAAGTTTTGAGGTATCGCCCCGGCCAGGGCCGTTAAAAAGAGACGTAGATGTCTATATCCTTGATCTCCAGCCGGCCTTCTTCATCCGCTGTCCCGCTCCCCTTTGAACCATTTATACTTACATAAAAGAACACATAATAGCTGTGGCCGACAGTGGGATTACCAAACAGAAAGCTTCCAGTTATATCCTTCTCTATGGTTTTGGTTACTGATCTTGTCTGATCGTCCTGGTAATTTGAAGCTGAGGCGGTCTTGGAATCGCTGTCGAATTCATGCACTATCGCGCCTGTTGTCCCATCCATGAGCCCGACCCTATAATGTATAGTTGATTCGGAGTCACCCGTGGCAGAATAGACATAAGATGTCGTTTCTCCTGATACATGCATCGAGTAATTTATGGTTGCCGGGTCACCCTCAAGAAATTGGAAGGTGGCGTCAAGCTGACCATAGTTGGAATAATTTAGCTGCTTATTGTTAGTTGCAACCTTGACATTCTTCACGTCCCCTGTATTGCCCCATACGGTTGTGTTATCATCCGTATTCCACTTAAGCTTCCAGGTCGGATTATTATTAAAGGCGTCTTTTGCCCCGACCCTTTTTGCCACAGTTACATGGCCGTAGTTTATGGTTCCGGAGCCGTCCGCAGGTACTGTATAATCATCGTTATACATCTTGACATCCACGGTTCCAACAAGTTCTCCGCTGTCATCTTTGACTTCGTATTGGCCTACCGGGGCGTCCCCGAAATCGTAAAGGATAAGAGTATAGTCCGAACTCCCTTTTACCCCATCCTTTATCCAGAAATCATAGTTCGTTGCCGAGATGGAGCTTATATCTCCCTGACCGGTAAAGGCCTGAGAGGAGCCCTTCTCTGAAGCCTTCAGAGAAAGAATGCCTGGCACCAGGTCTTGGGTTGCCAACAGCGTCCCCCTGAGACCGAAATGATCCAGGTTCAGGGCCTGAATTCTAAAGAAGTTTGCTCGCGCCAGTATGGCAGGCGACTCAGACGGAAGGAATTTATTGCTTTCAAGCAGGTTCGCATGATTGAAGATCATTTCAGATATGTTTGTCATGAAGTCTTCAACCTCAGGAGACAGTATCTGGGCGGTAAAGAAATCCATGTAGGCCTTTGCATCCCTTCCATCAATCTGGGGGAGCCCGGCCTTTTCCCTGTATTTCTTTGTCTCAACTATCAGATTCACTCCCTCCATCTGGTAATAGAGGAGCTGGGAGAAGTATTTCTCAACCCCGAGATAGGTGTTGGTTAGGCTGTTTCCTTTATTGAGCGCAAGGTCGAAGAAGTTTTTCAGCACAGGCGCCTTTGCCACGGTAGATGGAAGTATGGCATCGTGTATGGAGTTCACTTGAGAATAGATGTTATAAACATTCTCTACCCTGTTGGTGAAGTCCGCCAGAGCCTGCTTTTCACCGCTTCCAGCCTTGTTGTCAGAGAGCCCCTGAAGCTCCTGATGGGAGCTTTTTATTTGAGTGATGGCGTCGCTGGGGTCGTTGGTGTTGGCAAGAATCTCGCCTTCCGTTATCTTGAGCTGCTGCATGAGGGCGTCAAGGTCCTTCTTTATATCTCCAAGGATGCTCACGATCTGGTCAAGTTTGCCGCTCATGGCATCAAGGGCCGGTTGATCGCTTTCTTCCCCAAAGCCTAGAAGAGAAAGAACTAGTCCCATTGCCTCGGAACCTGGCTTTCCTTCCGCGCCGGATATGACTCCCGAGAGTACCTGTTTTAGAAGACCGCCGAAAAAGGAAGAATTTTCCCCCCGAAGAGCAGCCTGTTCATCAACCTCAGAAGTTGTGTCCGAGTCCGCGCACCCCATAGGTCCTATCACTGCCAGAGACATTAGAAGGGAAAATAGAACAATGCCAGAGCTTCTCCTGATAGACATACACGCTACTCCTTTTGATGCAGGTTTTTTTAAATATGGTGATCACTGCCTTATGCAAAGTTGGTGCCCTTGATTAAGCCTTACAATGGTTGTATCAACTCAATAATTGGGGGATGGCTTTGCCCATACCAGGCATGCCGACAAGGGATCAGCTTCTGTAGGTGCGCCTTCAGGCGCAGGGCGAACGGTTCCCATGCGGCTGAAGCCGCATCTACCCCCAATTACTGAACTCATACCAATGGTTCAACGGAGCGATTTACACCCCTTGCCCACTCATGCCTCGTATAATGCCCTGAGTCCATATCCCCGGCGCTCCGCGATAAGCTAACAGGCTTAAGTTGCCTAGTGAATCCTCATCTCAGGTTTCTTCTTCTCGATGCCCTCGATAGTCAATCCCAGGCTGAGTGCCGGTTTCTCCTTTGCATAATGCCTGCAACTCCCCTTCCCCATTTCAACCACCTCTCTCAATGGGTGAGGTAGTCCTTTCCAGGAAGGGCGCTCCGGCCTTCAGTCTTCTACACAAGCCGGTGTAGCGCCTCTCTATCTTTGCGTTTCTTACGGCTATAGCCAGGGCCTTTTTGCTTCCCACGACAACAACAAGCCTTTTCCCCCTGGTAACCGCCGTGTAGAGGAGATTTCTCTGAAGCATCATATAGTGCTGCGTAAGTACGGGTATCACGACTGCGGGATATTCCGAGCCCTGAGACTTGTGCACGGATACCGCATAGGCAGGCATCAGCTCATCGAGTTCACCAAAATCATAGGGGATATCTCTTCCCTCAAATGAAACTACCATCACCCGTGACTCAGGATCAACCCTCAATATCCTCCCGATATCCCCGTTATAGACATCCTTGTCGTAGTTATTCTTTATCTGCATCACCTTGTCATTCACCAGGAAGCGCCTCGCCCCCCAAGCAACCCCTTCCTCACCGGGATTCATAGCCTTCTGCAGCAAATCATTGAGGTTGCCTGCCCCCACTGCGCCCCTGTGCATGGGGCTTAATACCTGAATATCGCTGACAGGATCAAGGTTAAAGCCCTTAGGAATCCTCTCTGTTACCAGTTCAACGATGGTCTTTGAGGCACGCTCCGGGTCATCCTGCTCGATAAAATAGAAATCATCCCCCGGGTAACCTCTTTCTTTTTTAAGAGGAAGTTCTCCGCTGTTTATCCTATGGGCGTTAACGATAATGAGGCTTTCCCTTGCCTGCCTGAATACCTCGGTGAGTTCCACCACCGGCACGGCTCCAGAGGCTATTATATCCGAAAGGACAATTCCCGGGCCTACGGATGGAAGCTGGTTTACATCCCCCACCAGGATGAGTGTGGATGAAAGGGAAACGGCCTTCAGCAGATGATACATAAGCAACGTATCAATCATGGAAGCCTCATCGAGAATAAGGATATCGCATTCAAGCGGGGCATTTTCGTTTTTCTGAAAGCCTCCCTTTTGAGGACTGAATTTAAGAAGCCGGTGGATCGTCTTTGCCTCAAAGCCCGTTGTCTCGCTCATCCTCTTTGCCGCCCTTCCAGTCGGAGCGGCAAGAAGAACCCTCACTCCCAGCTTCTGAAATATCCTTAACACCGAGTTGATAATGGTGGTCTTTCCGGTTCCGGGGCCTCCCGTAAGCACCATCACCTTGCTTTCCGATGCCACTCTTACGGCCTGTCTCTGGCCTTCCGCAAGTTCAATTGAAAGGCGGCCTTCCACCCATTTCAAGGCCTTTTCAGGATCTATATCGCGGAAGCTCCTTGGCGTCGCTATAAGTCCCAGAAGGCGCCCTGCGATTCCCACCTCGCAGGCATAAAAACCAGCCGGATAGACCGCCCTTGTCTCCCCGAAAGGAGGATCATGAAACTCCTCAACGACAACTTCCCCTTTGGTCTTGATGGATTGAAGGGCTGAGCCGATTACTTCCCGTTCAATACCAAGAAGTTCTTCGGCCTTTTTGATGAGTTCATCCTGCGGGTAATATACGTGGCCCTCATCCGAGAGCTGCTGAAGGGCATATAAGATACCCGCCCCTGCCCTGTATTCTGAGTCCTTGGGAAAACCCATCTTCTCTGCGATCTTATCAGCCGTGATAAAGCCTATCCCGCGGACTTCCGTAGCAAGCCTGTATGGATTTTCCCTGACTATCTTGATGGAGGATGTGCCGTAACGCTTGAAAATCTTTGCCGCATATCCGCTGCTTACCCCATGGGAGTGAAGAAAGACCATCACGTTTCTAATCTCTTTCTGTTCATCCCACGCCCTTTTTATCATCTCAAGGCGCTTTTTCCCGATCCCCTCGACCGCGAGAACGGACACTATTTGATTTTCAAGCACATCAAGGGTCTTTTCTCCGAAGGCCTTTACTATCCTCTTTGCGAGCATGGGCCCTATTCCCTTTATAAGGCCGGAGCCAAGGTATCTTTCTATTCCATAGACGGTGGCGGGAACTGAGGTGGTGCAGGACTTTATCTGAAATTGCTCTCCGAATCTGGGGTGATTCCTCCATTCACCCCGCATGGCTATGATCTCTCCAGGGGTTGGGGCCATCAGATAACCAACGACCGTGACCAGGTCCTGCCGGCCCTTTACCTTTACCCTCGCAACCGTGTAACCGCCTTCCTCATCCCTGTAGGTGATCCTTTCAATTATCCCGCTCAGGGATACCAGAGGGGAGCTATTCTCTTCAGAAGAGGGAGGGCTTTTCAAGTTCACTTACCGATAGTTGCTCACTTATACTCCACGAGAATCAGATCCTTGTTTCCCTCTACCATCGGCTGTTGATTCCTTCCGGAGATCTTTCTTGCCATGAAGGGAACATTTTCGGCCAGATATGCCTCCATCTCCGCGGCAGACACCTTCTTGTCCTTATTGGAGTCGGCCTCTCCGGTGAGCCCTTTTATGAAAAAGTAGGTGAAGAGGCTGTGGCCTTTCGCTTCATACCAGGTGCTTAACTGATCGGCCCTGGCGCTCGCCATGACCACTCCCCTGTCCATGCTGCTCTCGGGTTGGACCACCTTGAGCATGGCGGGACTTACGCGCTTAAAAAGAAGGCCCTTGGGAGTCTGGCCTGAGAAGCAGGTATCAAGCACCACAATCAGTTCTCTAGCAGGTATCTTCTTAAGGTTAGCATAGAACTGGCCTACTGAATAGCCGGTCGTGTCAATGTAATCCGGATCAGCATCCGATGGTACGAAATAGGCCTCACCGCTTTCCTGCCCCGGGGCACCATGCCCTACGTAATAGATGAAAAGGCGGCTTTCCTTTGGCTTAACCCAGTTGAAGATCTTTCCCTCTGGTCTTTCCCTCGTTCCAAAGAGTGTTTCGAGTGTCCCCTTTGTGGCATCCTTTTCTTCTATGATGTTTTCGGGATCAAAGCCCATGGTGCGAATCACGTATTTTTTGACGGCTGCCATATCATTGTGGGCGTACTCAACCTCAGGTATGCCCTGGCGGCTGTATGTCCTGTTTGCAATTAAGACGGCGACATCGTATTTTCCTCCCGGCTTTCCGGCAGGGATTGGTTCATCCCCATCTGCATCGGCAGTCTTATCCGCCTTCTTAAAGGCCCATGCGGACTGCTTTGAATCGGTTTTTTTCGTCTTAACCGTTTCCTTTGATGCACTTTCCTCCTGCTTTTTCTCAGGCTTAAGCGCGACCTGTGGCGCGCCGGGCGAGGCGACTGCCTTTCGAAGCCTCTGATCTGATGCCATTTCCCTGGCAAGCTGCTTTACGGCGATGGAAAGCGCTTCCGATGCGGCCCTTCCCATTTCGTCTACGCCCATCCCTTTTCTCTGCTCAGGAGCTGCGACCTCTTTTTCCCACATCGTCTCACTCCCGGAAGACAGCGTAGCCTTGATCCTCATGTTCGCGGCGGACGCAAGACCGAAGTTCGGATAGCTGAAGCGAAACTCGGTTATTTCAGGTGTTATCATAAAGGGGTACCGAGCTGCTTCATCGTACGTTCTTACTACATCGAGCTTCTCGAAGACCTGGGAGAAGGCCTCAATTGATGCGTCTTCAAGCGCCTGCCCAAAAGGAAATTCATGGGGTCTTGCCCCGTAAGCCATGCCTTCCGGATTTCCTTGAAACACATAATTGCTTGTCTCATCCGTTATTAGAAGGGCGGCCTTGCCTGCAAGCTTTGAAGAGACGGAAATCCTGCCCACCCCGGCGCTCACAGGCACCCTTATGGAGCAGCCGCTTGTAAAAAGGACCCCCGATAACAGCACTGCCGATAATAGAAATAAACCTCTCAATGGCTTAACGGACATGCTCATGACCTCCTTGACAAATCGTCTCCTGTGGAAACATTGTTAACAGGCTGTTGAAAAACGCTCATCTTCTGTGTCTTGCCAATCCCTTGCCCGCCTGTTTTCGGGATCGCAGACGGGTACTGCTGCGTACTTATTTGTAAGCCTCATTGTTCGCAATTTTGCAGACCTTGCATTCGGTCATTTTTCCTCAGCCTGACAACAGAGTTTTTTTAACACGCTGTTAAGCCTTATGCCGTATTAACGCAAAACGAACCATGAAGATGCCCGACGTCATAAACACATCCGAGCTTCTTTACTCAGAACCGCAATCCCTACTTTGAGCAATTGGGGCCTACATAGTAGCCGAGGGTAGCCTCAGACCAATTGCTTGTCTTCTTGAGGATATCCAGAACCTTTTCAAGCCGCTCGCCTTTGGCGCCTGCGTAGATTTCATTTTCCGGTATGGGCAGAAAACCAAAATCAACCGGTTTCCTGCTTGCGACAATCTTAAAGGCTTCATGAGAAGTCTCATCCTGCTTCAAAGGATATACCGCAAGCCCGAGCCTTTTGGAGAAAGCGGCCGGAGGAAACTCGAAGTCCTCGACAGGCATGGGGCTATCCTTAATAATTCTGTTAGGATAAATGAGGGTAACGGTGTTATCGGCCGCAAGATTAAGGATGTAGATATGCACACCCCGTTCCGTCTTCAATCTTATCCTGACAGATGCGCCGGCTGGATAACATGCAGGATTCCTGTCAAGGGAGGCTGAAAGAGAGGGGCCCCCTCCGGAGGGTGAAACCTGTTCTATGCCCTTGTGGTAAATGTTTCCCTTTATGGAACTTACTAACTTGTGCCAATCGGCAGGAAGCGCTTCACTGAATGAAACAGCCCCCCTCACCCTGTTTTCTTCAAGGGAAAGCGTTCGAAGATGCACCTCCGCCGATCCCTTGTCTCCGGGAGGAAGATAGTACCTGCCGGATATGACTGCACCTGCTTCCAAGTCCTTTATCTCCGGTCTTTTAGCGCTTCCAAGCTCTCTTTCATCCATGAACACTATAAGGTCACGTCTGGGCACAACCAAAAAACCCATATTGACCAAGGCTGTCTCAATCCTATCCCTCAAACGATCACCCAGACCGGTTATATCACCGTTCTCGCCGTCATATATCTGGCTGATGGCGACAGCAGAACCCCGGTCTAGCACCGTCACGAGTTTTTCAACGTGGAAGGATAGCCCTTCTGCATGACCTTCTCTGTTTACTCCTGAACCCCTTTGGTCAGAAATGGGTTTTGCAGATGAACCTACGGCACAAGCACTGCACAAAAATGACAAGATTACCGAAAAGATAATTATTTTCACTTAAGCACTCCCCCCCCACCCTTCCCTCCCCCCTCGATGAGGAGTGGTAACCGGATGAATCGCCAATATTATCCATGATGATACATAAAAGGTCAAGATACAGCGCTCTTCCGTTTTCTCTCATTGGAAGTGGCATGCCCCTGGTCACCATAATGAAAGCGGCTTTCAGGGCTTTTTCTGCCTCTATGGACAGCCTTTATTGACACTTACTCCGCGATCACATAATCTTAGGAAAAAGCGGGTTTCCGCCTCACTCAAAAGAGAGGCTTCTGTTTGATATGACAGGCTGCACCATTCATGCAGCTCCTTTCAAAATAGGGCAACTAATTTAAAATGTTGGATGAAATCCTTAACAGCCCGACTCT
This sequence comes from Desulfobacteraceae bacterium CG2_30_51_40, assembly GCA_001874005.1. Lineage (GTDB taxonomy): Bacteria > Desulfobacterota > DSM-4660 > Desulfatiglandales > Desulfatiglandaceae > CG2-30-51-40. Next base: position 15,193 of record MNYJ01000078.1, read on the forward strand.
TTCCGCAAATATCGTATCCTTTCACGGAGGAGAGACCATCTTCTCGGAGGGTGACACGTCACAGGATCTCTATATCCTTGCATCCGGGGAGATCGAGGTTCTTAAAGGGGACAAGAGGCTTACGGTCATAAGCGAGAAAGGCTCTCTTTTCGGAGAAATGTCCTTTCTTCTCAAGTCAGCCAGAACAGCCACCGTAAGGGCAAAGACTCACATTAACGTCCTAAAAATCAAGGCTGATTCCATAACCCGCTTCCTGCTCGATTATCCTCAGGTGGCAAGTGTCATTACAAGAAATCTTGCCGAAAGACTCGACCAGACAAGTCAGGCACTTTACGGACTCGGTGAACTCTGCGACCACATGCCGGATGCTGTTATAATAACAGACCCTGAATGCAGAATTCTGTTTTGGAACAAGCCGGCAGAGGAGCTTTACGGCAAGTCCAGGGACCAGATAAAGGAGCTGAAGATATATCAGATATACGCGGATACGGTTGAAGCCGAAAGGGCCTTTAAGGACTTCGGACCCGGTTCTCCACCCACGAAAAGCATCCTTAAGGTTTCACATCCGTCCAAAGGAGAAAGGACTGTAGAGGTAGCGACAAAGGCCATTTCAGACAGCCGCGGAGTCTTCCACGGAATGGTTTCATCGGCCAGAGACATCACCGAGATGGTAGCCGCTGAAAAGAAATATAGGAAGATCCGCTACCGGGTGATACCTCTTATTCTTCTCTTTGCATCAATGGTTGCCCTGTCTTTCTACGGATACAATATTCTTACGGGAAGACATACTTCATACCAGTCCGGGAATAGACTCAAGGCAATAATGGCGAAGGACTACCTGTTTCTTTCGTCTTTAATGGCACAGCCCCTTAAGGAAGACGATATGGAGGCTGCAGGCAGAATAATCCGTGATTTCGCAAAAACAGATCCATATGAATCCCCTTACAGGGGTTTTATGCTCATCGACTCTAAAAAGACCGTCCGCTATGCGCTTATAAGAGATACGGCATCCGATGATCTAATAGGTTCAAGTTATGCGGGCATCCTGGCCACCCCCGGGAACTCAGCCCAAACAGTTCTGACTCTCTATAGAGTAACGAAGAAGAGCCCTATGGGTGAAAAGAGCATCGAGGCCGCATTTGTAATCAAAGCGGACGGTCTTGTTTTGGGATGGATAGTCTTTGTGATGGAGATGGAGTTTGTGACTAATGAATTCAATCTTGGCGAAAAAGACCTTAAGGCCATGCAGTTTGAACTGCTAGAAAGATGATCCGGAAACTCACTGACTGCTGCAGTATAGAGGATATCCCGGGAGGCGATAAAAAATTCCGCTTCAGCGGAAGACTTGACCGAAAAAGCGTGCCCGCTATTATAGAAGCAGCTCTCAAATCCATGCATGCAAATCCCCCTTCCAAAGTGACCGCAGACCTATCCGGCGTATCTTACCTGGATGACTTCGGGGTGCTAGCCCTCGAGAGGATAAGAGAAGCAGCCGCGGAGTCACAAGCATCCTTTGCTCTGGAAGGTCTCGGAGCCAAGGCAAAGGAGATACTGGCTCTTTTCAGATTTGATGAGCGGAAAAAGCGCGAGGCTGCGAAAAGGAGGCGCAAGCCGGGTCTGATGGTCGGCGTCGGCAGGGCGACCATTGATCAGTTACTTGACCTGAGGTTTCAGGTCGCCTTCGTAGGCTCAGTGCTCCTCTGCTGTCTACATCTCATGCTGCATCCGCGTTCCCTGAGGTGGGAAGATACGCTTGAATCAATGAAGAAGACCGGCGCTGACGCCCTGCCGATTGTAGCACTCATAGGTTTCCTGCTGGGTCTTATAATGGCCTTCATGTCCTCGGTGCAGTTGAAGCAGTTCGGGGCAAACATTTATGTGGCATCCCTCGTGGCCCTTGCCATGGTAAGGGAACTCGGGCCGATAATCACGGCCATAATAGTAGCGGGCAGATCCGGATCCGCGTTTGCCTCAGAGATAGCCGCCATGAAGATATCCGACGAGGTGGACGCGCTCTACACCATGGGATTTGATGTGACCCGATTTCTGGTGGCGCCAAAGATTATAGCCGCTCTCCTGGTGGTACCGATCCTGTCCATCTTCGCCAATCTCTTTGCAATACTGGGCGGTCTTACAGTCGGTGTCCTTATGCTCGATCTTACTGCAGGGGCATACATGGACCAGACGTTTAAGAGCTTTACGGCATTTGATTTCTGGTTCGGACTGTTCAAGAGCGCCTTCTTTGCCCTTGTAATAGCATGGATGGGTTGTCTCAGGGGTTTTCAGGCAAGGGGCGGTGCAGAGGCAGTAGGAAAAGCAACAACTTCCGCCGTCGTAAGCAGCATCTTTCTTATAATTCTATGGGATTCCATCTTCGCCGTGATAATACAGTACTGGGGATGAAACTTGAGCGAACACACTCTCATTAAGGTATATAATCTCACAGCCGGTTACGGCGAACAGGCCATCCTCGAGAAGGTCTCTTTTGAGGTGTACAGGGAAGAGATATTCGCAATACTTGGGGGAAGCGGCTGCGGAAAGAGCACCCTCTTAAAACACATGACTGGCCTCATACCGCCCATATCAGGGACTGTGACGGTCTGCGGAGTTGACGTGCATCAAAGCGATCAGGACTCCTACAGGCGGTTTTTGCGTAATATCGGTATCCTGTATCAGAGCGGAGGGCTTATAAGCTCCATGACCCTGGCTGAAAACGTCGCCCTTCCCATAAAGGAATATACCCCGCTCAAAGAAGAGGAAATCAATTATCTGGTTGAGATGAAGCTTGAGCAGGTGGACCTCAAGGGTTTTGAGCATCATCTTCCATCAGAGATAAGCGGAGGCATGAAGAAACGGGCAGGGCTAGCCAGGGCAATGGCATTAAACCCCGATATCCTTTTCTTTGACGAGCCCACAGCCGGACTCGATCCTATAACCTCTGCCGAGATAGATGAGCTTATCATCAAGATAAACCGAAGCCTTGGAACCACCATGGTAATTGTGACTCATGAACTCCAGAGTATCTTTCGCCTTGCAAAAAGGGTCATTATGCTCGATAAAATGGTGAAGGGTATCATTGCGGAGGGAAATCCCCACTATCTCAGGGATCACAGCGGGAACCCAGCAGTGAGAAATTTTTTTAACCGGATTTCCACATCCCACAACGCCACGCATGAGAGTAGAAGCTGATGCCTTCGGTAAGAACCCAGTTTACGGTAGGTCTATTTGTCACCGCCGGAATACTGATCGGGATTGTGGCCTTTATTTGGCTTGGGGCATCCCGATATCTTGAAAGGGGAAGGCTCTATTCGGCATACTTCGATGAGTCCGTTCAAGGCCTTAACAAGGATTCCCCGGTAAAGTACCGCGGGGTCACGGTCGGAAGGGTGCTATCCATCGAAGTCGCTCCGGATTCAAGGCTGATAAGGGTCTTGATGGAGATAGAACAGGCATACAGCCTGGATGAGAATACCGTGGCCCAGCTCAAGGCGGTCGGAATAACAGGGGCCATGTTTATCGAACTGGACATCGCATCAGAAAAAGATAAAGAGCTATCTCCCAGGCTTTCTTTTCCTTCAGAATATCCGGTTGTTCCATCCAAACCATCTGAAATCAGGCTGATCCTGGAAGGTGTTGATGATCTCATGAAACAATTCAGATCACTTGATCTGAAGGGTATCTCGGAAAAGACACGCGCGCTTCTCGACTCAGCCGGAAAAACAATTGCGGAGGCAAATATCAAAGAGCTTTCGGAGGCCCTTAGAAAGTCCATTGAACGTTTTAACGCCTTTGTGGCATCCGATGCCTGGGACAAGATACCGGCGTCTCTTGAAAAGGCCTCTGAAGAAATGAAGAACATAACAGCAAAGGCATCCGAGACCGTTGATTCTGCGAAAAGGACCGTCTCCCGGATCGAGATGATTGCCGCCGATACCGCCCCTGATCTCAAGGAAGCGATGCTCAATACGCGAAGGGTCACTTCAGATGCCGCAGGACTTTTTTCAGAGGCGCGCGCCGCCTTAAAGGGCTCGGGGAAAAGCGTGGCAGAGATTACCGACAGACTTTCCTCTGTATTGGAGGGCCTTGAGAGCACGGTTGAAAGATTAAAAGAACTGGTGGAAAGGCTCTCGGAAGACCCTTCGGGCATCCTTTTCCGTTATGCCCCCGGACCTTCCAAACCTGAGGAACTTTTCTAAAGGAGTGTTTCCTTGAAGCCTAATAGAACTCTATGCCTTTTGTCTCTTATCGCAATTTTCATTGTCTCCGGATGCACGACAGGCGGAAGACCGGCCGACAAGATATCCTTTTACATCCTCGAATACCCCGCACCCAAATTGTCGCCCGGGGAACCCATCGCGGCTTCGGTAATGGTAAAGAGATTCTCTGTGGCCCCCCTCTACAACACTACGCGAATGATTTTCAGCGACGGCCGTTTCAAACGCAATGAATACGTATTCCACAGATGGAGGGTCAACCCCGGGGACATGGCCTCAGGCTTCCTGCGCAGGGACATGATGGAATCGGGACTTTTCAGGGCAATAATGTCTTCTGAAAGCGGGGCCGCGGCCGACTTTATCCTCGAAGGCTCAGTTGATGAGTTTCTTGAAATTGACGAACAGGAGACCTGGAAGGCCTCTCTGGGCCTCACGATTACACTTTCAGAGGCAAATGAAAAGGATGTTACAAAAAGAATAGCCCTTCAAAAAAGCTATAAGATTATCCACGGGCTAGCAGATAAAAAAGCCCAGGCCTTTGTCGCTGCCATGAGCGAGGCAATGGGACGGATATCGGCTGAGATCATTACGGACATCCGAGACGCTGCGACCAAAAGGATAAAATGACCGCGGGCTATTTTCCGGAGGGCACCTGTCAGCCGCTCCCAAGGCCCCGTGAAACCTCCGCCAGATATCCGACACCCCAGACCTTCATGATCGAAAGGCCGCCTTCGGACGTGAAAATCCGTCAAAGTTCCTTTCAATGTCGCTATCGTCATCTAACCATAAACCTTTACCCTCTTTTTTCTATTGCGATTCCCATCCCCGATACCATTCAGAAAAAAGCTGATGTTTTGTATAGAGACTCTCCATGCGATAACGTCTTTTTCCTCGCGGCGATGGGAGTTTCGGTTTACAGTCATGCTACACTGAAGCTTCCGAAGGGGGCCGAGCAAGGAACAGGCGCGACCTCATAAATATTGACCGATGCCTCCTCAGTTCAATTCCTCATTGAAGATTGCCTTTTGATCAGTATAATAAGCCATAGACGACTAAGGATGTAAGAATTTCTTCGCGGGTTTGGGAATAGGCTGGCAAATTACGATAACAATAGATTTCATGGAGATTTTCCAATGGAAAGACACCTTTTGGTAACAGTGAGTGAAAACAGTAACGCAATGCACGCGGTGAGATTCGTGGGACACTTTTTCGGGGAAAAGAAGGAGGTCAAAATAACTCTCTTCTACACCGCTGCAAGGCCAGCCACAGTATATGCCGGAGAGAAAACAGACGAGACCGTGCGGGGATCCGAACTTCAGGCGAAAAAGAGCCTGGCAAAGGGAAGAAAGGCGCTTGACGCCGCAAAGAAGGAACTTCTCTGGATGGGCTTTTCACCAGAGAATGTCGAGACCAAACTCCAGATGAGACAGTTTTCCAAAGTAGAAGACATCATACAGGAGGGAACAAAAGGCCTTTACGATGCCGTGGTTCTTGGCCGCAGGGGTCTTTCATGGCTCGAAGAGGCATTTGACGAAAGTGTCTCCAGGGGGCTTTTGGAGCAGGGGATCGGTTTTCCGATATGGCTGTGCAGAAAACCCGATCCCGACCGAAACGGGGTTCTTCTTTGCGTGGACGGATCCGACTCCGCTGCCTGCATGGTTGACCATGTTGGTTTTATGCTCGAGCCAGATCCTTTGCACAGGGTTAAAATAATAGCCGTGGTCAAGGGCGCCGCAAATTCAGCCGATATTATCGAAAAGGCCCTTTCATCTGCCAGGGATTCCATCTTGAAGGCGGGAGTGCCAGCCGATAGGATCGAGACCAAGGCCCTTGAGGGATCAAATATTGCAAGGGTGATACTAAAGGCGGCAAAGGAAGAAAAGTTCGCCGCAGTGGCTGTTGGCCGGAAAGGAACGGGGCAGGGAATGTTCCAGAAGTTTTTCATGGGATCAGTCAGTATGACCCTTTTCAAGGAGATTGAAGGGGCGGCTCTGTGGGTGTGCAGATAGGGTGGCGTTTTATATTAAAATGTCTTATCCCCTTATCCCAGCCCCTCAACGGGGGAGGGAGGGGTAGGGGTGATTTTCATGTTCATTGTGCCCTGCCCGGGCATATGGGTGAGTGAAGTCGCACTATTCTTGGTTATGGTAAATGATCAGGTTCAAAAACTCTGCACC
>MNYJ01000205.1 GCA_001874005.1 Desulfobacteraceae bacterium CG2_30_51_40
TGGCTCTTTCATCCGCTGATGTCTGCAGGTTCTAGAGAGGGGTGCATGCTAAAGGAAGAAGGGGATTCCAAACAGGGCATAAGACAAATGTTTGGAAGAATCTCTGGGCGCTACGACCTCATGAACAAGCTTATCACCATGGGGATGGAAGGGCGCTGGAAGAGACTTGTCGCTCGGCTTGCGGCTTCGCCGGGGCAGTCGATGCTTCTTGATGTGGGCGCAGGCACAGGCGGCATAGCTCTTGAGGCTAGACGCATTAACCCTTCCCTGGAGGTGATCGCACTTGATTTCAGCATCCCGATGATGGAAAAGGGCCGCCTGAAAGAGATGGGAGCTACAATTGGATGGTGCGCTGGCGATGCCCTGAATCTTCCCTTTGGCGACATGATTTTTGACGCTGTCACATCAGGCTATCTCATAAGAAACGTCCCAGGCCCCCTTTTAGCCTTCAAGGAGCAGTACAGGGTACTGCGGCCCGGAGGCAGGGTGGTATGCCTTGACACCTCCCCTCCTGGCAGTGCAAGATTAGCTCCTGCTGTAAAATGGTACTTGAGGCTTGTTATCCCAATGCTTGGAAGCCTCATAGCCGGAGACCGCTCAGCTTACTGCTATCTTGCGTCATCCACCGAGAGCTTCATGACCCCTGAAGAGGTCGCAGGCATAATGACGAAAGCCGGCTTTGAGAATGTCAGGTACTGGCCGCAGATGCTCGGTACCCAGATGATCCTTACGGGTATCAGGCCTGAGGCAGATTAAGAAGCCAGGGCTGCATCGAAAAGACACCCTCCGCCACGCCCTTATCCCGAAATGGGATAGGAAAAGCTTGCCGTGCCTTCATCGGGGATTGGAAATATTCATGCTAGGGGGCGAGAAAATCTTTCTGTCATAAGCCGATAATATCTTATTTCTTGCTGAAGACTTCCTTCAGGACATCCGTAACCCTTGCACCAGGATCGTTTCTTATCTTTTTTTCCTCTTCGCTCAGCATGGTGAAAAGGCCGTCCAAGGTCCCTTTGGTTACATAGTCATCAAGATTAAATGACATGGTATCAGCAAACGGTACCTTTTTTACCGCATCCTCCAGGTCCATATATTTTTTGGTTACGCCCACTGCCTGCATGGATTGCTTTACGAAAGGCTTGAACTGTTCGGACAGTGGATTAAATGTCTTTTCCTTGAAATAGCGGGTCGCGGCAGTGTCGTCGCCCTTAAGGATAGCCTCTGCGTCGTCCACGCTCATCTCCTTTAAGGACTTCAGAAATACATCACTTGCAAGAGGCGCCGCCTTTTCAGCCGCTTTGTTCATGCTCTCTTCAAAGGCATCCAGTTGTTCCCCATAGCCAAAAGTGCGCAAGACCCCTTCGGCCTTCTTGACGGATGGCGGGACCAATATCTTTATGGCCTCGTTTTTCAGATAACCTCCGGGTTTGGAGACAATGGCAACGGCATTTTGCGTCCCTATCCTGAGCGCCTCCTTAAGGCCTTCAATGACCTTGGAGGCTGAAAGTTTCTCCTGCGATGGCAAAGCTCCCTTGATCCCCTTGAGGATATCTGCGAATTGCCCCTGTGCCTCAGTGGCTCTTAAAGCGGTCAAGAGGAAAGTTACAATGAGGGCCATGAGAAAAAGTCTTGTTGACACAAATGGTTTCATGTTATCACCCCCTAAGAATATCATCTCTTCTACCGGTCATGCCCTTTTGGGGCACAACGAAGCATGATAATCATCCCCGCCCATCTATCACCCGTCAAAATTAAGGGATAAAGGGGACACCTGCGCAGAGTGTACCATTTCTCTTGCTCGCCAATATGTATAATGGATGCTTCTTACCCAATATCCGCACCGATTCTCCTGGATTCCGGCTGAGGGCATGCCTGAATGACGGAATAGACCTCTGAAGACGCTTCAGGATTATTTATTTCCCTCATTTCCAGCCTTTGGAACCTACAAGTACGCAAAAACTGGATGAATCAATAATATTCTATCACGGATATTTTGGTATTTAAAAGCATAGAATTCATGAGACTCAATTCGGATTGAGCACTAGAACTCCTTGATCTCCTCGTTATCAAGTGGAATAACCTCATGGGGTTTGACCTCATTACCCTTGGGGAGTGCAGGCCTTTGCAGGTCCCTTTTCACAAGCGCGCTTTGAGTTTCTTCGTAGAGTCTTTCTGAAGGCCTTGATGCCTTTTTAGCGCTTCGGCCTGCCCCCTTTTCAGTCGTCCCGCTTACCAAAGAGAACATCTCGCCCACGTAAACCTTCATCTCCTCTGCCTGGGCATTCATCTCCTCTGAGGCAGAAGCTGATTCCTCCGCGTTTGCCGCAACCTGCTGAACCACCTTGTCCATCTCCGCCACGGCCTTGTTGATCTGCTCTATACCCTGGGCCTGCTCATTTGAGGCTGCCGCTATCTCGCTAACCAGTTGCGACACCTTCTGACCCATGGTTGCGTTGGTCTTCATGGCCTCCACTACCTGGCTATTCAGTTGCGAGGTCTCCTTTATGCGCTTGTTTGATTCTTCGATGAGATTGTTGGTGTTCTTTGCCGCCTCGGCGGCCCTCATGGCAAGATTTCTCACCTCATCTGCGACTACGGCAAATCCCGCCCCGGCCTCGCCGGCCCTGGCCGCTTCAACCGCCGCGTTCAGGGCAAGGAGATTGGTCTGGAAGGCTATCTCGTCAATGGTCTTGATGATCTTTCCTGTCTCATCCCCTGCCTTGACGGTCTTTGCAATAGCATCCTGCATCTGAGTGAGTCTTTCTTCAACGAGCCTGAAGTTTGCGCCCACCTCCTGCCTCATGATCTGATCGCACTGTGTGGCGTTGTCTGCGTTTTGTTTGGTCATGGAAGACATCTCTTCAAGAGAAGATGACGTCTCCTCTATGCTTGCCGCCTGCTCGCTTGCCCCTTCGGCAAGAGACTGGCTTGCGGAGCTTACCTGGCTTGATGCGGACGCCACCTGCTCTGCAGCCTGGTCAAGGCCCTCTGTGATCCTGTTTATCGGTTTGGTGATAGACCTGGTGATGAAAAATCCAAGGAACATAGCAAGGATAACGCCAATGATCATCGCAATCAGGCTGAAGGCCTTCATAAAGTTTGCGTTGCCTGCCTCGCTTTTTACCGTCTCAGCGGCGACATTGGCGTTTAAGGCTATGAGCTTGTCGAGAAGTTCATATGCCTTCTGCTGGGCTGCCCTCGCAACGGTCACGCCCTGGTGCTCCATTTCACGGGCCATTGTGAGATCTTCATTCGCAAGGCCCTTGAGAGCCGTCAACTTGTCAAAAACCATGTTCATGGGTGGAACCATCTGCGATTCATAGATGCTGGCTGCATCCTCATATTTTCCTGTGGAAGCAAGACGTTTTATGTTGACGATGGCGTCATGAAATCGTTTGTGAGACTCTGAAGCCTTCTCGATCAGGCTCTGGGCCGTTGTATTCGATGTTTTGAAGGTAGAAAGCCATTTGCCGAAATCGCAATCCGTGTGGCTTTCACCTCCGGAAAATGCTTCTTCATATTTAAGAAGAGTAAGAGTGGCGGCAACCAGTTTGTAGTGATCAGAGCTGAAGAGCTCAATCTTGCCGGCAAGCTCATAGGGGTCTCCCAGATCAAGCGCGTCAATCTTCTTGGTTATCTCCAAAAACTTGTTGTTCTCTTCCCTCCATTTCTCCCATGCAGGCACAAAATCCTTCCAGAGGAGGGCCTCCTCCGGGGTCTGGGGTAGGGGCTCATATATCTTCCATGCCTCCTCATAGGCCTTTCTATCACTTGCTATGTTTTGATATTGACGCTGTCTTAGCGTCTTTTCCAGGCCCAAATCCATAAGTGTCCTTTGAGCGGCCTTGATACTATTGGCTGCCAACTTGATTGCCTGAAGGCTCTGAACGCTGGATAGCCTCACAATCCCAATCTCTTTAATTGCCTTATCGCTTTGTAGCGTCCCGTAATACCCTGAAAAGCCCAGAAGAAGAGTTACAAAGGCTACCCCTGCAAAAGAAAGCATCAGTTTAGTTGCAAGCTTCATGTTGCTTTTCACTGCTTTTACCTCCAATTCAGTTTATAGGAGAATCCCACCCAACCTTCTTTTGTCTCCTTATAGGACTATCAGTAAGCATCAGCCGATCCCAGCTTCCTTTACTGCCCGCGTCTTAAAGACAATGCTTGTCAAGAAGCGCTTCATACTTAAGTTGTATACCAAAACGATAAAGGCCTTCTTCGCTCTAAATGATCGCCCGGAAATTTTTCATAAGGCATCGTCACAAATTAACTATTGCAAAATATGTTTTGGAGAAATGGTGTAATTCCATTCCCCATGAAATGAATTACGCTGTATGTTAATGCCTGCTAACTCTTCATCAGATACTTTTATTCCTCTGGGATAGATATTGTCATCAAGTTGGCAATGAACTTTTAACCCGGTTTTATTGCTTGTGGCTGCAATCAGTTTTACGATAACTTCATG
>MNYJ01000081.1 GCA_001874005.1 Desulfobacteraceae bacterium CG2_30_51_40
AGACCGGCAATTTTCGATTTCAATGCGTCTATTCCTTGATTGTTTGCACCTGGAAACCAAAATTTATCAGAAAAATCATTTTCCCCATTTCCTCTCCCGCAGCGGGTTGGGGATACAGGAAAAGGGGAGTTTTCATGGCTGTTTGGGACCGCTCGGCCATGAACGTTTGGGTCGTTCCGGTCCGAAGAATCCCGGCTTAAGTGAGTTTGCAGGTGCGGTTTCAACCGCACTGCGCATATCCCGCATCATGCGGTAGCACAATACTCAGCCGAGCTTGCGGCCTGCCTCAGGAAGAAATCGAGAGTCGTTATAACCGCTTCCTCAAGGGTTATCTTAGGGGTCCATCCCACGAGTCTTGCTGCATTCTTGATGCTGGGTTTCCTGTGCTGGACATCCTGATAACCTTCTCCGTAATAGGTCCTGCTCTCCACGGTTCGGAAACCGGCAAAGGGGGGGAATTTAGACCGCAGGGGATGAGCCTCGAACCCGGCAAGCAGAATCTCGGCAAGCTCTTTGATACTTGCCTCATTTACAGGATTGCCTATGTTTATTATCTGTCCATCGCATCTTCCGCCTTCGTTTTCTATTATCCTGTATAGACACTCGATCCCGTCTTCAAGGGCTGTAAAGCAGCGCTTCTGCCTGCCGCCGTCAATCAACTGGATGGGAGTTCCTTCAACAAGGTTGAGTATGAGCTGGGTAATGGCCCTGGAGCTTCCGATCCTTGCCGAATCAAGCGTGTCGAGCCTGGGGCCTATCCAGTTGAAGGGTCGGAAGAGCGTGAATTTTAGCCCCTCCTTCTGCCCGTAGGCCCATATCACCCTGTCGATGAGCTGCTTGCAGCAGGAATATATCCACCTCTGCATCCTTATCGGCCCGAGGATGAGTCTGGAGGTGTCCTCATTGAATTCAGGGTCATCGCACATCCCGTACACCTCGGATGTAGAGGGGAAAAGCACTCTTTTTCCGTAGCGCACGCAGTAGCGGATGATCCTTAAGTTTTCCTCGAAGTCCAGTTCGAAGACCTTGATCGGATTGCGGGTGTATTCTATGGGGGTAGCAATTGCGACAAGAGGTATCACTATGTCGCATTTTCTTACATGGTATTCGATCCATTCCCTGTGTATGGCTATGTCGCCTTCGTGAAAATGAAAATCGGGGCGGTTCTGAAGTCCCTCCAGATACCTGGACTGGAGGTCCATACCGTGCACTTCGTAGCGGCCGCTTTCTAAAAGCCTTTCGCTCAGCGCGTTTCCTATGAAACCGTCAGCACCCAGTATCAGCACGTTCTTTTTCTTAAGATGTGACATCCTCTTGCCGAGGCATGCCCCGAACCTCATCCCTTTGGCAATCGCCATTTCCTCTGCCAGTTGACTGCCGGTCATGAAGACTCCACCGTCTGTCTGGCCGAAATCAACCCGTAGCGCGCCCGTCCCGCAGGCGATCAAGAAAGGGCTTGTGGTTATTACCGTTCCGGGCAGGATATCCTCTTTGATTACATCCGCCTCGCTTACCTGCCAGAAGATGCACTTTCTGTCGCCCAGATGACTGAAGGCGCCGGGATAGGGCCTTGTGACCGCCCTTACAAGATTTCTTACCCCCCTTGCCATCTTATGCCACTGGATTTCTCCGTCCTCGGGTCGCCTGCCTCCGAAAGCGCTTGCTGCGGCATTGTCCTGCGGAGCGCGGCCCGCCTTTCCCTCTTTGATCAGGGGAAGGGCCCTTTCTAGGAGAATGGTAGCCGCCGCAGTCATCTTTTCAAAAAGGCTCCTGGCGGTGTCTTCGTAGTCTATGATGACAACTTCCCGATCCAGGATATCGCCGTCGTCCTGTCTGGGGGTCATGTAGTGAAGGGTTACGCCTGTTTGGGTTTCTCCGTTAATAATGGCCCAGTTGACCGGACATCTTCCCCTGTACTTGGGCAGAAGAGAGCCGTGCAGATTGATGCAGCCTCTGTGGGGTATGGAGAGGATGGACTTTTTGAGCATCTTTCTATAGTAAAAGGAAAAAATGATGTCCGGTGCCAAGGCCTTGATTCTTTCCGCCCATAAGGGATGATTTATGTCCTCGGGCGCAAAAACCGGAATGCCCTTGGATGCGGCAAGCTCAGCGACGGAGTGAAACCATACATTTTCGCCCGGATCATCCTTGTGAGTGAATACCGCAAGGATATCAAAACGGTTATTGAGAAGGGCTTCGATTCCTGCGCAGCCCATGTCGTGATATGCAAGAACAACTGCTTTCATAATTTCACCAATCGGTTATGTGAAAATGCCCCTTGCCTTTGTCCCTCCCCCTTTACCGTCCAAACGTCGGGCTGGGGCGCCATTATTCCCTCCCCCTCGACGGGGGAGGGGTGGGGGTGATGTTCATCTTTTGTGCCCCATTCAGGGCATGACCGTTAACTGGATTCTTCGATTCTTTTTTCCGCGCCAGCCACCTGCTGAATAAAATAACGAGGTCTGGCTCTCACGTCCTGGTATATCCTTCCGATGTATTCCCCCATGAGGCCCATGGCAGTGAACTGGGCCCCTACGAAAAAGAAAAGAGCCGCAAAGAGGGTAAAGACCCCCTGGGCCGCCCATTCAGGTCCGTGAATAAGCCTGAGGGCTATCAGCAGCAGGGCAATAGTGAGGCCCAGGGCGGCAAAAAAACCGCCTATGAGGCTCAGCAGCCTCAGAGGAAATGTAGTCATGGTGGTAAGGAGATCGAACTGAAGGTTGATGAGCTTCCAGAAGCTGTATTTGGATTCCCCCATTCGTCCCTCATGCCTTACGGGTATTTCAACCGTATTCTTGGCAAAGCTGTTTGCAAGCACCGGGATAAATGTGCTTCTTTCATGGCACCTTAGCATGGCATCAACAACCGGCCTTGCATAGGCCCTGAGCATGCAGCCGTAATCATGCATGGAGACTCCCGTTGCCTTTCTGGCGGCCATGTTGATTGTAAAGGAGGCAAGGCGCCTGAAGAGGGTGTCCTGTCTTTCCGTCCTTACGGTTCCAACCACGTCGAAGCCCTCTTGTATCTTTTGGAAAAGCTTCGGTATCTCCTCCGGCGGGTTTTGAAGGTCGGCGTCCAGGGTAATGACCGCCTGTCCCCGCGACTGGGCAAGCCCTGCCATGACAGCCGGATGCTGGCCGTAGTTTCTGTTGAGGATCACTCCTACAAGCCTGCCGCAGTTTGCCCGGGCTGCATCCAGTATCTTTTTCGTGGAGCCGTCCGTGCTTCCATCGTCAACGAGGATTATCTCGTAAGCTATCTTGAGGGCTTCGCACACCTTCATGCATCTATCTATTAATTCGTCGAGATTCTTTATCTCGTTTAAGACAGGTATCACAAGTGACAGATCAAGGCCTTCCTTCATGGACGATTACCTTACCAGGGCCTCCTTTGCTGCATCAATGACATCGTTCAGATCGTCTTCCGTCATGTCCGGGAAAAGCGGAAGGGACATGATCCTCTCAGAGTTCCATTCCGAATTTGGGAGGGCGCCGGGCCGGATGGGCATCGTCTCTCGGTAGTATCTCTGGGTATGGACGGCCATAAAGTGGATTCCTGTCCCGATGTTTCTTTCTTTTAGTCTCCTCATGAAATCGTACCGTGATATGCCCGCCTTTCGGATGTCTAGGCGCACTATGAAAAGATGCCATGAATGCTCCATATCACAGGGCGGGTCTTTCAAGGGGATAAGCTCCGGGATTCGGCTTAGCCTTTCCCTGTAAAGCATGGCCAGGGCCTTTCGTCTTGCGTTGAGAGAGTCGAGCCTTGCCAGTTGGCTTATCCCGAGCGCAGCTGCCATGTCTGTCATGTTGTATTTGAAACCCGGCTCCAGGACCTCGGCCTGGGGAGATCTTCCCTGCACGCTTCGGTCGTAGGCGTCCACACCCAACCCGTGAAAACGGAGGCTTCTTATCCTTCGGGCCATCTCCTCTTGATCCGTGCAGAACATGCCCCCCTCGCCGGTAGTTATGTTCTTTATCGGATGGAAGGAAAATATGGCGTGGCCCTTCCGCCCTACCGGTATACCGCCGCATTTAGTCCCCAGGGCGTGTGCCGCATCCTCAACTATTTCCACCCCGGCCCTGCCGGCGATCTCCCTTAAAGGAGCAACATCGGCTGCTGCGCCTGCGAAATGGACCGGGATCATGAGCTTCGTTCGGTGAGTCATGGCCGCTTGGAAGTTTTCAGGAGGGGCCATCAGGGTGTCTTTGTCAACATCAACAAATACAGGCGTTGCGCCGGAAAGGACAATAAGATTGACCGTTGAAACCCAGGTCATGGATGGGGTGATGACCTCATCACCGGGGCCGATGCCCAGGGCCATGATTATTAGATGCATCCCTGCCGTTGCAGAGGCGAGCGCTACTGCATTTTTGCATCCCACCTTGCCTGCAAATGCCTCCTCAAAGGCTGCGACCTTAGGTCCCGTGGTGATCCAGCCCGAGGCGAGGACATCCTTTACCGCGTCAATATCCTCGAGTGAAATACTCGGCCTTGAAAACGGAAGAAAAGTTTCTCTTTGGCTAAATGTCATTGTCCGCACAAACCTGTTTCTTGAAAACCCTGATTAAATAACTGATAGGTTTTCTAGCACAGAGGGGCGTTGAATGCAACGAGGGAGAGGCGACAAAAGCGGCGGAGTGAATGAAAGAGGATTAAGCACAGGGGAGGAGGTCTCCCAAGAGTACCTCAGGGAGCCTGTCTTCAAAGGATGAACCCCAGTGAAAGGAGAATCGAGAAGAAAAGCGTAAGCCTTGCAGTCCTTGCAAGAGAGAGGTTGAGATCTTTTCCAGAAAGTCTCCATAGGCTTAAAGTGAGGGAAAGCGCCTCAGGAGAGCTCACGAAGACAAGCAGCATAGTGTAGGAGAAAAGGCCTGAAAGGGCGGGCGCTAGAACAATGAGGTATGCCCCTGAGATCAAAGCCGCAAATTCTATCCTTGTGGCAGTTGGACCTATGATCACCGCAAGGGTTCTTTTGCCCACTTTTTTATCGGTCGGAATGTCCCTGAGGTTGTTTACGACCAGAATCGCTGCAATAAGAAGACCGACAGGAATGGAGAAAATCAGGGACGCGACGCTCAGGCCAAGGGCCTGTACATAGTATGTTCCGCATACGGCCACAGGCCCGAAGAAGAAAAATGCGAAAGGGTCTCCGAGGCCGTTTGAGGAAAGAGGGTATGGGCCGGCGCTGTAAGCAAGGGCTGCTATGATGGATGCTCCCCCTATGGCAAGAACAGGCCAGCCTGCGTGAATGATGAGCAATATGCCTGCGCCCGAGGCAAGTACAAAGGAGATCACCATGGCTGCGAAGACCTTCGCCGGGGAGATAAGGCCGCTCTGCGTCACCCTGACGGGGCCAAGCCTTTCGCCTGTGTCAATGCCTTTGATAAAATCAAAGTAATCGTTTGCCAGATTTACGCCTATCTGAATGAATACGGCTCCCAGCAGGGCGGCCAGGGCGGAGGGAAGGTAAAAGGATTGGTGCGAGGCGGCCAAAGCAGATCCTACGATCACAGGGGATACCGCCGCAGGAAGGGTGCGGGGGCGGACCGCGGTTATCCAGTCACTCAAATTACCTGCCGGAGCTTTCATTTGTCATAATCCCTCTATCTCATACAATTACAGCGGAGGACTTATAGAATAATCTCCCTGATTACTGACTGGTTCCCAATAATCCGGTCACAAACCATGCCTGGTCTGATCGGGTGCAAAGCACAGCCTGTGAATAAATTATGGTCATGTGTCGGCAGCCAGAGGTGGCCCTTCAGGTTGTTGGAGTATCGCGAGTGAATCATTATGAGGCGGCATAGTTGTTATTTGCTGAAAACGCGTTCCGGTTCAGCCTCATTTCAAGACTCTCCAGTGCAAGATAAAAGGCCAGTCCCATAAGCCCCATTGCCAAAATCCCAGCATACATCTGGGGGTAAAGGAGCACCTGGTAGGTCTCAACAACGATATAGTAGCCCAGACCGTAGGTGGTAAGGGACTGCTCCGCAATAAAGAGCACCGCTATGGCGGTTCCTACGGAAACCCTGAGCGCTGTTATCACAGCGGGAAGGGATGCGGGCAGATATACGAATCTGAGAAGCGCTCTTCTTCCGGCCCCTAAAGATTTAACGGAAAGGATGAGTTCTTGAGAAAGCCCATGGGCCTCATCCCTTACAACCACAAGAATCTGGAAAAAAAGTATCATAGCTATGAGAAATACCTTTGATAGGTCGGTTATACCCATGATGACGTATATTACCGGCAGAAATACTATCTTCGGTATGGGGTAAAAAACCGCTACGAGGGGATAAATAAGGCGGTCAATACTTCTGAACTGGCCCATGACCAGGCCCGCAGGAACCGCGCAGATCACAGCAACAATTACCGATATTATCACCCTGCAGGCGCTTGCAAGTAGGTGCAGACCAAGCTCGCCCGGTATCAGACGGAAAAAATAGGGAAGCACTTCAACAGGAGACGGAAGTATGGGCCTGTGCAGGAGAAAGGCGATGGACTGCCAAATGAGAAGAGACATCACAATTCCTACAATCAGACTAGAAGTGCGAGGGTTCCTTGCCATTATCTGTCCCCCATCCGCGCCCTGAGTTGCTCTACGAGAATATCTACCCCCTCCTCGTTTCCCCCTTTCTCATAATAGGGGTTTTCCACTACGGCTGGGGGGCCCTTTCCCGCCGTCTTCATGATTAAGATCATCCGGCCAAGCCTGACTGCCTCATTCATATCGTGGGTTACGATTATGTCGGTCGTCATCATCTCGGCATGGATATCTCTTAGCGCCCCGATCAATTCCTCTTTCATCATCGGGTCAAGGGCCGCGAAGGGCTCATCAAGCAGAAGAACATCGGGCTCAAGCAGTAGAGTCCTTGCAAGGGCGCCTCTTTGCCTCTGGCCTCTTGAGAGCTGGGAAGGGTAACTGTGCCTGACGTGATATATCTCCATTCTCTTAAGCCAGTAGATCGCCCTTTCCTTGATGTCTTCTTCTTTCGCTGATCTACCTGAAGGGCTGTGGACCCCGTCAGGACCGTAGAATCTTCTTATCCTCCATCCGAGGCGTACGTTTTCCTCAAGAGTTGCCCACGGAAGAAGCCCGTGATCCTGAAGCACCAGGCCGGTGCGCGGTCTTGGCCTTGTAATGGTTTTCCCGTCAATAAGGATTTTTCCCGCATCCGGCCTGAGAAGACCAGCCAGAAGATAGAGGAGCGTAGTCTTCCCGCATCCCGAAGGACCTATGACGGCCCAGGATGATCTTCTAGGGACGGCAAAGTTGCAGTCAGTGATTACGGACCTCTGTCCCGTATAGGCGAAGGAGACGTTTTGAACCTCTATCATCTTGTTTTATCATAACTGAAAAGAAGGTCGGTTACTGAGTCATGGTAGGCGGGGGGTGAATCAATAAGCCCCTTAGCAAGCATCCACTTGATTACGTCGTCCCACTGATCGTTATCCGGTACTCCGTTACGCGGGAAGGTAGGAATCTTGAAGGTTTCGCGGATGTTGGCAGGAAAGGGAATATTCTTAAGCATAATAACTCTGGCTGATTCAGGGTTGCGGTTTATCAATGCGGCGGCTTCATCCCATGCAGCCAAAAAACGCCTTAACGCATCCGTTTTTTCATTTACCGAGCGGTTGGTAAATGCCAGCACGCTTACTGCGCATCTCGGATAGGAGGTATCGGAGGCTATCTCGATCGCCCCTGCCTCTATGGCGCTTCTTGCCAGGGGGTCGGGCAGGGTTGCCGCCTTGATCCGGCCCTGCATCAGAAGCTGAAATCTCTCGGGTATTACCGGCACTGATTGTTTGACTATGTCTTCTTTCCTTATTCCCGCGTTTAACAAAAGTTGGTCGGTAACAAATTCAATGATGGTATTCTTTGATATTGCAATTGGGCTTCCTTTGAGATTGGTCGGGCTTCTTACAGGGCTTCCCGGAGTGGCAAGGATGCGGAACATGGGATAGTCGGGATAGGATATCCGTGCGTTTCTTACTATCTTGATAGTGAGACTGCTTCTGTTGAAGGAGGCCGTGGTGATCATTTCGGTGAGCATGCCGTCGAGCCTTCCTGATTGCATCAACTGATCCCGCTCAAGGGCGCTTGCAACTGGCAATGCCTCGGCTTCGACGCCATGGGCCTTCATTATGCCGGTTTGTTTTGCAAAGTAGAAGGGAAGGGAATCCAGTATCGGAAGAAGCGCTACTCTAAGTGAGGTGTCTTCAGCGCAGACCCGGGAGTTAAATGATGATAAAAAAACAAGGAAAAACATAATAATAACGGTCTTACATCGCATCTCTATTTAATTCCTCAAAAAATTTGATGGGAGCTGAGTAAAGCTTCTTGGCCCTCTTTATGGAAAACATTCATCCGCTTCGTTTTTCTCATCCCTGCTTACTGCGCAGTACCTTCAGAGTATCAGCTCAATAATTGGGGAGATGGCTTTGCGCAGCCCAGGAATCAGCTTCTGTAGGTGCGCCTTCAGGCGCGGGGCGCACGGTTCCCATGCGGCTTAAGCCGCACCTACCCCGGATTTTTGAGCTGATACCCTTCAGCTAAGTTTCATGCCCGGGAAAAAGAATCGATACCTGCTCCGGGATCGGGGTCGGAGACAGGCTACGCCGGAATGATGATGTATTTTCATATAGAGACCCATGTCCCGGGATATCTCAGGCCATACATCCTCAGATTTTTACTCAGCCTGTTAACAGCGCTTCTTCCGCACACTGTTGGCGGAAGTCTAGATCATGGGATATTATCGGTCAAGACCATGGTTCAAGGTCAACAAAACTGTTCCATTACCATGTCATGTATTAGGGGTCTGAAAGAGCGAATCTTTATGTTTTCCCTTTTGGGATGCACTCTGTTGGTGAGTAGTGTGACGCAGATTTCTCTTTGAAGGTCTATCCATACGGATGTGCCGGTGAATCCAAGATGACCGACGCTCTTTTTGGAAAAAAATCTTCCTGAGCTGGATCCGGTGGGGGAGGGGGTATCCCATCCGAGGGCCCAGCTGCTTTCGCCTGTGCTATCCCTACGTTCGAAGAACTCCCTCACGGTATCGGGGCGGAAAAAATCACGCCTCTTACCTTTGTAATGGGAAAGCAGAAGGTTTAAGAGGAAGTTCACCTCCCCGGCCGTTCCGAATAATCCTGCGTGACCGGAGAATCCCCCGAGAGCCCATGCGTTTTCATCATGGGTTTCTCCTTCAAGAATCCTTCTCCTCCAGGGGCACTCCTCAGTTGCGGCGAATTCTTCATTGGGGAATCCATGGGCCGATTGCAAAAGAAATGTCCTTTTGAGACCTAGAGGGCTTAATAGATTTTTCGTAATATAGCCTGATAGATCCATTGAAGTTAGGCATTCTACAACCCACTCGAGAATCATGAAGCCCAGATCACTATACAAGACCTTTACCGAGGGAAGCGCCTCAAGCGGCAAGGCACACAGCATCCTTCTTAACTCGGTTTTCCGAAACGGCTTCGGCACGGCTTCAAGCGCCAGATAAAAGGGATGCCAGGCAGGCATGCCGGAGCAGTGGCTGAGTAGATACCCAATGCGGATGTATTGTTTAGGCTCAGGTATGACTGAAGGGATCACTTCCGGCAGGGTATCATCAAGGCTCAGTTTTCCGCTGTCTATAAGGCTCATCACCGCGGAGGTCGTGATCAGGGGCTTGGTGAGGGAGGCCAGGTCGAAAATGGTATCCTCCCGCAAGGGGGACCGGGTTGGAACGATGCGGCGCCATCCGGCAGTATGGCTGAAGACTGTCCTTCCCATTTTGGACACAATCAAAGTAGCGCCTGGAAAGACTCCCTCTGCAACTCCATCTTCCATCAGTGTGCGGAGTCTTTCCATTCAGAGAATCCACAGGCCTTTCAGCGCGACCCGGAAGGCCGTCCTCGCTTTTTAGAAGACCTCCTGGCTCTTACCACCAGGAGATAACCTTGTCATGAGAAAAGACACTGTCCAGAAGGGCGCCATAGTCGGCATCCTTATCGTAGAGTCTGAAGACATTGCTTTCTTCTCCTTCAGATAAGGCGGACATGAGCTTTTCAGTAATATCATCAGGTTGGGTCTTGAGCACATGCAGAACTTTCACTTTTGACTCCTAAAAGGGGATTATGAGATCCATCTCAGTAAGCTTCTTAGCGATATCTTCAAGTGACAAGTATTCGAAGCCGTGTTTTTCCACATTGACCTTATTATTGGAAAAATACCTGCACTCCATGTCCGCGAGCCATTCGAGGTTTTCTTTATATTTCTCTGTCATATCAACCTCTACGTCTATCACGAACATGTATGAATAGAAGTTTTCTACAGCGAGTCCCAATGTGGAACGGGAGCCCTCCCACAGGTCTTCCTTTTTTTTAATAAGAAAAGCTACGTGACGGATGTTTTCCATGAGAAATATACCTCCTAAAAGACCAGGTAGCGCTCAGACTCTTCAATAAGTTCTCCGTGCCTGGCCTGGGTGGCATAGTCCTTTTCTTCGATACCCACGACAGGTCTTTTGAGGTTGTTGCTCTCAAAACCTACGTTACAAAGCGCCATCTTTGCCAGGCCTTGAAGTTCCTTAAAACGAGGATCTTGCGTCAGAAGAGTCCCCTTGTGTGTAAAAAAAATGCTCACTTCGATGTCCTTTTGCTTGGCCGCACGGCAAAGCGATATGACCTTATCCAGATGCTTGTCTGAACTTACAAAGAGCCCCAGGGATTTAGCCATTTCTTTCCTCCTTAAAGGTCTACTTCACCTTTATATAGAAACGGGAAAAACCTTCATCCTGCTTTTCGCCGAGATACTCGTGTCCGCCCCTTTTTGCAAAAGCCGGCAGATCGTTCTTCGTGCCTGGATCCGTCCCCAGGATTTCAAGTATCTGTCCTGATTTCATGGCACTGATCGTCTTCTTGGTCTTGAGTATCGGCATGGGGCAACTAAGGCCTCTGCAGTCAAGAGTTTCATTTGGTGTAAAATCTGCCATAAAAAATCCTCCTTTTTAAGATTAAAGATACATAGCAAGAAAATCGGTTACAGACTATTACATTTCAACCATAAATTTCTCGGTCTTTTCATTCCAGGTAGTTATCACATAGTAAAGAAGAAGAATGGCTATAAGAGATATGATTGCCCAGCGATATCCTATGAAATGGGGCAGAAACACCCTGTTACCCATCAAGGCGGTCAGTGCCTTGCTTGCATCAATAGCTCTTTCCACCAGAGAGACGGTAATGGAGAAAAAGACTACTGCCAGCATGAGCTTTATCTGGCCTTCTCCGGCCCGCCAGACCGACCCGCTTCCGCATCCTCCGGCTATCACCATTCCAAAGCCGAAGATGATTCCGCCTACAAGTCCTCCAAACCAGAATGCCTGGGGCACATAAACCATTTCACCCCTGAGCCCCGTCCATTTCAGGGCGGCTGAACCCAGAATCACTATTATTATGCTTATGGCTACGGCCCTCGGCACCTCAGCCTCCCCGGTCATGAATGGGTCCCTGAAGGCCCTTACAAAGCAAAGTCTTGTCCTTTGAATAATAATACCTATGGCAACTCCGCACAATGCAAGCACGCCCTCTCTCGTAAGTGCCATGTCTGCATAAACCCAGGTAAAAACGATGGCAGCGAGCAAGGCAAGAAATCCGAGGTAAGGTTCGACCGCGAGAAGATTCAGGCCCTTTCCTGACGCTGAGGTGACAGATCCGCCCGCAGAACCAGTTGCCACATGCTCAAGTTCCCAATATACGTAACGAAGCCCCAGATAGGCCCCCATGATAAGGCCTATCATCATCGCTATGCCGCTTAGGGAAAGCGCGCCGATAGCACTGTAAAATCCTCCCACATTACAACCGCCGGCCATAGCGGCGCCTATTCCCATGAGTATCCCGCCGACCGCTCCCTTGAGAAGTTCGAAGGGAGGGGCCATGCGGATTGCAAACTGCTTTGAAAGAAGGGCCGAGGCGAATGAACCCCACAGGAGTCCCAAAACTATCAGCGAATTGGTGCTAATTAACGGAGAGACAGGCGCCTGAGAGTATAGACCGATAACCTTGAAAAACCAGTCTCCCCAGTTCCTCAGCCCTCCTACGACACCCCAGGGCCTTGCCCACGCAAATGTTATCACACTCATAATGCCCAGGAGTACACCGCCCAGCCATATAGGCCAGTTTTCGTAAAAGATCGCGCCGTATCCGCGGCGCAGCAGATTCATCATGGCACTTTCTTCTCTATCTTGGCTCATGGCAACCTCGTCATGCTTGAATGTGGTCTAACAACCTTCGTCCTCTACAATTTTGAACTCAGGGTCCTTCTTGGGGGGAGCCGAAGACGGCGGCGGTGGGGCAGCAGGTTGGGCTGGAGACTTCATTATTGCCTGAGAGGGAGGCACTGGGGAACCGGCGGTGCCTGGTGTCTCGTTTCGCACTGATGCGTCTGGCATTATCAGCCTGGCATCCTTTTCCACCTTTTCGGCAAGGGCAAAGATCACGGCCTGATCATAGAAGCGCCATGCGCTTTGATTTGACGGATCTGCCTGTACCGCCTTCCTGAAATACTCTTTTGCATCAAGATACTTACCCCGCATATAAGCCTCTTTGCCGAATTGAAGCATCTGGGCGCACAAGGTCTTCCTGTCTGATGAGCTATCTTGGGCATAGATAGCCGCCGCAGTGCCAATAAACACAAAAACAAGCAGCAGAATCATTGACGCCCTAAATGATTTACCTATCATAACCTTACTCCTTATTCTAAGTTTTACCGCCTCAAAAAATCAATCCACCGCATTGTCTGCTTAAAGAGTTTATGACCCTATCAAGTTCAACAGTATGAACTCAAAAATTCGGGGTAGGTGCGGCTTCAGCCGCACCTACAGAAGCTGATTCCTGGTCTGCATGTCCTGATCAGCGCAAAGCCATCCCTTGATTTATTGAAATGATACTTTCAACACGTCGGTAAACCGGAAGAGTAGCAAAGAATACTTTCCAAGTCAAATGCCTTTCCGCACTACTGTGCAGGGCTAAAAAATATTATGAAACAATTTTGTATCTAATAATCTATATTACGACAAAAATAGCTCATAATTTTGAGATATCATTAATCCTGTTGCAATAAAAAGAAAGGACATATTAATAAGTTAGAGCCATTGCATCTTTATGGTACGGCAGTTGCTCTGTAAGTGGCCGTGCGTTTAGCCAGATTGGAGATGCCTGCCGGCGGTGGAGGTAGTTTCCTCGGAGCCTTGTCAGCGACAGGCGGGAGGGCACAAGACATCAGACCAGAAGAATTTGTGCTGGAAAAGGGCTCCGGCATGCCGGTTATGGCCAGTTATGATTTTACTACGATGAAGAGATTAGGAGGGGAGGGGTTAAGATGAAACTTGTATCGGCATTAATAATGTTATTGCTTTTTTGGGCTGGAAAGGTTTTGGCCGGGGATGAACCGCCTACACCCGCATCGAACAGGGAAGCCATAGCTCTTGTCCAGAGCCATGCGGATTATGTATGGACGCTTGTGGCTGCAGCCCTAGTTTTTTTCATGCAGGCGGGTTTTGCCATGGTGGAGACGGGCTTCACCAGGGCCAAGAACGCGGTGAATATCATGATGAAAAACCTTATGGACTTTTCACTCGGGTCAATAGCCTACTGGGCTGTGGGATTCGCGCTTATGTTTGGAGTATCCTGGGCAGGTCTTATAGGCACCTCCGGCTTCTTTCTGAGTGATTACATCCCCGGTGGCGATCCCTGGGTACTTGCCTTCTGGATGTTCCAGGTTGTATTTGCCGCTACTGCAGCAACTATCGTATCCGGGGCAATGGCTGAGAGGACAAAGTTCTCTGCCTATCTGGTCTATACCGTTTTCGTAAGTGCACTTATATATCCTATCTTCGGAAGCTGGGCCTGGGGCGGACTCTTCAAAGGGGGTGGATGGCTGGAACAACTTGGATTTATTGATTTTGCCGGTTCCACTGTAGTTCACTCGGTCGGTGGATGGGCTGCGCTTGCGGGGGCGATCATGCTGGGGCCCAGGCTCGGCAAATATGCGGCAGACGGCCATATAAAGCCCATTCTAGGCCACAATATGCCTCTTGCAGCCCTCGGGGTCTTCATACTGTGGCTTGGATGGTTCGGATTTAATCCTGGCTCAACGACAGCGGCAAACAAGAACATTGCCATGATCTTCCTTAACACAAATATGGCGGCCGCTGCGGGATGTGTGATGGCCATGTTTACTTCATGGCTCAAATTCGGGAAGCCCGATATAGGTATGAGCCTGAACGGGGCGCTTGCGGGACTTGTCGCGATAACAAGCCCCTGCGCAACGGTTCTGCCTTCAAGCGCAGTTATCATAGGTGCAATTGCCGGAGTGCTGGTTGTGTTTTCAGTAGTCTTTTTTGAAAGAAGAGGGATAGATGATCCGGTGGGCGCAATATCGGTACACGGGGTAAACGGCGCATGGGGAACCATTGCGGCAGCCCTCTTTCACATGGAGGGATTTTCCATCAAGGTTCTTGGTGTGCAGGCACTGGGT
This sequence comes from Desulfobacteraceae bacterium CG2_30_51_40, assembly GCA_001874005.1. Classification (GTDB taxonomy): domain Bacteria; phylum Desulfobacterota; class DSM-4660; order Desulfatiglandales; family Desulfatiglandaceae; genus CG2-30-51-40. The sequence continues at coordinate 14,522 of MNYJ01000081.1, forward strand.
GTGGTCTCCTGCTTTGTCTGGACCTTTGTAACCGCATTGATATTGTTCTGGGTGATCAAGAAGACCATGGGACTCAGGGTCACGGCGCAAGAGGAAGCTGAGGGGCTTGATCTGGGCGAGCACGGAGCAAACGCTTATCCTGACTTTGCAGTATCGGCCTATGCACAAAAGTGATTTTAATAGAGTTTTGGGTAGCTAGTGCCCATCCGTAAATGGCTATTTTCACCGATTTCGGCGTTGGGCTCAAATTTTAATCCTCGAAATACGTCAATGTATTCCTGTGGTTAAAATTATCGCCCGCCTTGAACTCGACGAAACTATCTCATTTCCGGATGGACACTACCTACCCTTTTGGTCTAGATCAAAGTCAACAGCCAGGTGACCTACTATCGTGTATTGGCAGAGGCCGACCAAAGCGCA
>MNYJ01000044.1 GCA_001874005.1 Desulfobacteraceae bacterium CG2_30_51_40
CATAACCTTCACCCTGTTCCCCAGGAGATATTCAATGAGAGTATCCGTCTCCTCCAGCACCAGCACTTTACGGCATCTTTCCATAAATTGGTCGGCCAGTGCCCCCGGAAACGGGTAGGGCGCCCCCAGCTTGAGAACAGGGATATCATCTCTTCGCTCTTCAGATAAGATATCCCTTACAACCGCGTATGGAACCCCGCCGCAGATTATGCCCAGAGGATATTGGGAGCCTTCCTTCATGTCATGGAAATTGACGCTTGAAAGCTCTTCAAATAACGTGGCGATATCTCGCAGCTTCTGATTAAGCTCTCTGTGAAGGATAAGTCTGAAGCGAGGCGTGGCCGCCCATCTTTGAGGGTTTTTTTCGAACAGGGCCTTTGCTTCATTGTTCTTGAGTTCTCCCCATTTAAGACTCTGCCTTGCGTGACATACCCTGATAGCAGGTCTAAGGATAACAGGGATGCCGAATTTCTCGGATATCTCGAAGGCAAGTTTGGCCATTTCCCTGGCCTCGCCCGGATCAGAGGGATCAAGCACAGGCACCTTGGCAATCCTTGCCATGAAGCGGGTGTCCTGCTCGGTCTGTGACGAGTGCGGCCCGGGATCATCGGCTGAAATAATCACAAACCCTCCCTTTGTCCCTAAATAGGCCGCGCTCATAAGGGAATCCGCGGCCACGTTGAGCCCGACCTGTTTCATGCAGCAGCAGGCCCTCTTCCCAGTTATGGCGGCGGCAAAGGCATTATCCAGCGCAACCTTCTCGTTTGTTGACCACTCAACATAGGTATTGAGGCCCTGCAGTTTTTTCAGCCTTATGATCTCCGGCAGAATCTCCGAGCTGGGAGTGCCGGGATATGACGTGATCAACTGGCAGCCCGCCTCGAGAAGCCCGAGCGCTATGGCTCCATTACCCAGAAAAATTTCTTCCTTCATCATTTCCCTTCCGTATTCATTTTCTTTGCCTGCTCTATCAAGTCCAGCAACGAAGCCATCTTGGGTTTCGATCGAGCTTCAAATGCCTTTTCCCATTCCTCCGGTGAAAGCTCTTCTCTCAAATATTTTTCGACGGGAAACTTCTCAAACCAGCAGTCCAGCGCCTTGAAGCAGGGAAGACCGGCGCTCTCAATCCTGCAATATGAGAAGGAGACTTGATGGCCGAGCCTCGGACAACGAATCTGCGTTTGTTCATCAGGAAAACACTTTTCTTCCTTCATAATCAGCCCCGCAACATGAAAATCCCTCCCCGGGAAATGTGCATATTCCCAGGGAGGCAAAAATTCACGGCAATCATTTGGGAAATCAAGGTCTGAGTGGTCGGTACTGTTTGGGCTTGGGAAGAGGATCAATCTCTTTTAAGGCCCTCTGGATTTCAGCCTCCGCAAGAGCGTGATCTGCCAGTTTACCGCTCAGATAGGCATCATAGGCGGCCATATCAACAAGACCATGGCCGCTCCAGTTAAAGAGGATAACCTTTTCCTTTCCCTCTTCCCTGGCCTTTATGGCCTCCCGAATGGTAGCGGCGATGGCGTGATCCGTCTCAGGCGCGCTGATAAAACCCTCAGTCCTGGCAAAGGTGATGCCCGCCTGGAAGGTCTCCATCTGAGGAACGGCGATAGGCGTGATAAGCCCATCCAGTATCAACTGGCTCACCAGAGGAGCCATTCCGTGATACCTGAGACCTCCAGCGTGGATAGGCTCGGGCACAAAGCCGTGTCCCAGGGTGTGCATCGGAAGAAGAGGAGTCATCATGACGGTGTCGCCGAAGTCGTATGCAAAAGGCCCCCTGGTCATGGTGGGACAAGAGGTAGGCTCAACCGCAATGATCTCAACCTTCTTCCCATGTATCTTATCCCTGATGAACGGGAAGGCACAGCCGGCGAAGTTGCTTCCGCCACCGGCGCATCCGATCACCACGTCCGGATAGTCGCCTGCAATCGCCATCTGCTTTTGTACTTCGAGCCCATTTACGGTCTGGTGCAGCATGACGTGATTGAGGACGCTTCCCAGGGCGTATTTTGAATCTTTTCCTGTTACCGCTGCCTCCACTGCCTCACTTATGGCAATACCGAGGCTCCCCGGAGAATCCGGATTCTGGGCCAGGATGGTCTGTCCTGCCTTGGTCTCTGTGCTGGGGCTTGCGACACAAGTGGCGCCCCAGGTCTGCATCATCATACGGCGATAGGGTTTCTGATTATAGCTGATCTTCACCATGAAGACCTTGCACTCGATGCCGAACTGCGAACAGGCAAAGGCAAGGGCGCTTCCCCACTGGCCGGCGCCTGTCTCGGTGCAGATGCGCTTTGTGCCGGAAATGGCGTTATAATAGGCCTGCGGAATGGCGGTATTGGGTTTGTGGCTTCCGGCCGGGCTTACGCCCTCGTTCTTGAAATATATCCTTGCGGGTGTCTTTAGAAACTTCTCCAGGCTGTAGGCCCTGTAAAGAGGCGTAGGCCTCCACATCAGGTATCTCTTTAACACTTCTTCCGGAATATCTATCCACCGCTCCTGGCTTACCTCCTGCAAGATGAGAGGCATGGGAAAAATAGGGGCAAGGTCGTCGGGGCCAACCGGCTTACCCGTCCCCGGATGAAGGGGCGGCTCCATGGGGGTGGGCATGTCCGCAGCGATATTATACCACTGGCGCGGCAACTCTGATTCAGGCAGTACGATCTTCTTTACATCCATAACTCCTCCTTTAAGTGTTACAATCAGGTTTGTATTCTTGCCTTCCGCAACCCCTGCGGAGGCATCTTTAACCCATGCCAACAACCGGCCGCCTATGAGTCTGACCCGCCTAACGTGCGAACAAGGCGGGCATGAACAGCCGGTTAAACACCAGGATATGGACCTGCGCCCCATCAAGGGCGCAGGAGGGAAAACACACTGCCGAGAAAAAAGCGGAACACTCTAAATGAGAAGACCCTGAGTATTCCTTAAGAGTGCTTCAAGCTTTGATAGAATCAGCCTGACAACAATAAAACCGAGCAGAGCGTAATGTTTTTAAAAATGGATGTCAAATTGAATTTGGCGGTCTTCTTTACCGGTAAAACCCGCCTGTCATGCTTTGCGCACTGATGGAAACTGGCCATTCCAGCTCGCACCGCAGTAACTCGACGAAACTATCTCATTTCCGGACGGACACTAGCACGGATTTCGTTGACGGCTTTGTCAAGCGCCTGCAGGAACCGGGAACGGTCTCGCTTACCAAACGGCGGGGGGCCGCCCGTTACCTCACCCAACTGCCTCAGCTCGCTCAGGAGATTGCGGGTTGCAAGGGCAAGGCCGATGTTGTCGCCTGAGAACGGTTTCCCGGTATGTCCGAGAACATAGGCGCCTCTCGCGACGCACCGGGCTGCGAGAGGTATATCAGCAGTAATAATGATGTCGCCCGCCTCCATATTTTCGACAATCCAGTCATCCGCTGCGTCCATTCCCTGGCCAACTACCTTCAGGGTTATCCTGACGCCATCCGGGATCCGCATCCGTGCCCCTGCCACAAGCGTGACTTTCAGCTCATAGCGATCAGCCACTCTATAGACCTCCGGTTTGACCGGGCAGGCGTCCGCATCCACAAAGATATTCAACAATCAATTTCTCCTATCAGATATCGCCCTTGGAAATGATCACCTTCACGCGGCCGACCACCCCGCTTTCCAGCCTCACCTTTATTCCGTGAAGATGAACGGCGGAGCGCGTCAGAATCGCTTGAACGATACCCTCAGTCAGTCTGCCGGAACGCTGATCCTGTTTCTGCACAACCTGCACCCGGTCCCCGGGTTTGATGTCCGCTCGTTTTCTACCGTCCATTACAACTAATATTCTGCTACTCTATGGTCGTCAAACACTTTTAGACTTCTAACGACTTCTATCACACCACTCAGCGCATGTTCAAGCAGAGCCTCCAATAATACTTCTTCCTTGAGAAGGATCGCCATCTTCTGCCTGTGTTGACAAATTATACCATAATAGTTTAGCTAGATTCTTACGGGAAATTTGTATCATTTCAATAAATCGGGGGGGGATGGCTTTGCGCAGATCAGGACATGCAGACCAGGAATCAGCTTCTGTAGGTGCGCCTTCAGGCGCAGAGCGCACGGTTCCCGTGCGGCTGAAGCCGCACCTACCCCGAATTTTTGAACTCATACGGAAATTTATTGGAGCCATGGGACTTAACCTTAAGTAGTGCCCATCCGGAAATGGCTATTTTCACCGATTTCGGCGTTTGGCTCAAATTTTAATCCTCGAAATACGTCAATGTATGCCTGTGGTTAAAATTATCGCCCGCCTTGAACTCGACGAAACTATCTCATTTCCGGATGGACACTAACCCCCATGCCCTATTGGGGCACAACGAAGGATGAAAATCACCCCCACCCCTCCCTCCCCCGTCAAGGGGGAGGGTTAAAGGCGAGGGGCATTTTCATATAAAGTATCAAGAGGTGTAACGATCAACCGAGGACAATACCCGGAACGGTTGAATTTCGGCGATTGTCTGAGTTACACAATGGCAAAACTCGCGGGTAAGGGGAAGCAATAAATTGGCGCGAATTCTAAAGCAAAACTGGTTTCTTTTTGGCCTGGTCGGCATTTGCCTTATTACGCTTGCGGATACCACTGGCACAATCGCCGGCATGGGTAACTGGATCAAATCCCATAGCGGAGCAGATGTGGTTATTTTTATTATTTTTGTCGGTTCAGGACTAATCTTAAAGCGGGAACAGATAAGAGCGGGGTTTCGTGACATCCGGGGAACGGTGATCTCCATTGTAATTATTTTTCTGGTAGCGCCCCTAGTTGCCCTGATGATAGCGCAAATACCCATTAATCCCTCTGTCAAAATCGGTTTGTTCCTGATT
>MNYJ01000151.1 GCA_001874005.1 Desulfobacteraceae bacterium CG2_30_51_40
AAGAAGCCTTGAAACGGCTACGGCTTCTGAAAGTTCCAGCCCCCCTGGCAAAAAATCCGAGCAGTTCATTTTGACAAGGACGGGAAAGTCAATGCCGACAGCTCCCTTTATTTTTCTTAACACATTGAGGAGAAACCGGGAGCGGGTTTCGATCGGCCCTCCATAGCTGTCAGTGCGGCGATTGAATACGGGCGACAGGGATTGGCTCAAGAGATAGCCGTGCGCAGCATGGATCTGGATTCCGTCCATACCGGCATTCACGGCCCTTACCGCAGCCCGGGCAAAGGCATCTGTCATGGCCTCGATATCCTCTTTGCTCATTTCAATCCGTTTTATCTCACCATAGCCTTCGACAGCCGACATGCAGACAGCGGGAAGGCCCGTAAGTTTCGGGTTGGCAAAAAATCCGGCATGAGCAAGCTGAGCGACTATCTTTCCATTGTATTCATGGACCGCACCGGCCATCTGAGCAAGGCCTGGGATATGGTCGTCGCTGTAAATTCCAATCTGCCCGGTGCCTGCCTGGCCGTCTCTTCTCACGTATGAGTGGCTTGTAATGATAAGCCCTACATCTCCCTCAGCAAGCCTTTTTACAAGCTCAATCAATCGAGGGGTGCATGCTCCTTGCTCATCTGCCATACCCTCCCAGGTAGCGGATCTTACGAAGCGGTTGCGAAGCGTCAAACTGCCTAACTTTACGGGATCAAAAAGAAGTGACATAGAAAGTCTCCTAAAGGTAACTGCTCAGATTGTCGTACGTTCTAATCTGCAGTTAGTTCTGTTTTGTTTTGCGCTTCCCGGCCGGATCATAATCATAAAAGCCTCTTCCCGATTTCCTGCCGAGTCGTCCTTCACTGACCAGCTGTGAAAGAATCTCACTTCTTGGGCTCAGGCTCCCCGCCCCAAGTCTCTCAAGGGCCTTGCCTATAAGCTCAATGGTATCGAGGCCGGCGTTATCAGCGATTTCAAACGGGCCTGCCCTCCAGCCATATCCCTCCCTCATCCCTATATCCACGTCTTCAGGACTGGCCACCCCCTTTTCCACCAGTTCAAGTGCTTCTCGAAGGGCGGCGGAGAATATCCGGTTCATTATGAATCCCGGGATGTCCTTCATGACCTTCACTGGGATTTTGTCCAGAGATTTTACAAATGAAACGGCCCTTTCAAAGACATCAGCAGAAGTATGCTCGGCCTTAACTACCTCGACAAGACGCATCAGTGGGACCGGGCCGAAGAAATGCATCCCCAGGACATTTTCGGGCCTTGAAGTCGAAGAGGCAAGTATGGAGATCGGGATGGATGAGGTGTTGCTGGCAATTACCGAATTATGAGATGCCAGGCTGTCAAGCCTTGCAAACAGGCTTTTTTTGATTTCCTCTGATTCCGTTGCAGCCTCTATGATCAGGTCAGCAAGGGAGGCTGTCTCAATCCCGTCAACAGGTGTGATACGCTTAAGAATGCGATCGGGATCTTCAGTGATTATATTCTTTTGAGCAAGTCTTACGAGTGAGCTGCCTATTTCTTTTAGTCCCCTTTCAATGGCGGAGGTACTTGTATCCGTAAGGAAAACATCTTTTCCCTTCTGGGCGCATACCTGGGCTATGCCTGATCCCATGAAACCGGCACCGACCACTAAAATCTTTTCCACCTGATAACCTCCGCCGGCCTAAAGTATTGTGAAGTGAGCCTCTTCATATTGAGGCTTGTTTTCATATCGCTGCATGAAGAAACCCGGGAGCTGATCTATCTGGTCAAACAGGGAGGCATTGACCTCAATGCCCGCCCAGTGAAGGGCCTTTACTATGTCCTCGGCCTTGGGAGGGCAACCCTTTACCGCAAAGAGTTCCTTGATATTTGGATCATCCTTGTTTGCCTGATGCATGCACTTTCCAAGTAAAATGGTCTTGTTCATGCCGGCAGTAGGCTTCATTTTCTTCCCGGTCAGGATCTCTACCCTGTCCCAGGGCTTTCCCTGCCATGCCCCCCTTATCGCGGTGAGGACGAGACCATTGAGGCCCGAGCAGTAAGTGCACATGGAAAGGTCGTATTTGTGGTAGGCAAGGCCCTTTATTCCCTGGCGGGCCAGAGGCAGGGGCATTATTCCGTTTTCGGTCTCGGAGTAAGCAAAATCATATCCATGAGGAGATGAAACGTCATCTATTTTTTCCCCGATTATCTCGATATCGGATAGATCGAGGGGCCTTCTTTGCCTTCCGGCAGCGTGGACAAGGTGGGGAACATCGGCGGGATCAAATCCAAGCACCTTTGCTCCGACCAGATCTGCTGAAAGGACATCATTTGAGGCTATCAGAAGATTCTTTCTCCTTATCTTTCCGTCGAAGCTTGGGCCGCGTTCGTTGCTGTAAATCCCGTCAATCAGGGTAAAGATAGGAGGCATGGCGACCGGTAGCCTCGACACCATGAAATTAAGATCCTTTACGGGGTCAGCGCTGTGGCATTTCTTTCTCGAGTTTATGTCGAGCAGGCCTTTGAGGTTCTTGATTCCCAGACTGACCTTTGTCTGATTGTGGGTCTTAAGCACCGGCAGGTCAATTATGAAGTCTGATTCGACGGCATCCTTATTGAAATTGAGGACAATATCCTCACCGATATCCATCTTACGGAAAGGTCTTTCAAAGATGCTATAGTATTTTATGCCGTATCTGTCCCTCAACTTCTCATATCCGAGGCTTTGAAAGGCATGAGCAGGAGTGGCGCGATCTTTGGGATCCATCGTGACGGTTCCTTCCACTATGGTTATGTCATCTATTCCTCTTTCCTTGAGGAGAACCACAACGTCTTCTACCACCCTCGATGTCGTTATGACACCCCACTTGGGAAAAGGAACCGACCTGCTCCAGAAGACAATGTTGGGCTTTATGCAGACCTTTGCTCCGGTGCTGAGATGGCTTAACCCGCCTGAAGCGTCAATCGCCTTTCTTACTGAATCAAGCGGACCTTCATAACGCATGATGGCTGTCCTGTATGTGCTCATATAATTCCTTTCAAATTTGGTAGTGTCCATAAGGATTTCGCCGGGGTGACGCTCCTGGCGACTTTTTACGAGTGTGTCAAATTTTATAATTTTTAGATGCCATTGCAAAATTCACCGTTTCGTCATTCGCCGACTTGATCGGGGAATCCAGTCTATCCTTGAATCAATGCGTTATGGATTCCGGGTTTCGCCGGAATGACGAGTAATCGTAGTTTTGCAATTGGCTCTTTATAATAGAGATACGACAGTGGGCTCAAGCGGTCAAGGATTGTATTTGAAATCTTTTTTATATTGACAAATAATAGAAAAGGAATCAAAAGATAACCACTGGTTTTGAACCTTGCTTCTAGACAGTATGTTCATTGCCTTAAGAAATATCTCTGGATGCAAGGGCGGCGGTGATAGGGACACTCCCTGATGGTGGGGCGTCGGAGTGAAAGCGAAGGCAAATACCCTATTAATGAACTGCACATGTATTTATGCCACAGTATAGAGTGATGAGAGAAATTCGGCATCTGTGAGTTTTTTCGCGGCTTGCCAGGCGTGTTGGATATGCAATGATTAGCTAACCTCAACCATCAGGTGCGATCTTGGATATTTTTTCCGGACAGGCCCTATGGCGTTTAAAGGGAGCAGTTGCGATTCATGCGGGGCGCAATTACCCTTCGGAAGTTGTGGAGACCGAAGGCATTACTGAGCCCTCCAATTTCAAACGGGATTATAGCTGCCTATCGGAGCTTGCCCGTTACCGTGGCTTTCCAATTGGGAATCTAAGGCCGAAGATTTCTGAAAGCTGCCTTCCGGGTTTTTCGCCTAAAGGACTTTCGTCCCCCGGAGGAAAGTCCCGCCCCATGGAAGTTATAGATAGCACGAGCCCGGCCTTTTCCAAGAAAGCATTTGCGGCTTTATCAAAGGATTCCACCTCTATCTGCCTTAGAACAATTTCCCAAAAGAGAAAACTCAACGAGATGTCCCCCTATGCCTTACCGCCTCCGGGGACATTAAGAGATAACAATCCCAAAGATCGGGAATATGATTTATTGAGTCGTGAAAGCAGGCGTTATCATTTTCATTCCTGAGGGAATGCTAAGTGTATGGCTAGTGAACGAGTAATACAGATTTACCGTGAAAATACACCCCCCACCCCGACCCTCCCCCGCGCGGGGGGAGGGAAATCCTCGACCTCGCAGAGTGTAGAGCCGGAGGAGGATTTTCATTTGCGGGGGCGACAAAATATTTCTGTCATGAGTGTTTACCGTGAAAATAGATTTTCTGTCATCCCGCAATACCGCGGTTATATCCTGAATCCATCTGTTCGTTATATATATGGATTTAGGATCAAGCCCGGAATGACGGGTCATGTTATTTCATTGGCTGGGTGGCCAAATGCCTTCAGGGCATGAGCCTTTGGCCGTTTGCGCTTTTCAAAGAGACGGGTATATGGACGCCACTGGGCGTCTTTAGGTGAAGGCAGACATTAGAAACCTTTTTCTGGAAGAGGAGGGGGTAATGAAAACGAAAACGTTGTTTGTGTGCCTGAGTATGTTCCTGTGTCTTTGGATTTTCTGGACGGCATCCGCCGCCGCTGCGGACGCTGTCAAGATAGGGGTCATAGGGCCTATGAACTTTGTCCAGGGCAAGGGGCACTGGAACGGCGCCACAATGGCCGCTGAAGAGATTAACGCCAAAGGAGGAATTCAGGTAGGAGCAAAGAAGCTGAAGGTAGAGCTTGTGAAGGCGGATTCGAATGAGTTCCTTAATGTGACGGATGCCACAAACGCTATGGAGCGAATAATCACACACGATGAGGTTGACTTTATAGTGGGTGGCTTCAGAACCGAGGCGGTCCTTGCCATGCAGGATATCGCAATGGATTATAAGAAGATATTCATAGGATGCGGCGCCGCCCACCCGGAGCTGTGCACGAGAGTTGCAACCGACTATGACCGCTACAAATATTTCTTCAGAGGGACACCTTTTAATTCTAAGTTTCTTGTCAAAACTTGTTTTGTGCAGATGGCGACCGTGGGCGCAATCTTGAAGGCAACCCTCGGCATTCCAAAGGTTAAGGTGGCCATAGTGGCGGAAAAGGCGATCTGGGTAGATCCGATGATAGAGGCAGCCAAGGGGTTTATACCCAAGATGGGCATGGAGGTTGTGGGTGTCTGGAGGCCTTCTCAGACAGCCACCGATGTCACTGCAGAGCTTTCCGCAGTCCAGTCATCCGGCGCGCATATGATCTTTACCACCTTTTCAGCCTCTGTCGGGATCACCTTTGCAAGGCAGGCCGGAGAGCTTAAGGTCCCGGCCGTGCAGGTAGGCATCAACGTGGAGGCCCAGAAAGACGGCTTCTGGGGTGCCACCAAAGGCATGGGTAATTATGTCATGACGATGAATACCTATTGCAGGGGCGTTGAGGTAAATGACATGACAGGTCCCTTCGTGGACGGATATGTGAAGAGATTCGGAGAGACGCCTACATACACTGCCGATACATACACGGCCATACTTCACGGTATTGTGCCGGCGATAGAGAAGGCCGGCAGTCTTGATCCTGAAAAGATTATTCCCATTATGGAGGAGCGGCAGTATAAGACCCCCTCCGGTATGATCAAATACATGAAGGATGAGAAAGGAAGGCAGCTCCATGACCTTACATGGGGCCCCGGCTTCCTTACAAGCCTTGGTGTGCAGTGGCAGGACGGAAAGATGGTCGGCGTCTGGCCGAACAAGTGGAAGGCTGCCGAAGGAGCCCCGGAGGTCACTTATAAAGGCATAGTTCCTTATAAGGTTCCGCCATGGGTGATCCAGGCATATAAGAAGTAGGAGCCAAAATGGACGAGTCGTTTGGCAGGATGTTCCAAAGCGCCCGTATGCATCATTTCGTGCTCTCCTCGTAAGGTTATATGAAAATGCGCCTTCCCTTTATCCCTCCCCCTCGACGGGGGAGGGAGGGATGGGGGTGATCTACATCTTTCGTTGTGCCCTATTCGGGCATGGCTGCTAGTAAAGGTTCAAATTACGAGTCAGTTACTGAGGGATTCACGGGCCTTGCCTCCGGGCTTTTTTTCTCCGCCTGCCCGAGGTCTGTCGTTCAACCGGCCTCTGGGGCGTTTTACGGCCGGGGTTTCTTTTCCTCCACTTGAGGAGTCGCTATGCTGCTCGATATTGTCGTAAGCGGTTTGATAAGCGGAAGTATGTTTGCCCTTCTCGCCATAGGGTTTTCCCTGATATTCGGGGTAGCCAGGATAGTCAACATCGCCCATACCGCCTTCTATATGGTGGCTGCCTACTGCATATTTTTTTTCACGCAGAGAATGGGGCTCGGGTCCATTATTTCAATGCTCCTTGCCATAGTAATGGTGATTTGCCTGGGCCTTCTGACATACCGCTTCTTCATTGAACCGATAAGGGAGCATGAAGCGGCCGTTCTCATAGGGACGATAGCCCTCGCAATCGCTATGCAGGAGGTAATGCTGCTTATATTCACGGGGGATTTCTTAAGCGTTCCCTCCCTGGTGGGGGGGTTCTTTTCCATCATGAATGTAAAGATATTCTATCAGCAGCTTCTTACCTTCGGGGCAGTGGTCGCAGTCCTTTTGGCGCTGTGGCTCATGTTGATGAAGACACGGCTAGGCCTTGCTATAAGGTGTATGGCGGAGGACCGGGAGGTTGCCAACCTTATGGGTATCAACGAACGCCTTGTCGCAATGGCCACCATGGGCATATCGGTCGGGCTTGCGGCCTTTACCGGAGCGGTTGTGGTACCGCTTACGATCGTCAATCCCTTCATGTGGATGGAACCGCTTATAATCATGATGGCGGTGGTGGTTCTGGGGGGGCTGGGGAGCCTCAAGGGAAGTTTCCTGGGCGCTTATATCCTTGGGTTTACGGAGGCGCTTGTGGTTTTTCTTATTCCAAAGGGGGCATTCCTCAAGGGTTCTGTGGCCCTTTCCATAATGATTCTGGTTTTGATCCTCAGACCGGAAGGACTCTTCGGGATCGCCTTTGAGGAAGAAAGATAGCCATGGGAATGCTGAGCTATTATTTCAGAAAGAGCTTGACCGTTTGCAAAGATGAGGTCCTTGTCCTGCCGAGCCGGGTGGCAGTAGGGGTGTTTGTTGTTACAATCCTTGTCCTGCCGCTTTTTTCCCAAAGTCCTTATCTTTTGAGGATATTGATCCTTTCAAGCATCTTTGCCATATTCGCGGCAAGCTGGGATCTTCTTTCAGGCTTTACGGGGCAGATGAATTTCGGTCATGCGCTCTTTTTCGGGGTGGGGGCATATTCCGCTGCCCTACTCAATATCCACGGCCATCTGCCTCCCTGGGCCAGCATTCCCCTGGGGGCACTGGGCGCCGTACTGACCGGTCTGATCGTCGGCATACCCTGCCTGAGGCTAAGGGGTACATACCTTGCCCTTACAACCCTTGCCTTTCCAGTAATCCTGCTTGGGATAATATTTGCGGTACCGGACATAACCGGTGGAGAACTTGGCCTCTCAGGTCTGAGCAGACTTACGGGCTCAAGGCTATGGGACTATTATCTCACCAGCGTAATAATGCTCGTCTCCTGCGCGGTAATGTGGAAAATCACGGACTCCAACACCGGTATCATCTTTCACGCCATAAGAGAAGATGAGCTTGCGGTGAGGGCATCGGGGATCAATACCATCCGTTACAAGCTCCTGGCCTTCAGCCTTGGAGGATTTTTTGCCGGAATTTCAGGCGGTCTTTACGCCCACTTCATGAGGATAGCCGGCCCATCTACACTAGAGGTATCAATGTCATTTACAGTAGTTATCTGGGCGGTCTTCGGAGGGATAGTGACAATATACGGTCCGGTAGGGGCGGTTTTCATACTCTTTCCCCTCTTGGAGTTTTTGAGGTTTTGGCCTGAATACCGAACGCTTGCGTTTGCATTGGTAATACTTTTGATACTTCTTTATATGCCCGAAGGCCTCTTCCCATATTTAAGGGATAAGCTTGAGACTCAGTGCCCCAGATGCAAGATAAGAAATGTAGCGAAAAGGAAGACGTGCAGAATCTGCGCGGCTCCTCTCAACTAGAAAATGGTCTATAGACAGAAAGAGTTCTAAAAGAGGTCATTTATGGATCCAAAAGAGTTTTATCTCTCAAGACCGTGGCTTGCCTATTATCCCCAAGGGGTTCCCGCAGACATTGAAGTTGAAGACATATCTGTTCCGGCCCTTTTTGACAGGGTCGCAAAAAAGTATGAGAAGAAGGATGCCCTCATATTCTATGGAAAGCGCATTACCTACAGGCAATTACATGAAGATACGGATCGTTTCGCTACTGCCCTTGCGGACATGGGGGTATCCAAGGGCGATACCGTGGCGCTCTATCTACTTAATTGTCCTCAGTATGTGATAGCCTATTTCGGGGCCTTGAAGGCAGGGGCCAAGGTTACACCGATAAGCCCGGTATATACCAGCAAGGAAGTAAGGCATCAGCTTCAGGATAGCGACGCAAAGACGATCGTATGCGAAGATATTCTATATGACAATGTGGTAAAGGCCGAGGTAGTGCTTGAAAACATCATTCTTTCCAGTATAGGCGATTATCTTCCTCCCCTTAAGAAGATATTCGGAAAAAGTGCCCTGGCTGAGGCTTACGGAGGGAAAAAGATACCTACGACTGAATTGAAGCGCGAGGCAGGACTTCATGATTTCCGGACACTTTTAAAGAATTATCGCCCGGAGCCCCCTGCCGTCTCTATTGAGCCGTCAAAGGATATTGCGGCGCTTCCCTATACCGGCGGAACTACCGGCCTTCCCAAGGCCGCGATCCTGACCCATTCAAATATTGTGGCGCTCCAGAGACAGACGACCGCCTTCTGGCCCATATTTGAAGAAGGAAAGGAGGTGGGCGCGGCATTCCTGCCTTTTTTCCACATATACGGCCAGGTCGTTGTGATGCTGAGCGGCCTGGTGCAGGGCTCAACTCTGATACTATTTACCACCCCTGATGTCGAGGAGATCCTCAATGCGATGGAGAAATACCAGGTTTCGGGATTTTACGGGGTTCCCACCCTGTTTGAATATCTAAAGGAGCATGAAAAGACAGGAAGGGTAAACTGGAAAAGACTCAAGCTGATTGCCTGCGGAGCCGACACACTTCATGAATCAACGGTTTCCGACTGGGAGAGGAGGACCGGCACAAGGATACTTGAGGGCTACGGGATGACGGAGACCACTGCGGTAAGCCACAGCTCGCCTTATCAGAGGCCGAAGGCAGGCTCCTTCGGTGTCCCGCTTCCAAGCGTCATGGCCGCTATTGTGGATGTTGATGGCCAGTCGTTTATGCCTGCCGGGGAAGTGGGCGAACTCATATTGAGCGGACCCAACATCATGCAGGGATACTGGAAGAGACCTAAAGAGACGGCTGAGGCCATCATGGAGCTGGAGGGGAGGAGGTGGCTCAGAACGGGCGATCTGGTCAGGATGGATGAGGAGGGTTACTTCCATTTCTTCGACCGAAAAAGAGATCTCATCAAATATAAAGGCTACTCCGTCTTTGCAAGGCACGTGGAAGAGGTGCTCTATAAGCACCCGCAGGTAAAGGCGGCGGGAGTTGTCGGGGTGCCTGATCCGAAGGTCGGGCAGATAGTCAAGGCATATGTGGTGCTTCAAAGCGAAGCGCGAGGTAAGGTCTCAGAGGAAGAGATAATGGAGTTTTGCAGGAAAAACCTCGCCCATTACAAGGTGCCGAAAATAATTGAGTTTAGGGGAGAACTTCCCAAGACGGACGTGGGTAAGGTCTCAAGGCGTGAACTCAGAGAGGAGTCCCTTGAGGCCTGATATGCCGACTGACTTTTTGACAGTTGAGGGGCTTTCAAAGGATTTCGGAGGGCTGAGGGCCATTGGAAACGTGAGTTTTTCCATGGGCAGAAATGAGGTTATAGGGCTTATAGGCCCCAATGGCGCCGGAAAGACCACCCTCCTAAGGCTTATCACCGGCATACTGAAGCCTGATTCCGGAACGATCCGATTTAAGAATACGGATATAGCCGGAAAGAAGACATGGGATATCGTAGGAATGGGAATAGCCTGCACCTTCCAGAACATGAGACCCTTCAGAAGGCTGCCCATAATAGCAAATGTGATGGTTTCCTGCCTGTCTCCAAGGGCCATGAAGCGGGGAGAATGGGTGAAGAAGGTGGAGGCCAAGGCAATGGATGCTCTTGAGTTTGCCGGGATATCGGATATGGCGCTTGAGAAGGCATCCACCCTTTCTCAGGGAGATCTGAAAAGACTTGAGGTCGCAAGGGCCATAGCCACAGAGCCTGAACTGCTGCTGCTGGATGAGCCGTTCGGGGGTCTCAGTCCCGCAGAGACGGAACTTATGGCAAAATCAATAAAAAGGCTCCATAAGGGGGGCAGGTTCGGAAGACTTCACAGTGAAGGACCCGCAATGATCATTGTGGAGCACAAACTTCAGCAGCTCATGAAGATAGTTACAAGGATAATAGTTCTCGACTTCGGGACCGTCATAGCGGACGGTACCCCTGAAGATGTGGTAAATGACCGGCAGGTCATAAAGGCCTATCTGGGGCAGGGAGGGGTATAGCGCTTGCTTCTGGAAGTCTTACACATGTCCGTCTTCTACGATAAGGCCATGCTCCTCAATGACGTCAATTTGGGGGTGGATGAGGGTGAGCTGGTAAGCCTTGTTGGTCCTAACGGCGCAGGCAAATCAACCCTGCTTAGGGCCATAACGGGTCTTGTGGCAAGGGATCGGGAGATTTCAAAGCGCTCTACCGGCGGAGAAGTTATTCTGAAGGGCAAGATACGATTTGCCGGAGAAGAGATACAGGGCGTTCCCGCCTATCAGATAGTCAAAAGAGGGCTTGTGCATTGTCCTGAGAGGAGAAGGCCCTTCCGGGAGATGGCAGTCAGGGATAACCTTCTGGCCGGTGCCTATCTGAAGAGGGACAGGGTAGCGAAAGCGTCCGATCTTGAAAAGGTCTATACGCTTTTTCCCGTTCTCAAAGGCCGAAGCTCCCAGGTGGCAGGAACTCTCTCCGGAGGGGAACAGCAGATGCTTGCTATCGGCAGGGCACTCATGACCGAGCCCAAGCTTCTTTGCATTGATGAGCCTTCCACTGGCCTTGCCCCCATACTCAGAAAGGAGGTCTTTACAAAGATCAAGGAGGTCTCGCTTCTTGGGATCACGGTCCTTCTGGTTGAGCAGGAGGTCAGCGCGGTATTTGAAATGGCGAGCCGCAACTACGTTCTTTCATCCGGAAGGATCATTGCCGAGGGAACCGCTGAATCACTCCTAAAGGATGAGGTCATCCGCAAGACCTATCTCGGCCTCTAATCGTATCGGGGACGTCCTTTATATTTGCAGATTTTTTTATCCTTATCCGCTCGCCTACAAGGTCTCCTGAAACGCCTTCAGCTCTCCCCAGAGCCTTCGCACCTGTGACATCGTCTCTTCGGTTGAACCGTCGTTGTGTATGACATAATCTGCGTAGCCTAGCTTTTCTTCAATAGGAAGCTGGGCCTTAAGTATATTGGCGGCCTCTTGTTCGGATATGCCGTCTCGTCTTGCAAGTCGCTCTACCTGAAGATTAGCGGGGATATGGACTACAAGTATCTTATGAAATAGATACTGGAGGTTCAGTTCAATCAGAAGGGGAATTCCCACCTGAATGATGGGCCTTGGATGTCCGGCGGCTATCTGCCGAACCTCCTCGAGGAACTCCTCATGAATCCTCGGATGGGTTAACGACTCCAGTTTTTTCCTCTTTTCCATGTCGGAAAAAACTATTTCGGACAGGGCCTTTCTGTTGAGCGTCTCATCTTCGGAAACTACCTGCCGCCCGAAATAGGCAACGATCTCCTTCCAGGCGGGCTTCCCTGGCTCAACAACCTTCCTGGCAAGAACGTCAAAATCTATCAGGTGGGCACCCATATCCTGAAGCATTGCCGAAACCGTGCTTTTTCCACTGGCTATGCCCCCTGTTACCCCTAAGAGAAGCCTTCCGTCATTACCTCTCACGGAGTCCAAGGCTCCAAGGGCCGAGTAGGAAAGCGGAAATGCCCTTGTAAGGTCCTGCTCCGCTCCCGCGAAACTGATGGGATAACGTATGCCTCGTCGGTAAAGGGTTTCGAGCCCCTTGAGGGCCTTTCCCATCATCCCGGCTGGTATCGCTATAACCAGGTCTTCATCCTGCGCGTGTCCATAACGCCTTTCACCGTAACAGGGTATGGTGAGGGATGGTTTCCCCGTCAGATAGCATCTTGCTATGGCATCAGAGCAGGAGGATTCACCCACGCAGTAAAACTGCATTACCTCATAGTCTTCAAACTGCAGGGAGTTTATCAGAAGCATCATCTGGGCGGGATTGGCATAGATGAGCACAATATCGGGTTCGAAAGGCTCATAGACAAGCGGAGCCATCGCAACCGCCTTATATCTATCCATCGGAAGACGAGGAATTTCAGCTTCGTATCGCTGCGCATCCTTTCTTGTCTTAACCCACACGATGCTTCTAAATGTACCGTCCTTGTTATATTCGGGGATGTCGCAAAGGCCGAGGATCGAAGGGCACGTGGGGTTCATAAAATCCTTAAGCTCCGCGCCCACGGTCCAGTCGAAATTCCTTACAAGGGTGATCATCTGGCATAGGGTCATCTTGTGCCCAGGCCTACGCATGAAAGGAATGCGGCTCAGTTCTTCAGCCTCTTCAAGCATCTTAAAAGCCACTGGAAATGACTTGAGCCTGAGAAGCTGCTCCATCCTGCGTATTGTTTTCTGCCACTTTAACGGTCTGTTCATTTAAGCATCTCTCCCATCAACTTTCTTCCTCAGATCTACCGGGAAGGCATAGCCGGTTTTTAGGGCCTCTATCAAATCCTTTTCATCCCGCAGAGCACATTCAAATCCTGTGGCAAATATGCCTACTTCTTCTCTCTGGTGGGCGTCGCTTCCCCCGGTTTGAGTAAGGCCAAGCCCGGCTGCGACCTCCGCTGCGAATGCGTTTTCCTTTTCTGTAACCTTTCCGTTCAATACCTCTATGGCGTCAACATATCTGAAAACAGCCCTTTCCATTGCCTGCTGCGGGGTTAAGCCTAGCTGCCCGACTCCGAAAGTCAAAAAACCCCTGAATGGATGTGCCGCAATCATGGCGCCGCCCGCTTTCAAGACCTCTTCGCGCAGCTCCTGAAGCCTAATGATGCCTTCGATGTTCTTCTCCAGTCCGAAGACAAGCATGTCCCCCTGATCTGTGGTTATTTCATTTCCGCGCAGGATAAGCATGCCTTCATTTCTCATGATTTCCTCAACGGTCTCCCTTTCCCAGAGATAATTGTGGTCAGTCAGACAGATAGCGTTTAGGCCTGCCTCCTTTGCCCTCTGTACTACGTCTTCTATGCCGACGGAACTGCATGGAGATGCGGGACTGGTGTGGATGTGAAGGTCAACCAGGAATTTAATCGGTGGTGTTTCGATCTCTCTTTCCCGGCAGGAACGGGGTTTCTTTTCGGGTCGTTCTGCGAGGGAGGGGGATGAAGACGCGCTTATGCAAGAAGCTGTATCCTTCTTGGAGACGCCTGCAAAATCAGCAAATGTTAAATCAAGTCCCCGCTTCAATTCCTCCTTCCACGCAAGGATGAGAGCGGCTTCACTTGCGGCCTCACAACATTCAAGGAGCAGATTTGCGAAGTGGCGGCATGCCCTCCTGCCCACTACCTTATGAACCTGCCGGGGAAAACCCGCGTCTCTGATCCCCAAACCTATCGCCTCATTAAGGAACATCAAGGCCCTGGAGCATTCATTGGTCGTCTGGCGGTTCCATCTTCCCTTGAGATCGCGGATCTTGAGTTCCCTGAGATCAACTGAAACCTCTATTTCAAGGCTGTAGATATCATCGTCGAGTATCCCGCGCACTTTAAGGAACCCGTCATCAAGATCAACGGAGACCGCCTTTTTCCGCATGTATTTGAGCATGGTGTTTCTCCGGTATTAATAGTTTGCCGGTTATCAGTCAATTCTTGGCTCAGAACCGGACATTAAGAGGCCGAATTTCTGCGCATGAAACGATCCACCTGTGATCCGTGTACCCCCTGAGTATTCTTGCCAAAGCATCAAGGGCTTCTGCTTTGACCTCATTGCAGGGATTCCGAATTATCAGAACTAACGGTCATGACCTGGTGGGGCACAACGAAGTATGAAAATGCCGCATGTCATTGCCGAATCGATCCAGAATCCGGGTCGTCATTCCGGCGAAGGCCGGAACAAGGACCGGATATCGGCCTACTCCGCTATGACTATCTAGTGTCCATCCGGAAATGGCTATTTTCACCGATTTAGGCGTTGGGCTCAAATTTTAATCCTCGAAATACGTCAATGTATTCCTGTGGTTAAAATTATCGCCCGTCTTGAACTCGACGAAACTATCTCATTTCCGGATGGGCACTATCTAT
>MNYJ01000157.1 GCA_001874005.1 Desulfobacteraceae bacterium CG2_30_51_40
GGAACAGCAAGACGGTTCTATCAAGGAGGAAACGAAGCAATTTGGGACCTTCCGAAAGCATCGTCGTCAGATGGTCAGATGGCTGAAAAGCCTTGATGTGGAACTGGCTGTTATGGAGAGCAAGGGGATATACTGGAAAAGCGTGTTTGCGAGCCTTGAAGCAGCCGGCATCACCGCATACGTAGTGAACGCAAGGGATGTAAAGAAAGTGCCTGGGAGGAAAACCGACGTAAATGACAGTAAGTGGCTTGCAGATCTAACCAGAGTTGGGCTTCTAAATCGAAGGTATAATCCACTGGCATGCCAGTGGTATGAACAATGGCAATGCCAGTGATTAGTGGTAAGGAATCACTGCTGTCCCAAGGTTAATAGAATAGATTCAATTGGTTGCTGAGTTGGGCCTCCTGGTTTGTGTGGCTGACATTTAAAAGTAATTGATAAATTTGTTCTTTTTCGTAAAGGGTCAGACTCAGAATCTGTAGAATTGTATAGAGGCTCTGGTCCAGATTCAAGGTTTTCTTCACGATTGCCACGAGAACATAAGAGGTACTGGTCCCAGCAGGAGAAGCTGATCACTTTGTGGTTGCAGTTGTATCGATCGACGCATCTTCGAAATTCGTATGGGGGGAGAAAGTCCATTAACTGGGCAAAGATCGTTTTCCCGGAATTCATGTGCAGCCTCCTCATTCATTGATGACGGAGACTGGCATATCCGGGGAAGAAATTTCAAATCGATAAATGGCATTTTATGTAAAATATGCCCATATTTTAAAAAGTTATGGCATTCTTAAAAATCTACGTTGGGACAGCAGTGAAATTGGATATTGAACAACTTAATAAGGCTAAGAATATCAAATAATTTTGTCAATATTATTTTCTTTTGAGATTGACAAGTTCGAAACTCCTTGATATTGAAAGGAAACTATTCAATATATTGTTTCCGGCGACTCCGTCGCCGGGAATCGCGGCGCAGACTTCGTCCAGTGCCTTGCCCCGTCGCTTTGCGCCGGAACAAAGCACTGGACCCGACTGCGCTCGTCGTTTGGCCGCCCCGCTACGCGGGCCTGCCACCCGCCGTGCTCGCGGGTCAGCGCCGCGATTAGGCTTAACCAGTGCGAGGGTTGTTTAGATATTTCAATGGAGGTAAAGGTCTTTGGCAGTTACACCAGTTCAATACCAAGCAGCAGGTGCAACTCAGCACGCAGCTGCGCATGACGGATCACCCCAGGTTCGACTTGTGGCCGGACCAGGTACTGGTAAGTCGTTCTCAATCGGAGAACGCGTTCACTGGCTTCTTCAGACCGGAATACCTGCTTCGCAAATTTATGCAGTCTCCTTCACAAATGCGGCAGCAACGGAATTGGCTGAAGGCATAGCGGGTTATCTGACAACTAATGGGGGCTACGCTACACCACCTCCAATAAACGTGTCTACCCTCCACTCACTTGCACTATCGGCACTCACTAGAGCTGGTCAACTTGCCCAGTATTCCGTTAATCCCCATATGCTCGACAAATGGAGCCAGAGTAGCCTCTATGACGAAGAACTGGCAGACGTTATAAGTTGCACGCGGACACGTGCGAGTGAGATTCGCACTCACCAAGAGTCGGTGTGGAACACCGGTGCGGCACCAGCACCATTTATTTCTTCACCGAATGTTCCCGTAACACCTGCAGATCTTGCGAGCTTTACCGCTTTCCACAATGGTCGCTCAAATCTCTATGCCTGTCTCTTGCCCGGCGAGTCGATCCAGCGTTGCTTGACGTTGATTCAATCTGGCTTGTTAAATCCGGTAACAGTGCTTGGTATTGGATCGCTAATTGTCGATGAGTTTCAAGACCTCAATCCATGTGATCAAGAGCTTATCGATCAGATGGCTCAAGCTTGTGTTTCAGTTTTTGTCGCAGGAGACGATGATCAGAGCATCTATACGTTCCGCTATGCTAGTCCGGCGGGGATTCAGTCCTTTCAGAATCGATACCCACTGTCAACTTCACACACGTTGCAGGTCTGCTTTCGTTGTACGGGTGGCATTCTTTCAGCTGCGACAAACGTTATCACGAATCACGCAGCTCCGGGGCGTTTGCCAAAAAATTTAGCTTCTGCGTATTTCTCAAGTGTCCCTCCCGAATCTGGGGTCCTTCACACTTGGTCATTTGCGGGAGAAGCGAGTGAGGCAAGGGGTATTGCTGACTCTTGTAACGAACTTATTTCTGCGGGAGTCATACCCGAGGACATATTGATCCTTCTATCACAGCGCGGGCTTGGAGAGCGAATTGAGCAAGAATTGCATGCGCTTGGTATTCAGTTTGTGGGTCTTGGTACAGGTGCAATTGCTGACACTAACGCCGGACGATTCGTCGTTAGTCTACTACGAGTGATTGACAATCCGGATTTCTTGGTAGGCTACAGGACAATTCTGGCACTACTATCGCGAGTGGGGACTCGCACATGTCGAAACGTTTCTGACGCATGCCTAAACAACAACGCAAGATACGCAGACATCTTCCTGAACGCTGTGCCGCCTTGGCTAACTGGAAGTTCCTTGAGCGCTGTAAATCGGGTTCGCAACTGTCTTTCACAAGTGAATGGATGGCAGTTGAGCGACATATTTTCGGCCCGAGCTGCGGTTGTTCTTCAACTCGTCTCAAGTTGCTTAACAGCACAAGAGTTAACTGAGTGGCAATCCGTAGCGGCGGCAATTCCTCCTTCATGCATACTGTCAGATGTGCTCGCCTATCTCGAGGCAGCGAACAACGGTGAGAGACAGGACATTCTTGCCCAAATCGCTGCTGGATCGCCAACTCCTACAGTGGCGGCAACCACAAACCCAACACCAGCCGCAGCTAGTGGGGTCAGGCTGATGACTCTTCACTCAAGCAAAGGACTTTCGGCAAGGGTAGTCTTCATACCTGGGCTTGAGGAGAATAATCTACCGTCTTCCAAAGACATGCTTTATCCTGCTTTGCTCCTCCAAGCCGCTAGGCTGCTTTATGTCGGTATGACACGGGCGCGTGCAGGTCTAATCCTCTCATTTGCTCGGTCAAGACCGCAATATGTCACAAGAGGGCCTAGACAGAACCGAATCCCCTCTCGTTTTCTAACTTCAATTGGCCAACAATTTGTCAATAGAAATAGTGGCCTAAGTGTTATGGAGGCTATAGCTATCAGTTCAGCCATTGGAAATCTTTAGCCTATTAGAGAGGAGCCTAACAAAGAATGCACTGGATAAAATACGCTACGCTTATTTTTACCAGTGATTCTGGTCGTTATGCGGCATTGGACACGGAGTGACGCTTGGGCACGCGGAAGGTATCGGAGCAGCCACAATCGCTGATGCGCTCAGAGCAAGCGATTTTCGATGAGCTAGCGAAGCTCTGCTCGTCACCCGGCTACATTCACGCGATTGCGTATCTTTGCTTTCGCGACAACAT
Organism: Desulfobacteraceae bacterium CG2_30_51_40; assembly: GCA_001874005.1. Taxonomy (GTDB): domain Bacteria; phylum Desulfobacterota; class DSM-4660; order Desulfatiglandales; family Desulfatiglandaceae; genus CG2-30-51-40. The sequence goes on from MNYJ01000157.1 coordinate 3,435, forward strand.
GATCCGCTATTCGGGCGAAATGAAGCCCGAGGATATGCGGCACATGTTTTCCAAAAATCGCCTCATTCGCACAGAAACGTCCACGCTCATCGGGCTGTTAATCAAGAACGAGATTGATTGTCGAGTTCCGGCCCCGAATGTCCTCCAGCAGTACATCGACAAGACAGAAGCACTGCTTCAGGAGATTCATCAGTCAATGTCTGCTGCATTTTGGGCTACCTTGGACCCGACGAAGGTCGGGGATAAGAACTTTAATCCGTTCACCAGCGGTGCAGTACTTCGAGAACCAATCTTTTATGGTGGCGAGTCTGCATATAGTTTCCAGTATCGCGACTTATCACCCAAGAAGTACGCGAGAGACAACGATTGGTTGACTGCAAACAAGCGCTTTTCCATTGAAGCCGCGCGGAACGTCGTTCATGCGATAGGGCGAATGCAGGACGAGAGGTCAATTGCGACCCTTCAGACCATGCGTGGTCGTGTCCTTCCGGCAAGCGTGCTTGCCTATGGTTAGCGGCAATATATAAGGTGGGGCAACCTGATTAAGCGAAGGAGGTTGCCTTATGGAAAGACGAGGAGTTAGGAGTACCGCTGGCCTTGACGTTGTGAAAGAGCAGCTTGAGGTCTGGAGAAAGAACAGGAAAAGGGGAGCGGGAAGAATCCCTGAGGAGCTTTGGGAAGCTGCAGCAGGGCTATGCAGGAGACATGCTCCCGGCACCGTGGCAAGGAGATTGGGGCTGTCATACGCAAGGCTCAAGAGCCGGGTGGTTGAGAAAGAGGACTTCATAGAGTTCGACATGGGCCTACCAGGCTGGCGGCTTGAGTGCAGTCGCCCGGACGGGGCGAGGATGGCCTTGAGCGGAAACGGGCCACTGCCCGAGGGGATGATAAGGCAGTTTCTGTTATGATACAGGTGACCCCTCATATGAGGATCATGGCGGCCGTTGAGCCCGTTGACTTCAGAAAAGGCATATACGGCCTGTGCGCGGTGTGCAGACAAAGGCTTCAAAGTGATCCCTTCACAGGGACCGTGTTTGTGTTCATCAACAAATCCCGCACTGCACTTAGAATCCTTGCCTATGACGGCCAGGGGTACTGGCTTTGCCACAAGAGGCTTTCCCAGGGCAGGTTCAACTGGGGATTTAAGGGAAAGGTTTCTCTACTGGCTGCAAGGGAGCTACAGGCCCTTATGTGGAACGTTTTCCCAATAAGGAACCCGGGGGAGTTCAGGAGCATTGAAAAAAATATTGTGAATTTGAAAAAAAGTGCTGGGCAACAACTAAAAGTTTCTGCTATAGGCTCTGCAACACAGGGAGGAGATGGAGTTGCAGATCTGCGGCAGAGACATTAGTGATGGCGAGCTTGAGTGGATACGCTCCCGAATAGGGGAGAAAGTCAGCCGAACTGAGCTATCAAGGCTTTTTTGTTCACACACCGGATGGGTCAAAAGCAACGGCGGCCTAAAGGATATGAGCTGCCGGACGGCGCTACTCAAGCTTGAGCAAAAGGGCCTGATAGAGCTTCCCCGGCCCCGGCACAGGGTAGCGCTGCCAAAGGTGAAGAAGACCCCCCAAGGAGAGCCCTGCCTGCCTGTCGAGCTTAAGGCCGGGGATATCATAATAGGGCTTAAGACAGTTGAGCGCAAAGAAAGCTCCCTGTGGAATGAACTCATAGACAGATACCACTACCTGGGCTACAACAGGCTTGCCGGGGCACAGATGAGGTTCTATGTCCTTGTTGGCCCTTGCCTTATTCCCTATTGTTGTCGGTCGATTTCTGGTCGAGCACCTCGCGCACTTTGGTTGCCAGGTCCTTCATCGAAAACGGCTTCTCGACGAAATGAACGCCCTCCTTCAAGACTCCTCGATGGGCAATTACGTTGGCCGTGTAGCCGGACATATACAGGTATTTCAGACCTGGCCTGACAGAAGCGAGCCGCTCCGCCAGGTCCGGACCGTTCATCTCCGGCATCACCACATCGGTGATCACCAGGTGAATGTCGGCAGTATGCTCTTCGACCAGACGTATCGCCTCTCCCGGCGTCTTAGCGGTCAAGACTGCATACCCCAATTTTTCGAGGATACTCTCGGTGAGGTCCAGAATTGCCTTTTCGTCCTCGACTACCAGCAACGTTTCCCTTCCCGCCGGCGGTGTTTCCGCTGCACTCTCCACAAGAGTCTCGGCAGGTTCGGCCTTGTGCCGGGGAAAATAGATTCGGAACATCGTTCCTTGTCCCGGCTCACTGTATACGTTGATGAATCCGTCGTTCTGCTTGACAATGCCGTACACGGTCGCCAGTCCCAGGCCGGTGCCCTTTCCCACACCCTTAGTGGTGAAGAAAGGTTCAAACAGATGCGACCGTGTTTCTTCGTTCATGCCGCAGCCGTCATCGCTCACCGCAAGGAGGACATACTCGCCAGGGACAAAATCAGCGTGGCTGGCGCAATAGGCCTCGTCAAAGGCGATATTTCCCGTTTCAACGGTCACCTTACCCACCCCAGCGATGGCGTCGCGGGCGTTCACACACAGGTTTGCCAGCACTTGATCGATCTGGCTGGGGTCCATCTTGACGGGCCACAACTCCTCCCATGGCCTCCAGGCCAGATCAATGTCCTCGCCGATGAGCCGCCGCAACAGGCTGAGCATGCTCGACACGGTGTCGTTCAGGTTAAGAACCCTCGGGGCGATGGTCTGCTTGCGCGCAAAAGCCAGCAGTTGCCGTGTGAGGTCGGCCGACCGCCGTGCGGCGTTTTCGACATTCTGAAGCCGAGTATAGAGCTGATCCGACGAGGCGACATCATTGAGCGCGATTTCGGTATTACCGATGATCACCGTGAGCATATTGTTGAAATCGTGGGCCACGCCGCCTGCGAGACGTCCCACTGCTTCCATTTTCTGGGCTTGCATGAACTGGGCTTCCAGCTTCTTTTCCTCCGTGACATCCCTGAGAAAACAGAGAATGCCCGGTTTGCTTTCCCAGATGATTGGGGCAGTGGTGAGCTCAACCCACCTCTCCTTACCCTTCTTGTCTATAAACCTGAAGGGAAATAGTTCGGGCTGCTTTCCTTCCTGCAGCCGCAAATATTCTTCAAGAACCGCCTCTTTGTCTGAAGGGTGGATAAGATCGATAAAAGGAATGCTGGCCAATTCTTCAGTGGAATAACCTGACATTTCCAATGCCTTAGGGTTCGGAAATTTCACGACATCATTCTGAACAATGAAGATGGCCTCACCGGCATTCGCAATTAATAAGCGATATTTCTCTTCCGATTCCTTCAGGTCTCTCTCCGCGGCCATGCGCCCCCGCTCCTGGAGGTCTCTCTGTAATCTGGCACGGAGGATGGGTGAGACTCTGGAGGCAACACGTTCCAGCAAATTCTTGTCCTGCTCGGTGTAGCCCCCTTCCTTGTTGGCCACGGAAATTAGCCCAATGGACTCTTGCCCATAAACGATCGGCACCGTGAGGAAATGATCAATGCGAATGTGCCCCCCAGGGGTATGAAAGGATCCGTTCGAACAGAAGGTTTTCTTCTCCCTGATCGCTCTACCCCAGAGGTTGTTTCCCCAGGAATCCGCCGGAAAGGCGATAGACTTACCTGGAATCTGGCACTCATTCCAGATAGCTCTGGTTAAACTGGGAATGATAAGGTCCCCATTTTCCGCTATATACCCAAAGATACCGAACTCGCTATTCATCACCTGAAGGATAACCGCCAAGACTTCTCCATACATCGCCTCGTCCGAGACGGTAAGGAAGATGTTTGCGATTTCATTCAGGAGTGTCTTTTCCCGTTCCGCACGCTTGCGCTCGGTAATATCTTCGACTATCCCTATGCCGCCTTTGATCTGGCCCTGCAGGTCAATCAAAGGAGCAGTGCGCATGGAAATCCAGATTACCGCAGAACTGGTCGTGGCGCGATAAAGGCCATCGTAGAATCCCTCCTCTCCTTCCACCGCCTGACGCAGAGCGGGAAGCACCCCCTGATCTCGCAGCGTATTCATATCCAGGCCCACCAATCGCTCTCGGCTGGATTGGAGAATGGATATAAAGCGGTCGTTGCAGTCAGTGATGTGAAGCTGCGTATCATAGTGGAACACTCCCACTGGCGAACGGCAAAAAAGCAGGCGATAGCGTTCTTCGCTCTCCTTAAGAGCCCCTTCCGCCTGCATGCGCTCGACAATATCCCAGGAAAGGTCACCCAATTGTGATAGGATGTCCACATCGCCTTCATCATAATTGGTAGGCTTGTTGCCGACGCCGACAATCACCATTATCAGGTTGCCTCTGAAAATCGGGACAACTACTTCTCTCACGACCGGTGCATGGCCCTCAGGCATTCCTTTGCGATGAGGTAGCGAGGCATAGTCGTTGTGAATGACGGGACGATGTTCATGTACACAATCCACCCATACACCTGCCTTGGCAATATCATAATGGCTGCCCTTTCCTGCAGCCGTACACATGTTCTTCAGCGTATTTGTTGACCAGTTCTGCAAGGAGAGAGTTTCTTGATCCGCTTCGAGAAAATGATAGAAACCAATCGAACTGCCGGTTAGCGCCTCTATTTCATCCAGCGTTGCGGTCAAAAATTCGTCCATCGAGTGTGTGTTGGCGAACTCTAACAGACGGAGGCGAGCCTGCCTGATACTATCAATCCGCTTACGCTTGGTGATGTCGCGGGCAACATGCACGCAACCGATTATTCGACCATCAGATTCGAAGAGAGGAGATGTGCTGACGAGAAAATCGCCGCCCAGACGCTCTTCCCTTAATCCCACAATGTGCTCCAGCCCATCAGTCAATGTTTGCGAATAGGGACAGGAAGGATGAGGCTTCTCAGTCCCATGTACGGCTCTATAACAGGTCTGTCCGATACATGCTTGCTGCGGGAGATTCAACCTATCAGCCATGGCCTTGTTGGCCTGAACAATGTTAAAGCTGTCATCAATGACTGCAACCAGGTCGGGTACCGCGTCGAACGTCTTCTCCCAAAGTTCTTTGGCACAACGCAAATCGTGAGAAATCAACAGAGTGGCCAAGCCGTCCGCCAGCCGTCTGCCGACCTCCTTGAAAAGTCGTTCCTCCTTTGCCGTCCAAATGCGGGCATACGAGCATTGATGAATCCCGAATTGCCAGGGACTGCCTGTTCTGGGGTAAATTGCCATTGACATGAAACATTTAAAGCCAAATCTTTCTGACACGTCTGCGGGCAGTGCATTCGGAGTCCCCGGACCGAATTGCACCGGACCATCGTTTGCCAGCAAGATGCGCAGCGTCTCCGCAACATCGGGGTCCATTGGCATATCAAGCCCCAGCGCGAGAACGCCGGGATATTCCGGCTTGTTCCGCTCCTTCGGCACTCGCCATGCGGTTGCCCCAGGGTCGCATGGATACATCAGAAATGCCCGGTCGCACTCAAAGATCGAAAGCACCACGTCGAGCACATCGCTCATCATCTGTTCAAGGTTATTCGTCCCTTGTATCGCCCGATTGATTCGATCCATGGATTCAAGGAATCTGAGATGCGCCAGACGTTCTTGCTCCGCGCGCTTTCTTTCAGTAATGTCAATAAATGAGCCCACGATCCCTGCCACTTGTTTACTCTCATCACGAAACACGTTCTTGGCAAAGATGACGGGGTGGTCTATTCCGTCTTTATCACGTACTCTGTACTCATAAATCTGAGACTCGGGATTGTGTATCAACTCCAAGTCTTTTTGGTGATAAGTCTCGGCATTTTCGCTTGGCCAGAGTTCCATCACGGTTTTTCCCTTTATCTGGTCAGAACTGGCCCCGGTAAACTCAGAGAAGGCTGGGTTACACCCCAGATACCGACCTTCTTTGTCCTTATAAAATACCGGCGTGGGAATTGCCGATAACAAAGCTTCGTTAAACATCGAAGATCGATCAAGTTACTTGTGGGCATCCTTCAATTCCTCTTCCGCCTTTTTGCGCTCAGTGATGTCCCTTGCGATGCTCAGAATAACAGTTCTCCCGCCGTATGATACCAGACTGGAACTGACCTCCACTGGCAGGCGCCTTCCATCCTTTGTCTTGTGCCATGTTTGAAATACCTGGATTTTGTCTCTTGGCATGGAACGGGCTAAGTCTTGTATCTGTTTGGGCGTCAGGTTATCGTCAATATCAGAAATCCTGGCGGATAGAAGCTCTTCCCGCGTGTAGCCCAAGACTTTGGCGACAGCATTGTTGACCTCCAGAATAGTCGTATCAAAATCAATCACCCAGACAGTATCATTCATTCCATTTATCAAATCCCGATACTTTCTTTCGCTCTCCCGCAGGCCATCCTCTGCTCGTTTCAGGTCCGTGATGTCCACCGAAGAACCGATAATCTGGACGATCTTTCCTGCCTCGTTCCGTACCGGCGCAAGCTGTGTCTGCCACCAGGTTCCCTGACCGCTTCCAAGAAACGGCTCTTCGCATTGGATGACGTCGTTTGCCTCCAGGCAGCGTTCACAGTTCGCCCGTAGTGCTGCGGCGACTTCTTTAGAGAGGTCGGGGACCTCTCTGGGTCGCTTGCCGACCACTTGCTCCTTACGAAGGCCGGTGGCTTTCTCGCAGGCTGGATTAAGGCTGCCGAAAACGAAATCACCGTCCACATCAACATGTAAGACGAAAATCGGAACTCCCATATGCTCGTAAATGCTGCTAAAGAAGATTTTCTCACTCATAATTCACCTCTGAATTACGTCTCCTCTGTCTTGGGCTAAAACACCTGAGTTAAGCTGAAACAGGCATTCGAAGTCGGCCCATTTCTGTTTCCGTCAGGCCTGTTCGAAGCCGGGGAGTTCAAAACTCTATGGCCTGCCTGTTTTCAGCTTCAACGAACTTGTTCGAGTATACCCCTCTTTATGATGAAAAGCATTCTTCCTGTCCGGGATCACATTGGGGGAAGGGGGCTTGTTTGAATATCCATCATATCACTATCCTGCCTCTCCATAAAGTTCTTATCCTACCCGCCCTCCTGCCTCACCGTCCACAACCTCCAATTCTTATCAGTCCTCGTCAAATCAAGACAAGCAGGAGGCTCGCCCTTAAGGGATTTTTCCACTACATGGGTTATCTTCAGCTCGTGGAGAAGGGCGCAGTCGATGGTTCCCTTTTTTGCCGCCAGCGCCAGGGCCTCCTTTACGGCAGCCGCGTTGCCTCCATGTTCCATACTGGGAATCACCTGTATCCTTTCCGGACTATAGAAAGGTAAAGCCAGAGACCCCGGGCCATCAACGGCAAATACGAAAGATCCTTCAGGCAGGCTGAAGGTGGGAGCTGAACCGGCGGTCTTGATTTGACCGGTAAATGCCAGGGCGACAAATAGGGCGACTCTTATTGCCCATGATTTAAGCGGCAGCAATTGGGGTTTCCGGCCAAGTGCCAAGGCAGTCAAAACTGCCAGTCCAAACAGGACAACAGGCATATACCGGCTCATATTGGTGCCTGCAAAAAAACTCACGACAAAGAAAACCGGTAGAAATGTTCTATCAAACTCCTTTAATGACGGTCTGAAGGCCCCTAGCACGAGAGCAAGCAGCCCTACCGCGGCAATGCCCCTCAACTGGAACAGCATGACGATTAAAAGAGAGGCGTTCTCCATGACAGGAAGGCTCCTGCCCTCGACCCACCGGTTAAGATAGCTGAAAAGCTCCGGCCACCTGAAATCTGTGTACCACATCCAGAAGCCTATCTGGAGAAAGACAACAGTAGCAAAGCTAAAGGCTTTCTTTCTGACTGAAACATTCAAAAATGCCGCGCCCACGGCGTAGATGGGTATGAGGCCGTAGATGGGAGCGATCAGCGCTCCTATTGCAACCCAGATGAAAGGCGAAAGCAAGAGCGCACTCACCATCCATAGGGTGGCAAATATCTCAGGCCGCCCATTGGCACTGCCCGGTAAGCAAAGAGAGGAAAAACGAGTATAAAAAACAGCATGACCCAATACTGGGCGTCAGGCCTGGTTCTAAGAATCTTCCACAGGGAAAGTCCGAAGACCAGATAGGACAGAAGCAAAGCTGTTATCTGGACGACACGGACAGTTGCCATGCGCGAAAGCAAAAGAGGCGGCCCCTGAAGCCAGGCCAGGGCCTTTTCAAAACCTATCCAGTAGTCCCATGAAGGAAAGTCCATGAATGGGTAGAGTTGCCGGTAATCATAGCCGTACAGATATGCGACGACATGCCTGTAGAGATCGTCTGTCGGCATAGGAAAAGAAAACAACGCCAAAAAAAACGAAAACACACACCCCATAAGCAGCAGGTTGAACCTGGGCCTGGTTTCGGAATCTGCAAGTTCCCGGGCAAAACTGTCTTTAGCTTTGGACAAAGTTTTTTGGATAAAGTTCTGGACAAAATCTGACAAGGGCTTTTCCTCCTCGAATATAGCCTAAATACCTTAGGCATCTAAAGCACTCGGTGCATCTACAAGAAATTACTTCTCGCCTTGAAAGCGTGAGACCCGTCTGAGGGAAAAAACAAACACTCAGAAAGATAATTTTCGACACCTGCGATTTATTTCTTCCCGAGAGGGGATATCGAGGTCCTCTGGGAAGTAATTCTCCCGATAAAGAGCAACAAAAAGGAGATACTTTCATGAAAAGTTACATGTCCCGTTTGTACAGTGACAGTGAACTACCCAGCGAGGATAATATCAATGAGTTGTCTGTCCTGATTCTTGCCAAAAACGAAGAGGCCACAGTCGGAATTGAAGTCAAAAAGGCTCGGGCCGTTTTTCCAAAGGCGGAGATTCTTGTAATTGACAACGGAAGCACGGACAACACCCGGCAGGAAGCGATAGATGCGGGGGCATCAGCATGTATTCCCTGTGAGACCCCTGGCAAAGGCGCTGCCATGCTTTGCGGAGTACGCGCTGCATCAGGCTATAAAATTCTATTCCATGACGCCGACGGAGAATACGAAATTGAAGACACGATACCCCTTGTCGCAGGGATGAATATTGGAACGATGATAATCGGCCGCAGGAGTCCGGAATCCATGACCTGGTCTTCCAGAAAAGCCAACGGCTTTATTTGATGCCTGCTTGAGATGCGTTTCGGAGTAGAAGGGGTGCCGCAAGACATCCTTTCCGGAAGCAGGGCCTTCTATCGAAGCGATCTCCTGGAATGGCCTATTCGGTCAAAAGGCTTCGGGATAGAAACCGAGCTGACCACACTGGCTTTAAAGCAAGACTTTAATATCTGCGAGTATCCTGTCCGCTATACTCCAAGGACCAAACAGGACGGGAAAAAAATCCGGTTTTATCATTTGTTTGTCTGTGCGTTGGCTGCCTTAAGACATTATTACGACGTGCCTGACAATTATTGGGCTATACCGCATACACCCTGGGGGGATTGGAGGGATTGAGGCCCCGGAAAATGCAAGGCGACTACAATCTCGAAGTAATGGAAGCGGCGGTAAACTACAGGCAGGCGGTCATAAATCTCTTTAAGCCATATCTTGCCGATTGCAGGAAAATAGCCGATTTCGGGGCAGGCCGTGGAACCTACGCTCGCGAGCTTACCGATACCTGGCCCGACATTTACTGCATAGAGCCCGCAAGAGATTTCTGGCAATCCTGTCCGGGTCTTTCCTGGCTGGAAAGTTTGAATGACCTACCTGAGCAGCTTGACGCCATCTACACCCTCAATGTCCTTGAGCATATAGAATACGACGAAAAGGCGCTCACAGAAATAAACAGGAGGCTTTCCCCCGGAGGAAAACTCTTCGTGCTTGTCCCAGCTCACAAAAATCTGTGGACAGAAATGGACAACAAAGTAGGCCATATCAGGCGCTACAGCACTGAGGAGCTGACCGGAAAAGTCATTAACGCCGGATTTGAAGTTCTATCTACAGGGTATTTTGACTGGGTTGGTTATCTGGCGACAAAAGCACATCAGGTGCTCAAAGGCAATGGCTCTCCGAGTGTAAAACAGATCAAGGCATTCGACAAGGTGTTTGCCTGGATGCAGGTAGTTCGCTTACCGGAATTCGGAAAGAACGTATATCTCTGCGGGAGGAAGTTATCTTGAATGTGACCCAAGTTTTTTTAGAGACACGAAGAAGGTCTTCCCTTTGGTCTCATTCGACTCAACCCAGACATTCCCGCCGTGCCTCTGGGCCAGTTCTCTGACGATCCCAAGGCCGAGCCCTACACCTGATACGCCCTTTACATTACCGATCCTCTTGAATGGCTCAAAGATCGTCTTACAGGCCTCGCCGGGTATCGGTACCCCATCGTCGTAAACAGACAAAAAACAATAATCATCGCCCTCGCGGCAATCCAGAGTTATCTCTTTCATCGCGTTTCCTCCGTATTTGAGGGCGTTTTCCACAAGATTTCTCAGTATCCTGACTAATGCAATCCTGTCAGCCCAGACGCAAGGAAGCGAGGTGGGGTATCTCATTTCGACGCCTAACGCCCTGAGCCTCCCGGAAAACTCTTCCTTCAAAACTCCGAGAAGTTCATCCATCCTTGTGGTTTCCGGGTTCACCGGCGTAACCTTTGTAGTAATAAATTCGTTTACCTGATCGGCCATCCTAAGGATCTGCTCGGAGGCAGAAAGTATCAGGCTGGCATATTCAAGAGCCTTTTTGTCTTTAAAAGCCTCCACATACTTCTTCAATCTCCTGGCAATACCGTAAGCAGCCATTGCCGGATTCTTCAGATCATGGGAAATGGAATAAGCGAAGAGCCTTGTGCTTTTCTCGGCATCAACGAGGGCCTCCTCGGCCTCAAGGGTCTTGGTCACATCCCTTATGACTCCCTGATAGCCTTTAACCTTCCCGTCCTCTGATCTCCTGACAGATGCGCTTAAAAGGCACATCATTACTGTGCCGTCTTTTCTTCTGATCCTAGCTTTGAAATCC
>MNYJ01000149.1 GCA_001874005.1 Desulfobacteraceae bacterium CG2_30_51_40
CGACAGGGCCTCTTTACGCCCATAGCGGCGGAGAGGACATTGTGACGCTCAAGCTCGACACGGAAGGGGCTTATAAGTGGCACAGCTTCTTTGGATCAGGGGTTGAAGACCGTGGCTTCGGCATTGCAGTCGCAGGGACCGAAGTCTATGTGACCGGCTATAGTTATGCCGAATGGAACGTAAATGCGACAGGGCCCCTTAATGCTCATAGCGGAGACGGGGATATCGTGATCCTGAAATTGTGCGGAGCTGATTCAGCGGTTCGGATACTGAACGCCCCTGACGAATGCCTGACTTCTATCCAGGATGCCTATGATGCTGCAATAGACAAAGACGTCATCCAGGCCCAGGCTGGCTATTTCCCTGAGGGCCTTTTCATTGACAGGTCCATCACTGTCTATCTGGAGGGAGGATTTGACGCCGACTACTTTGGGAGCGCCATGGGTTCGGGCGTTCAAACCATGTCCATAACCAAAGGCACCGTGGTTCTTAAGAACATCTATGTGGGAGGCGCCGCTGGTAACTGAGGTATGTCCGCTGCATTCACGACCCGCCGGGATGATATCCGGCCTTCCTTTGAGGATCAAACGGCCAGGGCAGAAGGCTTGAGACCAGTTGTCTCGTCCGGGGGCTTTGAGGTGCTGAAAGGATCTCGCCCGTCTTCCCTGTCTCCTCGATCCTACCGTTTCGTATAACCTCGATCCTGCTGCACATCCGCATCATCGGAAAGAGGTCGTGGGAGATTATGACAAGGGAGAGATTGAGGCTGTCCCGCAGGCCTTCGAGGACCTCCATGAGTTCGGCCTGGGAGGGGATATCTAGGCTTGAGAATGACTCATCGCAGACAAGCGCGATGGGATCTGCTGCAAGGGCCCTTGCCGCGGCGGTCCTGGCGCACTGGCCGCCGCTCAGTTCGTGGGGCTTCATGGAAAGAAGCCTCTTTGGGATACCAACCCGGCCCGACAATTCATCAAGCCTTTCCTTTAGCCTGTCCCTGCCTGCTGTATTGAATACCTCCATGGGCTCTGATATCAGTTGGGCGACGGTCATGTAGGGATTGAGTGATGCTGCGGGATCCTGCCATATCATCTGGATGCGTCTTCTAAGGGACTTATCCCTTTGAATATCCCTTCCTTCAAGGCTGATGCTGCCTTCTGTGGGAGACTCCATGCCGCAAAGTATTCTTGCCAGGGTGCTCTTCCCCGCGCCGCTCGGGCCTGCTATGCCGATTGACTCCCCGCGCCCCAGGGATATATCAATGCCGTCAAGCGCGACAATGTCACCTGAAGGTCTTATATAGCGTTTTGAAATGCCGCTTGCTTCGAGAAAGGGGGCGGTCATCCGATGCCCTCCTGCCTGAGAACGGATTCGATCAGCAGTTTCGTATATGGAGAGCGAGGAGTTCGGAATACCTCCTCAACCGTCCCGCTTTCAACCATTCTTCCCTTGTGCATCACGCAGACGGAATCCGCCATTCACGCAATCACCCTCAGATCATGGGATATGATGAGAAGGGATGTCCCGAAACTCCTACTCAGATTATCCAGGAGACCGAGGATCTGAATCTGGATTAAGGGATCAAGCCCGGTTGTTGGTTCATCCGCGATAAGGACAGAGGGCTCAAGGGCCATGGCGATCGCTATCTGAACCCTTTGCCTCATCCCGCCGCTCAGTTGGAAGGGGAGGCACTTTTCTGTCTCAGGGCCCAGGCCCACCCTTTCAAGCAGTCGGGCGGTCCTGGCCCGCGCCGTTTTCCGCTTCAGGCCCTTTGTCTCATGGAGCGTCTCCGCGATCTGGGCACCAATTCGCATTGTTGGATCAAGGGCAAGGGATGCGCTCTGAAATATCATGAAGACGCCTTTCCCCCTCACACCCCGCCAGGACAGCCTGTTATCCCATTCAAGTTTCTTACCGTTGATACTGATGCCGCTGCACACAAGCCGCAATGGCTCAGGCAATAGGCCGCAAAGGGCTAGGGCCGTAAGGGTCTTTCCTGTTCCGCTTTCACCCACAAGCCCGAGGCTTCTTCCCTGCGGTATGGCAAAAGAAAGCCCTTCAACTATACGTGTATCTGAGCCGGGGGTTTCGATTGCGAGGGATTCGATAGCGATGGAGTTCATCTTACCACCTGTTCAGAGGCTTGAGGGCAAAGCGCCTTCTGAGGGCTTCACCTACGGCCGTGAATGCCGCCACACAGACGGTTATGGCAAGGCCCGGCCCTATCATGAGCCATGGGTAATCAATCATGTAGATTTGCGCGTCTTTGAGCATGGTGCCCCATTCCGGCGTGGGGGGCTGGGCTCCGAAACCGAGGTAACTTAGGCCTGAGACGGCTGTGACCATTGCGGCCATCTGGAGCAACAGCGCCACTGTCGCATGCGGCATCACCTGCGGCAGGAGATATCTTCCAGCCAGGCGCAGGGCAGGGATACCCATTGCCCTCGCTGCCTTTACAAAATCAGACTCTCCCGCCCTTATGAAAAGGTCGGATGAGAACCTAGCCCACCATACAAACCCCGCCGCGGTAAGTCCAAGCCATGTCGTGAGCATGGAACCTCCGAGAAGCCCGGCTATCACCACGGCAAGGATGAGGAAAGGAAATGCAAGCATCACGTCAATCATCCACATGGCGACAGCTCGCGTGACTGCTCCCGCTGAGGAGGAGCAAAGACCAAGTCCCATGCCCAGGGCTGCTGAGGAGAGTGTCGCCGCAAGAGCAAGGCCCACGGACACAGCCCCTCCGTAGAGGGTCCGGGACAGCACGCAGCGCCCAAGGCTGTCCGTTCCCATGGGAAATCGCAGGGAGGGCGGCTGAATGCGGTTGTCCAGATCCATCTCAAAGGGATCATTTGGCGCAAGAAGAGGGACGCCAAGCACTAGGATCAGGAAGGCCAGGGCTAACAGGAGGTGCCTTGCCGGAATGCTTGCCCATCCTCCTTTCATCGCCCTTCACCCGATTGAGAGATAAGCGATGGGACAAAGAACCGCATGATAGCATCAACAAGCCGGTTTACGATCACAAAGGAAAGGGCTGTGAAAAGAACGATTCCCTGGACCATGGGGATATCCCTTTGAAGTGCGGATTCAACCAGCAGGGTTCCGACTCCGGGAAGGGAAAAGACATTCTCGACAATGACAGCTCCTCCCAACAAATGGCCCAGGGACATGCCCCACAGGATCACAACAGGGAGAAGCGCGTTTTTTGCCACATGCCTCCTTATGACCGCCCAGGGTCCCAGACCCTTTGCATAGGCAAAACGCACATAATCCGTATTGAGAACCTCCATGACCCCCGCGCGGAGGACCTGCCCGTGCACCGCCGCGATTGAAAGACCAAGCGTAAAGACCGGAAGCGCATAGGAATGCATTCCACTCAGGCCGACTACCGGAAAAAGTTCTATCTTAAGGCTGAAAAGGAAGATCAGGCTGATGCCCAGAACGAAATCCGGCATGGAGATGCTCAAGACCGCCCATGCCCTCATGCCCCTGTCCAGGGCGCCACCGTGCATTAGGCCTGAAACCAGACCCGTAACTGTGGAAATAACCATGACGAAAACCATGGTTAAGGCCGCAAGCGTGAGGGTGACCGGCAGTCTTGCCGAGATCTCCCTTGCCACGGCGTCTCCTGTCCTGAAGGACCTTCCCAGATCGCCCTTCAAGGCCGAGAACGCCCAGTTTGTAAAGCGGGAGAAAAAGGGGACATCAAGCCCCAGGTCCTTTCTCACGGCCTCAATCTTTTCAGGGGTGGGAGATTCGGTCCTCGCAAGGAGTACAAGCTCCGCGGGATCCCCGGGTGCGAGGTCGAGGAGTGAAAATGTAATAAGGGCTATGCCCAAAAGGACTGAGGTGAACCGGAAAAGACGTCGGAAAAGAAACCCCACAGCGGCGCTCAGCGAAGGTGCGATCGTCACCTGCGTCCCGCCTTCCACCATATCACGGCTATCTTCACCTCGGCTTCGCATGTGACGAAACCGTCTTTGACAAAGTCCTTTAGCACCCTTCTGATGAGCTTTTCAACCGTCTGGCCTTTCTTGTCGAATATTTGGAAATACCTTCTGAAAAAGGCCTCGGTTTCCTCAAGGGGCCTTCTGAAGGTATATGGCCAGGAAAGGTGTTTTACGTTAGGCGCCCTTTTTGCGGAGAAAAGAAACCCGTAGGCGTATATGAGATGAAACGCCCCTGATGGGGGATCATGGCCCATGATTTCCCTCCAGAGGGCCTTCCGGAAGGGTATCTGTTCGCCGAAGGCGCCCAGAACCAGGGCGCAATGGCCGAGGCTCAGGGACTCCATCCGGCGTATGCCTTCAGGGGAAAACGCCGCCGGGAAAAAGCAGGAGAGTACCAGGTCATACTTAACGGCAGGTCTGAATTCAAAAAAGGGGACACAGACGGTCTCAATAGTATCAATATTTATATCAGCCGCCCTGGCGGAGAGTGCCCGCAGCATCCCATCCGCGTAATCAAGGGCCGTGACCCTTGCGCCCCTCTCTGCAAGAGGTATGGCAAGGGTCCCCGGACCGGATCCCGCGTCCAGCACAAGCGCCGATTGGAAGGTAATGCCCTCTGAAAAAAGGAAATCGGCCAGATTGGGCCCCAGACCTCCCTGATCCCCCCACGTGGCGTGGTAGGAATCGCTTATTGCTTCAAAGAAGGCCAGCCATCTATCAGGGGCGGTCTTTTGGCTTAGGGCTAGCGGGAAGCCTGATCGGGCCTCGGCCCAGGCCCTCTCCCATGAGTGTATGTCCAGGATGTCGGCAAAGAGTGTTCTATTCACAGCCCTTCACCTTCAAGACAGGTTTGAAGAAATGGTCCATTTGAAAACATCGGACTTCCTTTCTGTGGGCGTAGAGGGCCACATCGTGATAAAGGGGAAGAAGCGGGAGATATTGATTGAGCATCTCCTGAAGTTTTCTGTATAGGTCTTTTCGTCTTTGGCCGTCCGCTTCATGCCTTGCCTCATTGATGAGCCTGTCCGCATCGGGGTTTCGCCAGCCGCAGTTTCTTGGAGCATCCGAAAGCATCCAGTAGGAATAGAAGAAATCCGGGTCACCCGTCATGAGGGTGTAGGGTTGAAGAGCCACGTCGAATCGGCCTGCCTTTATGGAATCGTGGAAACTCCCCTGCTCCATGATGCGTATCTCGACTTTGAGGCCGTGGACCTGCAACAGGGCCTGGAGGGCCTGCGCGATATCCTTGTAGGGCCATCTTTGAAGAGTGGCGCCGTGGAGGATGATCGTTATTTTCTGTTTGTAGTTCCTTATCTCAGAGGGCATTGGATGTCTCGAAGGCTTTATGAGCCCGAAGGCGTACTCCTTTGCCATGGGGGTATAGGGGTCGGCTGCTGCAACGCCTGCTTCCTTGGCAAAGACATCAAGGAGTTTTCCCCTGTCAATTACGCCGGACACCCAGAGCCTCGTCTCAGTGGAGGAAAAGGGGGGCCTTGCGCAGTTGAACACGAGGAGATGCGTGGTCGCAACCTCCGTTTTCTTGAGTAGTAAATTTGGATTCCTCTGAAGGGGCTTTTCCTGCTCGGGAAGGATGCCTCCCACGTCCGCGACTGCTTCGATCTGCCCGGCGATGAGTGCCATGGCCCTTGTCTGGGCATCGGGGATGGACATGAAAACGAGTTCTTCATAGGGCGGGACCCCGTTCCAATGGCCATTGAAGGCTGCAAGGGAAAGCCGGGAGCCCTGCAAGACCTTCTTCAGCCTGTAAGGGCCGGTTGCTACAGGCTCCTTTATACGCCCCATATCATCAAAACACTCCGGCTTGAACACGGGGCTTCCGTAGTATGCGACAAGCTTGGGAAAATGGGGGAGGGGCCTTGAAAGGGTGAAGGCAACCCCGCGGTCACCGTAGGTCTTAACCGATTCAACATACGAAAGGCTCCCTGCCGGGTCATACCTGGGGTTTTTCATAATACGCTTCATGCTCTCAACCACGTCTCCGGCTGAAAGCCGGGAGCCGTCGTGGAAAAGGATCTTGTCCCTGAGCCTGAAGACCCACCTTTGGTTTGAATCCTGCGACTCCCAAGACTCAGCAAGCCAGGGGACAGGCGTCATTGTTTCATCAAGGTAGGTCAGGGCCTCCCACATGCCTGTCGAGCCGTGGAGATAGCCCCTGCTGTCGCTTCCTTCGTAGAAGTCCCTTCCCACCCCGATTACGAAGCTCTTTTCGGATGCGGAGAGGTATTGTTGCGCGGATAGGTCGGATGCGCAGAAAAACAAGGCCGCGGCCAGAGCCGCAGCCTTGAGGAACCGCACGACAGGGCGACCGGTAAAGGTCTTCCTAGAAGAGATATCTGAACCCGACCATCCCTTCGATATAGCGGCCGGGATTGACGTAAACGATTTCCGTTTCGTAATACTTGTCAAAGAGATTCACTCCTGAGATGCTGGTCGTCATTATCCATTTGTCTGCAAGCCTCCAGTCACGCCATACCCTGAGATCGAGGGTCTCGTATGCTCGCATGTGGAAGAAGGGAAGTTCCGTGTTTTTATCGTCATAGTATCTTTCATCCGAGAATCTGAAGAGGAGATCGGCGTTTAGGATATCGGCATTGAGATACCTCAGGCCCAGGCTCCCCCAGTAATCGGGGGCGTTTCTGAGCTGGTGGCCTCCGTTAACCGGGTCGTCGATGACCTCAGAGTGGTTGAGGGTTAAGGAGCCCATTAACCAGAGCTTGTCAATTATCCGCTGCTTTAGTGATGTCTCGACACCGTATATCTCCGCCCCGCCAAGGTTCTGGGTTCTAGCGATGCTGCCTCCCGGCACTGCCGGGTTTTCATCATAGCGGTAGGATACCACTTCATCAATCTTTCCGTAATAGCCTGTTATGCCGATAAACGTGCCGAACCTGGGCAGATCAACTTCAAAGCCCAGATCTACCATCCAGGTCTCCTCCGGCTCCAGATTGGGATTGGCCTCTCTCCAGGTGTTGCCGCTGGTTATGTTCTGGAAAAACCAGAGAGGCAGTCCTGGCCAGTAAGCTGTACCGATGGATGATCGTACCGCGAGGTTTTCGTTAAAGCGGTATTTGGCCCCGCCTCGGTAAGTCCAGGTCTCTTTGGAAACATCCTCAGGTGTTTGCGGGTTTGAGCTGGTGTCAAAAATATCTTTGTATTGCCAGCGGTCGTAACGGACCCCTGTTACGAGAGAAAGCCTGTCATCTAGAAACAGCATCTGATCCTGAAGATAGAAAGCGGTCTGGTCGGTAGTGACCTTGAAAAGGCTTTTTTTGCCTGAGAGGAGAAAAGAATCATCCCGGGTCTCATCTTCCCGGCTCCAGAATACCCCGGCGGTAAGGGTATTGTTTGACCCCAGATACCAGTCTGTCTGAAGCTCAGCCGGGAGTCGTTTCACCTCCCACTCACGCCTTTGAGTTATTGTTGAATCAAGAACAACATTTCCCCCTGAGAGGCTCAGGCCCTTTGTATATTGCTGCGGGTGGTCGTAATACTGGAAGGCGCCTGAGAACTTCAGTTTTCCGATGCTGCCAATCGGGGTTTCGGCTTTGATGGTGCTTATGGTCTGAGCGCCATTGTCGTCCAGAATGAGATTGGTCTGCCCGCCGTAGAGGTATCTCTGGGCGTAGTTGACTGCGACGGAAAATTTTGTCCCGTGTTCGTTAGCCCAGTCCGCCTTGCCGCTTGCGTATGATGATTCATATCTATTGTCCTCCAGGGAGGCCTCTTTCAGATATTGCTTCTTTCCCAGGCTCCAGAGCTGAAGGGCATCCTCCACTGGCTTCATCTTGTAGCCATCGGAGTAGTCACCCGAGTAGGAGAGATAGTAGCGCCAGTTGTCCACGGCGTCTCCAACGCTGACATGGGGCCGTATAGTATTGTTGGAGCCGTAGGCGATCTGACCCTTTGCACCCATGCCTTTTGTGCCTGATCGGGTGATGAAATTTACAGCTCCTCCTGAGGCGTTTGCCCCGTAAAGAGCCGAAGACGGCCCAAGCACGACGTCAACACGCGCTATGTCGTTGGGATTCAGTGTGGTTGACATGAAAGACCATGTGGGAAGACCGTCCACAAGATAAACTGTTCTGCCTATGAAATAGCCTGTGCCTCTGAGATGTATCCAGGGAGGCCCCCAAGGGTAGTATTGGCCCACATGCACGCCGGGCAGATCCCTTATGAGTTCTCCCACATTATTCATAAAAAAACTGGGCTGTGCGTCCAGTGTCTCTCTATCCACGCTGTGAGTAGTAAATGGGATTGTATCCGCCTTTGCTTCAGTCTTGGTGGCAGTCACCACCACCGGTTCAAGTTTGAAGGCTTGCTGTTCCTCTGCCCAGGTCGGAGGCGGCGTGAAAAGATATGCCGCAATGGCCGCAGCCGGCGCCCACCTTCTAACTCCAGTTATCCGCATCTTCATCTCTCATTCCTCCCTTATTCGCTCTGATAATCGCCTCCGCATAAGGCGGAGAATAGCGCCGTATGTGATCGCCTCCTGCCGGGAGTTGACTGGAGGACGACGGCAGGTTATCCTCGATGTCGGGTGCCCGAAACAGGGTGCATCCAAAAAATGGAGGCGGTCTGCGGTGCTTGCCTGCTAAACGGACCGCCTCCATCACAAAAAAGCCACGAAAGCTCTTAGGGGCTTAAGCCCTTGAAGCCTTCGTGGCTTTGATTAAATCAGGATTTTCTAAAAGCTTGCGATTTCTTATCGCATTGCAGGACTTCCTTACACGGATACCTCTTGCTTGTCAAGACGAAAAAAGAGGCTTTTTCGCCGTAATGGTCTAATAACGCTATGCAGTGCTTTCTGAGGGGGCCGGAAGAGGCTGATTTCAGGCTTTCGGCAGAGAGAAGTTTGCTCAAGGCAGGTAGCGCAGAATTGCTACTCCGGCTAAACTGACTTGCTTTTTGCGGGCGAAACGAGTTAACATGGAGGGCGAAAAGTCACTTTCATCGTCAACTTGCGGCTGCCAGTGAAGGCTGCCGCGCAATGGCAGGAAGGAGGTAGCAAGGCATGCCCCCGGATCAGGAAGGCGAAGAAAGCCGCATAGTGTCAATCCAGAAAAAAGGCGCCTCAGAGCGCCGAATAAAAAAGATTCCTACCCCTAAACCGCCTGGTTGGCTCATTGTGCCATTTATCCTTGTGGTGCTTTGTGTCTGGTTCTGGGTCTTCTGCAGGATAGAACCCGGCTCAGACGAGATAGCCGTGCTTATCAGGAAGGCAGGTGAAGACCTGCCGTCGGGCAAGATCGTCGCTGACCATTCCCATCAAAAGGGAGTGCAGATGGATGTCCTTGCTGAAGGTCGTTATTTCAGAAATCCCTATACCTGGGGCTGGCATATACGGCAGGTGACAGACATCCCTGCAGGAAAACTGGGGGTGCTCATAAGGCTTTACGGAGACGATCTTCTGCCCGGCTTGATCATTGCCGATTCAAAGACAAAGGGCATAGTGGGCGATGTCCTTAGACCCGGGAAATACCGTATAAACCCTTATGCCTATATGGTTCAGATGTTCGACGCGGTGTCTGTGAGACCGGGCCATGTCGGAATAGTTACCTCCCTTATAGGCCAGGACGTCAATACATCCGAGCTTCCTCAGGAAAAAAGAAATAAATACATGGTTGAAAGAGGTATGAAAGGGGTGGTGACAGACGTCCTCGATCCCGGCACCTATTATCTCAATCCCTACATGTATTCGGTTGTGGAGATGACCCTCCAGAGCCAGAGATTTGAGATGAGCGGGGATGATGCCATTAACTTCCTTACTCTGGACGGCTTTAATGTAACAGTGGAAGGAACGATTGAATATTCTATCGGAAGGGAACATGCGGCGCTTCTCACCCACAAGGTGGGAGACATGGAGGATATCTTGAAGAAGGTTATTCTTCCGAGGGCAAGGGGTTTCAGCCGCATAGAGGGAAGTAAAAATCCGGCGATAGCCTATATTGTAGGTGAGACCAGACAGCAGTTCCAGAACAATCTCGAGCAGCATCTGAAAGACCGAAGCAGTGACTGGGGGGTCAATATAAGGTCGGTTCTCATTCGAAATATCTCTCCTCCGGATGAAATAGCCCGCATCATAAGGGATCGGGAGGTTGCGGTGCAGACCTCGAAGATGTACGACCGGCAGATAGAACAGGCAAGAAGCAAGGCCGAACTTACCCGCCAGGAGATGCTGGCACAGCAGAACAAGGAAAAGGTGGAAGCCGAGACCAGGAAAATAAAGGCCGTGATACTGGCAAGGCAGGAACAGGACGTAAAGATAACTGCCGGGATGAAGGAGCTTGAGGTTGCAAAACTTGAAAATGACGCGGCATCTTTTCAGGTTCAGTCCATTCTCCTTACGGCAGGAGCCGACGCGGAGGTGATCCGGATGCAGAACGAGGCCCAGGCCCAGGTGCTTAAAGAGAAGGCCTCCGCGTTCGGAGGAGGCATGGGGCTTGCCAGATACACGCTTTATACAAATCTTGCCCCAAGGATCGGGTCGCTTATTACAACGGATCGCTCCGATACACTGGGCGGGGTTTTCGAGGCCTTCAGGGATCAGGGGACCGGAAAGCCCCCAGGGGATGCGAAGGCGACTTCGTCATCAGGGCAGGGAGGCAGACCATGAAAAAGTCCGTTTCCGCTTTCTTGAGTATAGTGTTGATTCTGGGCCTCCTCTGGGGCGCCTACCAATGGTTTTTTTGCCGATTCTACGTGGCCCCGGGCAGGATGGCCATAGTGATAGCAAAAACCGGCCAGGGCCTTCCCCCGGGCCAGATTCTGGCAAAGAAAGGGCAAAAGGGCATCCAGGAAGATGTACTTGGCGAGGGCCGCCACTTCAGGGACCCATTCCTCTATGATGTTGAGATGAGATCTGCCGTCACAGTCCCGCCGGGCAAGATCGGACTGGTGACCTCCAAGATAGGTAAGGAGCTTCCCCAGGAGGATTTTCTAGCTGAGCCGGGACAGAAAGGTATCTGGAGAAGGCTTTTGGGCGCAGGGCGTTACCGCCTTAACCCCTATGGTTATCAGATAGATCTCTTGGATGCGATAAGCATCCCTATCGGCTATGTGGGTGTGGTCACCTCTCTATCGGGAAGCCAGGCACGGGAGGGGGAATTTGCCGGAAAAGGGCAGAAGGGGGTAAGGGCAGACATCCTTCAGCCGGGTCTTTACTATGCAAACCCCAAGGAGTTCAGGATTGATGTCCTTGAGATAGGGGTAAACCAGGTTTCGCTTCTGGGGAAAGAGGGGAGTGCAGTTGTTACAAAAAAGGTCGCTCTCCAGCAGCAGGCTAATGTTGCAGTAGGCGCATTGCAGCAGCAAGCCCTGAAAGAGCAGCAGGAGAGAAGGAGGGACTATCTTGAAAAGGCAAGGCCCGGGATGGTCGAGCAGCAGCCTTCACCTGCGCTATTGAAGAAGCTTCCTCCCGGGAAGGGACTCCCTCCTCCCAAACCTCTTGCCGGTGCCGGAGCGCCTGTTCCAGGATTTGTCCTGGATCAGTTCGTTACATTTCCTTCGCGAGACGGATTTGAAATCAGCCTTGATATGACGGTTGAATTTGAGCTGAAGCCTGAATCTATAGCCTGGATATTCAGACAATTCGGAGACCTTCCCGCTGTGGTTGACAAGATCATCATGCCTCAGATACTGAGCGTCTCCCGTCTCAAGGGTTCGGCCTACAGGGCTACTGATTTTATCGTGGGGGAGGGGAGAGAAAAGTTTCAGGTGGACTTAAAGGAAACGCTTGCCAAGACGCTGGCGGAAAGGCAGATCGTAATCCACAACGCGCTCATAAGGCACGTGAACGTTCCTATGCAGATACTTGAGCCCATCCAGCAGGCAAGTATAGCCCAGGAAGAAGATCTCACAAATCAGGAGAAACAGAATACGGCGAGAAAGCAGGCCCAGCTCAATACCGAAATCAGCCTGATACAACAGAAGGGTCAGGAGGTGGCCCAGCAGACCGAGCGCCTCAAGGCCGTTATTATGGCTGAGCAGGAAAAAAGCGTTGCCGAGATAGCTGGCGAGACACTTAAAAAGGTTTCGGAGATAGAGAAGGGGGCCGCCGCCATAAGGGCCGAGAAAACCATGAAAATCGGGAAGGCCCGGGCAGAGGTGGTAAAAAAGGTGGAGGGCGAAAAGGCGAAGGGCTTTATCTTAAGGGCAGAGGCCCTTGGTGACCCTCAGGCCTTTTCCCTCTGGGAATTTGCAGGAAGATTGAATCCTGAGATAAAGGTAAATCTTATCCATGCGGGGGAAGGCACCCTCTGGACCGATCTTGAAAAGGCCGGCATGGGAGAACTTGGAGGAGGGGCCATCCTCCAGAAAAAAGGCAGATAGGACTATTTTTTCCTGAGCCTTATGGATTTTGGGGTTACCTCCACCAGTTCGTCGTCGGCTATGTATTCCATCGCCTGCTCAAGGGTGAACTGGCGCGGAGGTATCAGCCTAAGGGCCTCATCGGAGCCTGCGGCCCTTATGTTTGTAAGGTGTTTTTCCTTTGTGATGTTTACCCGGATGTCGTTTAAGCGGGAGTTCTCCCCAACGATCATTCCGGGATAAACCGGATCATTAGGTTTAACGAAGATGGTTCCCCTGGGCTGAAGGTGAAAGATGGCATAGGTGACCGCCTTGCCGGATCGGTCGGAAACCAATACCCCGTTTGGCCTCCCTGATATCTCTCCCGCAAATTTCATGCGGCCGGAAACGGTTGCGTTGAGTACTCCTGTGCCCCTGGTCTCGGTCAAGAAGCGGCTCCGGAATCCTATAAGAGATCTGGAGGGGATTTCAAAATCCATGCGGACCCTGCCGTAGCCGTTATTGATCATCCGGGTCATGACCCCCCGGCGGGAGCTGAGCATCTCGGTAACTATCCCTACGAAGCCCTCCGGCACATCAATCACAACAAGCTCCCTTGGTTCTGTGACCACACCGTCCACAGTCTTTGTGATGATGGAGGGCTTTGAAAGAGAAAGCTCAAAACCCTCCCTTCTCATGGTTTCAACCAGTACCGCGAGCTGCAGTTCGCCTCTTGCGCTGACCCTGAAGGAGTCCCTGTTTTCAGCCTGCTCCATTCTTATGCTGACGTTATAGAGCAGCTCCTTTTCAAGCCGCTCCTTGATGTGGCGCGAGGTGAGATAAGTGCCTTCCTTGCCGGCCAGAGGCGAGCTATTGACTGAGAATACCATGGATATGGTCGGCTCCTCCACGGTTATGACCGGAAGCGGTCTTGGATCGAGCGGGTCTGCCAGGGTATCTCCGATATAAATTCCCTCAACACCAGCCACTGCGGCTATATCGCCTGCTCCGACCTCATCTTTCTCAACGCGCTCAAGGCCTTCATAGCTATAGACCATGCTCAAGAGGGCTTTTTTCCTCGTGCCGTCGGGCTTGAGCATCAATACATCTCGACCCCGCCGGAGTATCCCGTTCATCACCTTCCCGACTGCTATCCTTCCAACATAATCACTGTGTTGAAGCGTAGTGACAAGCATTTGAAGAGGGAAGGCTGGATCAAATGCGGGCGCAGGGATATGTTCCAGTATCGCGTCGAAAAGCGGTATCAGGCCGTTTCCCTTGCCGTCCGGGTCCGCTAGAGCAATACCTGCTTTCGCGTTCGTATAGAGGATCGGGAACCCAAGCTGATCCTCGGAGGCGTCCAGGTCAATAAAAAGATCATAGATTTCGTTTAAGACCTCCTGGATTCGCCTGTCAGGCCTGTCTATCTTGTTTATCACCACTATCGGTGGAAGGCCCTTGGCCAGGGCCTTACCCAGCACGAATCTTGTCTGGGGCAGGGGACCCTCGGTTGCATCCACCAGGAGCATGATGCCGTCCACCATATTCAGGGTGCGCTCCACCTCGCCACCGAAATCCGCGTGGCCAGGGGTATCAACGATATTGATCTTCACTCCCCGATAGACGATGGCCGTATTCTTGGCCATGATGGTGATGCCCTTTTCCCTTTCAAGATCAAGGCTGTCCATAACTCTTTCGACCACCTGCTCGTTATCTCTGAATACTCCGCTCTGCCAGAGCATCGCATCCACCAGGGTGGTCTTGCCGTGATCAACATGGGCAACTATAGCAAGGTTCCTAAGATCTTTTCGCGTCTCCATATATGATCTCCCCGAAGATCGGAATAAAATGCCACCGCAGACTTACAGGTCATTCTACAGGGCGGACATTCGGCAAAACACCCGCAGGCGCCCGCCTCAACATTAGATTGATAAAATATAGTTTGGAGGTCTTTGCTCTAAGGCTTGGAAGCTAACCAGGAAACTAAGAAGGAGGCAAGGGACTTGGAATTCCCCGGCATCCCTTTTTTAATTCCACTTAGACTCTAACCGCCATGCCTTGAAAGGGGCATAACGAAACATGAAAATGCTGCATGTCATTCCGGACTCAATCCGGAATCCAGGTACCAAGGGCTGGATAGAGGCCTACGCTTCTATGACCACCGATTTTCGTATAAAAACAATTTCGATTGTGTTTGAGACGGCCGGAGCCATAGCCGCGGCCGTCTGGAGTGTTTTTCTATGAAAGCTTCTTTACTTTTACCGCCGCAGGTCCTTTCTTTCCCATCTCCTCTTCGAAGCTGACCCTCTGGCCCTCTTCGAGGGTACGGAATCCCTCTCCCTCAATCGCCGAATGATGCACGAAGATGTCCTTCCCGCTGTCGGCCTGAATGAAACCGTAACCCTTGCTCGCGTTAAACCATTTCACTTTTCCTTCCGCCATTTCCTAAGGCTCCTCTCTCTCAGCTAAACGTTAACATCTGCCGCGGTACGTTACTTAAGAGCCATCCAAGAATGCCATCTTTCAAGGAAAGGCGGGCCTCTCGAACACCCGAAAATATCGAACCGGCATTTTTCAAAGGAGCATATTACGCCATCAATACAAGAAATGCAAGAAAAAGAAATAATATTTATTTGCCTCTTTTTCTGACAAAATATCCTAAACCTTAACTCATTGAAGTTGCAGTTGGATTAAAATATGGTTTACTTCTTGTGCATGAAAAGCCGTGTTTCAGCTTGATTTCCGCTTGAGTGCTTTGCTGTCGGGTACCTTGACATAAAGAGCGGAAGCAGCCAGGAGAGAGGCAGCTCCCGCGTACCAGATGAAACGAAAACCTGAGGGATCTGTTATGGATGAAGGATCGCCCTCTACCAGCGTACCCAGGACCTGGGTAAGGAATCCGGCGCCGAGCATGGTGAACAGGTTGACACCGGTCATGGAGGTGGAACTCATCTCCTCGGGAACCAGCTCCTTTATGTGCGCGAATATTATCTGACCGGGGGCAGCGGCAAATCCTAACAGGAAGAACGTGGCGTGTATCAGCCAGATCGCGGTATTTTTATCCCAGGCAAGAAAAGAAATTATTATCAGGAAAAGAGCCAGGAGGGATGGCAGGATCACATTCTTGCGGGATTTAAGAATCCTGTCGCTCAAAATCCCTGAGACCGGCAGTCCCGCAATGAATCCAAGGCTTAAAGTAATGAGAACATTACCTGCCGATATTGCGTCCATTCCAAGCCCCTGCATGAGAAAAGGTCCTGCCCACAGGCTCTGTATTGCCGCGAAAAAACCGTATCTGAAGAACCCCACAGCGCTCATGGCCCAGTAGTTGTAAGAGAGAAACACCTTGCTGATTCCCCTGAAAGGATTTTTCATTCTTGCGGCTGCGGGCATTCCCGCCGGCCTGTCACGCGCAACCAGGAAAAGGAGGACTGCCTGTAAAGTGTTTACGGCGGCAAATACAAAAAATGCCGCCCGCCAGCCGATTGCCAGGGAAATTGCAGCGAGGGGAGTTGCCCCGAGCATGCTCCCTAACATGCCTATCGCTACTACAATTCCGCTTAGAAAAGCGAAGCGGTTTATCGGAAACCAGACTGAAAAAAGGGTCAGGGCTCCCATCAGGTTGCAGCTCATGCCTACGCCTAGAAGAATTCGGCCTGTGAAGGCGCCGGAGAAACCCTCAGCCATGGCAAATGCCGCTGCACCGGCCGATCCGGTTAGCCCAAGAAGGCCCATGGTGCGACGAGGGCCGATCCTGTCAAGCGCAATGCCGGCTGGTATCTGAAACAGGGCAAAGGCGTAAAAGAACGCAGCTGATAGTTCTCCTAACTGATCACTGGTAAGAGTCAGATCCCTCGCAAGAGATGGGCTTATGACGGCGGTTGAGACCCTGAAAAACATGGAAAGGAGAAAGCCGCTTGCCGCAACCGCAAAAATCGCCCAGGCCCTGGCAGCATGAAACTTTGGGAGATCAGAGCCAACCAGGGTTCCCGGCCTTACTTGCTTTTTGTGTTTTCTAATTGGCATCATCTTTCAGCTATTTCAGAAAAATAAACTAGCGCCAGCCATAACTAGTGTCCATCCGGAAATGAGATAGTTTCGTCGAGTTCAAGGCGGGCGATAATTTTAACCACCGGAATACATTGACGTATTTCGAGGATTAAAATTTGAGCCCAACGCCGAAATCGGTGAAAATAGCCATTTCCGGATGGACACTAACTAGCAGCCATGCTCGAGGCAATATAGAGACGCTCTGACGGCTTTACAAGGCTGCTTTAAAGAAACACCCTCCATGGAAAGGACCCCATTTGCCCCTTCAGACTCATTCCAGTTCACATGCTAATCAACTGATCTTGTTGACGGAGGGTGCAAAGGTATAAGGTCAATTCTATGTAGGCAATGACCTATTTGAGATGCAAAGAAGAATCTCCACCTGGAAGCGAGAACACATTGAAGCGCTGACTGAGGCCTTAATGGTTGATTTGCCTTGAGACATGAGATTATAATCATTTTGTTTTTGAGTTATATTCGTTACGCCTTTTTCAACGGTCTGATAAGCCCGTATGATTCGGCCTTCGGTGACCTTGAACCGACACTGATAGAGACGGGATAATTCATCCGATCGAGCTTTCTTTAGGATAAGCCGGGATTTGCACATGTTATTTAGTTCTTTGGAGAAGTGATGTTATGGAAGAAGATGATGAACTCAAATGTGGAAATCAATCGAGAGTAATTGAAAGTTCCCAAACAGGCGTAAGGATCATGAGCGAAGGGGGAGATGCCCAAGCTCGTGTCCTTCTTCAGCAGATCATTGACTTTCTCCCAGACGCTACTTTTGTCATTGACCGGCAGGGGGTAGTCATAGCCTGGAACAGGGCCATGGAGCGCCTGACCAGGATCAAGGCTGAAGATATGCTGGGTAAAGGGGACCTCGAATACTCTCTTGCCTTCTACAACGTGAAAAGACCTGTTCTTATTGATCTTGTCAATAATTCCGATCTCGATATCTTATCCAAGTATGAATATGTGAGACGGGAGGGTGAAACCCTCATCTCGGAGACACCTCCTTATACCCATCTTTACGGTGGCAACTGTTATCTGAACATCGCCTGCCCGCTATATGACAGAAAAGGCGAAGTCATAGGCGCCATTGAATGCATCCGCGACATAACCGAGCAGAAACAGGCCGAGAGGGCCCTAAAGGAGAGTGAAGAGCGCTTCAAGCTCACTTTTTATTCCAGTCCCGATGCCATAATCCTTGGTCGGATGCAGGATGCCATGTGGGTGGACATAAACGAAGGCTTTTCAAAGCTTACCGGATACAGAAGGGAGGAGGTAATCGGAAAGACATCTTTTGAGCTTGAAATATGGGCCAACCCCGAGGATAGAGACAAGATGATAAAAGAGCTTACCAGAAAAGGCTTCTGCGAGAATCTTGAGGCGGTTTTCAGAAGAAGGGACGGAACTGTAGGGACTGGTCTTATTTCCTCAAGAGTAATATTCCTTGGCAAGGTGCCTCATATCATTTCGGTTACCCGTGACATCACAGCCATGAAAGAGGCGGATGAAGAAAGAAAGAGGCTTGAGGCCCAACTCATACAGGCCCAGAAGATGGAATCTGTCGGAAGACTAGCGGGAGGCATAGCTCACGATTTTAATAACATGCTTGGGGTAATCCTCGGAAGGGCGGAGCTTGCCCTTTCAAGGAGTGAGCCAGGGGGTAAACTCCACAGCGATCTACTTGACATACAGAAGGCTGCGAGAAGATCAGCGGATTTAACTAAGCAGCTCCTTGGATTTGCCCGCAGACAGACCACAGAACCGAAAGTTCTTGACCTCAACGATACGATATCAGGAATGCTTAAGATGCTCAGGAGAATGATCGGG
Source organism: Desulfobacteraceae bacterium CG2_30_51_40 (assembly GCA_001874005.1). Taxonomy (GTDB): domain Bacteria; phylum Desulfobacterota; class DSM-4660; order Desulfatiglandales; family Desulfatiglandaceae; genus CG2-30-51-40. Next base: position 18,141 of record MNYJ01000149.1, read on the forward strand.
GAAGATATTGATCTTGCCTTTCTTCCGGGACTTGATGTCAGACAGGTCAAGATGGACCCTGCTCAACTGGATCAGATTCTGGCGAACCTTTGTGTAAACGCCAGAGATGCCATAGACGATGTGGGAAAGATTACCATAGAGACTGAAAACGCTATGCTTACCTACGAGGACTTCAAGGATAAGCCCTACGCCGCCGCAGGGAGATATGTAAGCCTTATCGTGAGCGACACGGGCTGCGGCATGGCAAAGGATGTTGTTGAGAAAATATTTGAGCCCTTTTTTACGACAAAGGAGGTAGGGAAGGGAACAGGGCTGGGACTAGCTACGGTTTACGGGATAGTAAAGCAGAATGAAGGCTACATCAATGTCTATAGCGAGCCAGGCAAGGGAACAACCTTCAAGATTTATCTGCCGGCCCAGGGGTACAATGCAACTCAAGGGCAAATCGGAGACGCGGAAGAAGAAATCATTGGAGGGGACGAGACCGTGCTTCTGGTTGAAGATGAACCCATGCTCCTTGAGATGGGGGAGATCATGCTCAAGAGGCTCGGCTACGATGTTTTTACCGCCAATGGACCGGGCCAGGCCCTTGAGACGGTAAAGCGTTGCGATAAGGATATAGCGCTTCTCATAACGGATGTGGTCATGCCTGAGATGAACGGCATGGAACTCTCCGAGCGGCTATGTTCTTTGAAACCCGGTATCAGGTGCCTTTTCACCTCAGGATACACCGCCAATGTGATAGCCAGGCACGGGGTCTTGAAGGAAGGAGTCAGTTTCATTCAAAAGCCCCTTTTGCTCAAGGATCTTGCCGTAAAGATAAGGAGTATCCTGGACACTAAAGTTCATATCCCGGCAGCGAACAACGAAAGATGAAAATGGCCCATGTCATTGCCGACTTGATCCGGAATCCAGGTCATCATTCCGGTTAAGGCAAGAACAAGGATTCGATAGCGGCCTATGGTGCTATGACTATCTGTTTTCATAAAAATAACGATAAGGCCAACTCGAATTCATAAAAAAGGCTGAGGATGAAACCCATCAATCGGAACGACCCGCAGAAGCGATGTCACAAAAGCTCTGATTCCAGAAATCCCGGATTCAGTTTTTTAAGGATGCGCGTGATGTTGTTCAACTGCACCTCCACGGTTCCTTCATATACCTCGACAATCCGGTTGTCCCTGTATCTTCTCTCGACCTCCTGATCCAGAAAATATCCATAACCTCCGAAGACGGTCATGGCGTCGTCTATGATTCCCTTGGCTGTTTCAGGGACATGGTGCTTAATCACCGATGTAAAAAGTGGCACGGTTCCTGAGAGTTTATCGGACTTGTGATCGCAGATCCAGGCCCCGTAGTAGTTCAACCACTTGAGGGATTGTATCCTGCTCCACATCCTGGCGAGCTTATGGCCGATTGCCTGGAAATCCATGATAGGCTTATTGAATTGAATCCTTTTCTTTGCGTGGTTAAGGGCCTTGAGAAACGCCCCCTCGCAGTTTCCCAACGCCTGGGCTCCTATTTCAATCCTGCTTTCATCGAGAAAATCAAGGACGTTTTGAAGCCCACGCCCGCGTTCTCCCAGGATGTTTTCCTTGGGCAGTTTCAGATTCTTGAATACCAATTCGCTGCTAGAGGTCATCTTGAGCCCCATCTTGCCCCCTATCTCATTGATCTCCAGGCTTCCGCCCAGCCAGGAGGATGGCGCCCTTTCGACAAGGATCGTGGTCATGCCTTTTCCAGGGCGAGCAGCCTCATCTTCCTGTGCAAGGACGATAAAAAAATCCGCATATCCTCCGTTCGTGGTGAAGACTTTTGTGCCGTTCAGGACATATCCGTCTTCCAACTCTGTCAGGGTCGTTTCCATTCTGGTCAGATCGCTTCCGTGGTCCGGCTCGGTAAAGGAGACGGCCGAGACCCAATCCCCCTTTATCAGAGGAGAAAGGAATTTACGCTTCTGATCGGGAGTTCCGAATATCTTGACTATCTTGGCTGGCAGGAAGGCAAGGTGGAGGGCCATTCCAAAACCCGAATCGGCCTTGCAGAACTCTTCGATTACAAGCACGTTTTCCATGATTCCGAGACCTCCGCCCCCGAAATCCTCCGGATAATCCAATCCTATAAAACCAAGTTCACCGGCCTTCTTGTAAATCTCCCTGGGAAACCTGTGATTCGCTTCACAATCGAGAACTAGATCGGTTTTGAATTCGCCCCTGGCAAATTCCGCCGCCGCCTTCTTAATATCCTTCTGCTCTTTGGTCAAAGAAAAATCCATTTATTGTGTCCTCTCCTGAGAACATTGATTAACTCGTGTCCATCCGTAAATGGTTATTTTAACCGATTTCTGCGTTGGGCTCAAATTTTAATCCTCGAAATACCTCAATGTATTCCTATGGTTAAAATTATCGCCCGCCTTGAACTCGACGAAACTATCTCATTTACAAATGGACACTAACTCGCAATGAGTTCGAACCGGGATCGCGAGCCCTTCGGATTTCGAGAGGCTTGGCAGGCTTCTTTATGCTTTGCTCATCTCTCTTCCGATTATCATCCTCTGGATCTGGTTGGCTCCCTCAAAGATCTGAGTCAATTTAGCATCCCTGAACATCCTTTCTATTGGATAATCCTTGATATAGCCATAGCCGCCCAGTACCTGCACCATGTCCGTGGTCACCTTCATGGCCGTATCGCTGCAGAAAAGCTTGGCCATTGACGCGAGTTTTGTGTTTCTCTCACCTGAATCAAAGGCAATCGCTGCCCTTTCCATAAGCCCCCTGCCAGCCTCGATAGAGGTTGAGGCGTCGGCCAGCAGGAACTGGATTGCCTGGTGCTGAATTAGCGGTTTCCCAAAGGTATGACGATTTCTTGCATACTCGATGGCATAATCAAGGGCCCCTTCGGCCAGACCCAACGAAAGTGCTGCTACTGCGGGCCGGGACATGTCGAAATCGCCCATTGCTATCTTAAAACCGTGGCCCTGCGCACTTACAAGGTTGGCGCTCGGCACGAGAACGTCTTCCAGGATGACCTCCGCAGTATTGCTTCCCCGGAATCCACACTTATCTTCAATCCTGCCGATGGAAACCCCTTTCCAGTCTCTTTCTACAATAAAAAAAGACAGTTCCCTCTGCCCAGTCTTTGTGAGGACCGAGTAGAGCCCGGCTACAGACCCGTTGGTGGCAAATGCCTTTCGGCCGTTGATGATGAAGTTTTCCCCCGATCTCCTTGCCGTGCACTGGATCGCTTGAACATCCGAACCGGCGCCCGGCTCCGTGACCAGATATCCCATGAGTTTTCTTTCCGCGGATATCATTGGGCAGTATTTCCCTTTTTGCGCCTCATTGCCCGCAAAGATAAGCGGATAGCTTCCCACTGCCTGAATGATAAGCAACAGGGCGGAAGACGCGCAGGCCTTGGAGACCTCCTCTATGCAAAGGCAAAGAGTGTGCGAGGGATTGCCAGGCCATCCATCGTGGTCCGGTGGGAGCATTATCTTAAGCGCTCCAAGATCCCAGAGATGGGATACGACTTCCCAGTTGAACTCGCCGCTTCTATCTGTTTCAGCCGCGGCGGGCGCGATTTTTTCTTTCACAAGACGCTTGAGATTGGCAAGCATAATCCTTTGCTCCTCAATGCGTTCAATCATATAAACCTCCAAAGCGGCCGATAAGGCGCCATTGGGTTGAGGAAAGTAAGAACTGATAACGGGGCAGTGACGAGATAGACTTTTGGCCGGTCCTCCCGTATCTGACTTCTCTACTTTGTCTCAAAAGAAATCCAGCCTCCGCCATTTTTTTCCTTGAGTTCAGAAGTTAGTTTCTGTGCCAGGTTCATGACTATATTGCCTATCCTGTCACGGTCTGCGGAACAAATACGGAAGGATGGCGCGGCTATTCCCAGACACATAGCGACCTTTCCTTTTTTGTCATAAACAGGAGCCGCAATGCGGCAAACTCCAGTGCGCATCTCCTCAATGTCACAGGCGTAGCCTTTGATCCTAACCGATTCAAGCTCCTTCTCCAGGGTGTCAAGGCTTGTGATCGTGCGCGGGGTTATTTGAGGGAGTCCCATGCGCGCCATTACTTTTTGTAGTTTCGCGCCTTCGACGTGAGCCAGATAAACCTTGCCCGGAGCGGTAGCGTGTAAATAGGGATAGGCGCTGCCCACCCTGGAAAAGAGACGAACCGCGTCAGGGCCTTCAACCTGCTCGATCAGGATGAGCTGATCTTTCACGCGGGCCGAAAACTCCGCTGTTTCGCCCGTCAGCTCAACCAGTTTCTTGAGGTATCCCCTGGCCTCAGAGCGAAAACCCGTGCGATTGAGAACAAGGTTTCCCAGGTAGAGGAACTTAAAGCCAAGTCGGTAGGTTTTCCTGTCTTCGTCAAGAAGAACATATCCGTTTTCCCTTAGAACTCCCATTATTCGCCAAAGAGAAGGGACAGGGATGACGAGCTTTTGTGCTATTTCTCTAAGCCCCATTTCAGAGCCTTCCTCTGCCAGGAGTTCAAGGACCTTCAAGCCCCTGTCAAGAGCAGGCGCTTTCTTGTTATCTTTCATCTGTTTCATATATGAAATCTTTTATTTCAAATAAGATAAAATAATACCTTGCACAAGTCAAGTAATTTCTTGAGGTAAAATTCTTCTTTTGTTGGCTTGCATAAATCAGTTTTGGAACGGTAGAGGGATAAGTGTTTATATGAAATGTTTCCAAACTGGCGATAAATTCTATTTCATCGTTACTCTTCGGCCTGCTATGGGGGCAGAATAGACGGAGCGAATTTATTACAAAATGACGAGTAGTTAGGAGACCGCTACAACAATAAGTGATGCAGCTCAACAGAGTAGATAGACTTCTTGGAAAGCCTTCCTTTTTGGGAAAATGAGGTTTACCGTAAGTAAGGTGTCATTAGACCGGAGGTAATCAGAGGGTCTTCTCCATCATGTCCCCCAGAAGGGAGAGATGCGTTTTCTCATCATCTGCAAGCGTATTGAGGATTTTTACTGATCCAGGCTCTAGCAGGGTCCTTGAACATCGCAGGTAGAGGTCAAGTGCCTGGGCCTCTAACATCATGGCCTTTGTGATTACATCTGTGAAGGTCTTGGGAAGGGCGTCTTTCAGGGAGTCTTCCATGTTGAAGCCCCCCTCCATTATCTTAGCTTCAGAGGCAAATCTTTCAAGCTCTTCTGCGTCCTTTAAGCCTGTAATACTGAGATATGAATCGCGCAGCTTTCTTTTGTGTCCTTCTTCCATTCCTGCAAGCTTCTTTAAAAGAGAACCGGCCTCGCCATGCTGGGATTGGGAGATCTTTTCATAAAAATACCTCAGTCCTTCCTCCATAGCATAGGCGGTCTTGATGACGTCAGTCGGGGAATCTTCGGGTGAAAAGTAACCCAGACCGGTCTCGGCAGGCCCTGAGGCAGTTGAGCCGTCCCATGCCTTTATCCCGCCTGAGAGGTTATAAATCTCTTTAAAGCCTTTTCCGGCAAGGATTTGCGCGGCAACACGGCTCCGTCCTCCGACTGCACAATAGACGATGGTCGGCTTCTGAAGGTTAAGTTCCCCTGCGCGATCCTGAAGTTCCGGGAGCGGTATGAGCACACCACCCGGGATATGATTCTGTTCATATTCCCCTGGCTGCCTTACATCAAGAAGGTTGTATGTTCCCTCATTATGGTTTGATATAAAATTTTTTGCTTCCTCTACATTCATCGAGGGTGTCAGGGTAAAAAGCTGCTTCCATTCCATTCCGAAAGCTCCTTAAGACCTATTTTTTATGCTTCCAACGGCAACAAGATAAAGCATTCGGCTTTTGTCATCAAGCCCAAGAAGTTCCGCCGCTTCCCGATCATAGAAAGCGCCTATGCCGCAGCACCCAATCCCCAGGGCTGTTGCTGCAAGATAGAGCCTCTGTCCCATTCTGCCGGCGCCTATCATGGCATATCTGTAGCCCCGGGGGCCAGCTGAGCCGTCTATGATGTCAAGGTTTGAGAGAAAGACAAAATGAATTGAGGCAGCAGCGATCCACATCTGGTGAAGGCATATGTCGGCCATGGCATCATTAAAGCCGCCCTCAGCCGCGCGATAGATACTCCGCGATTCCTGGTCAAATACATAGAGTCCGGACGGTATGGCCTCAGAAGGTCCCAGGAGCATTCCTGCGGCGACATAGGGATAAGGTTCAGTCATCATGGCGGCTGAGATCTTTGCCAGGGCGGAAGGGCTAATGGCCCTGCCCATAAAATTTCTCTTTGAGCGCCTTTGAAACAAGACTTCAGGATAGTCAAATAACACCTTATCTTCAGGGTTTTCAATAATGCCGGTGACCGGCTCAAGCCGAAGGCCCAGCTTATCTGATATTTTCGCTGCCGAGTGAGGCCTTACTTCAATACAGGATTCGTTAAACTGCCTTAAGAGATCATAGTCCTTTTCCACGCGGGCCACCCTGCTTGCCTCGGCTATTTGAGAGGGAAGGGGAGCCAGCTCGTTTTTTTGGGTTTTCAGAGACAGGCTTGCAAGGCCGGGAATATCAACCAGAACAAGAGCCACCTCTCTTACATCTTCAATTCCAAGGAGAAGATTCACTTCACGGTCATCGAAATCGTAGTGGATTCTATAATGGATATTCATGGCCTTGAGCGCGAGGATATGGTTTTCCATTACATGCCCTGTATCAAGGAGGTTATAGCGATAGGCCCTGTCTCTGTATTTCCATGAGCTTCTGAAAAAAATGGCGGTGAAGAAGAAAACAACCCCGAAATCCGCCTCGCCCTCTAGATTTACAAAACTTCCTTGTCTTATCTGAGCGAGGCAATGATCGAAAGCAGAGTAATGGTATATTCCGTCATCGAGTCCTGCGACGCTTCTTGAAGCGAGATAGATCTCCGTCGGATAGAGGGCCCCTGCCGAGGCGGCGCTCCGGAACCAAAAATCCGTGCCTCCACCTCTGCTCCTTGCCGTAATAGCCTGAGTCAGAATGAGGATGCGCGCGACCTCATCTATGCTGAAATTTATCCTTGCGCTTGATGAAACGATCGTTTTCTGAGGAAGAGAGAAAAAAGAAGTTTTAAACGGGCTAAAATCCCTCACATCCGGAAGCTGAATATGCTTTATGCCTTTGTAATGCTTGAATGTGTCAGGCTGGTTTTCCCAGTCGAGCGCGTGACCGCCCATGTGGTGGCGCTCGTAGCATGTCTTGGTGTGGTAGGAAGATGCGGTTATCATTGTTTGGGAGGCTATCAGATCAGGGAAGAAAAGAAAAGCCGATTTCCGGCTGGAAATCGGCTTTTCAAGTTGATTACAGTTTGATGAATTATGCAGCTTCCAGTTTCTGCCTTGCTGCCATATCCATGAGCACGCGCTCCCTGGATTTGCCAATGCCAAGGGCCTTACGCTTCTTGTCTATATGGGCTATCATCTTCTGGGCCATTTCATGAGGATCTAAGGCGAAATCCCATGTGCCGAACCCGAGTCCCTCCAGCCCCTCAAAGAGATGTTTGTGGAATTTGGTCCCTTGAACTATGGGGAAGGTCACGCCAAAGATCGTATAGACGCCGGATGCCACAAAATAATGGCCGATGGATATGGCCTTCTCACTCATCCACTCAGGTGCCGCCCCTGCGACCGGCAGGTCGGCGATGCTTTCTCCGAGGCCGCCTGTTTTAACCATCTCCGCGCAGGCAATCAGGATGCGGCTGTTGTCAACACAGGATCCCACACCCAGAACCGGAGGCATGCCAACGGTCTCACAGACCTCTTTGAGGCCGGCTCCTGCCAGGTGGGCGGCCTCAGGCGTATAAAGGCCCGCTTTGGCAAGGGCGATCTGAGAACAGCCGGTCTGGACGACCAGCACATCGTTTCTGATAAGCTCCTTGACCAGTTCCACATGGACATAGTCCTGTTTGACCCTGGGGTTTGTGCAGCCTACGACTCCCGCGACACCGCGGATTCTTCCATTTATGATGTTGTCGTTAAGAGGCGTGTATGATGCCCTGAAGGTGCCGCCCAGCATGTAGTTGATATATTCATGAGAAAAACCGTGAATACCGAGATTCTTTATCTTTGGAATCTCTATGGGCAGTTTGCGGTTCTTAAACCTTACTATGGCGTTTTCCACAATGCTGTCAGTGCATTCGCGCGGGGTATGATCATCGAATTCTATATGTTCCACTCCCTCTATATGGCATCTGGGGTTTGTTGTGAAAAGCTTCGTTCCGTAACATTCAGCTACCTTACCCAGACCCTGCTTGATGCACTGCACGTCAACGCCCATGGCATCCACTGCGCCTGTGATCAAAATCGCCTCACTTGACATGAAGTTGCCCGCATGGGGAATTCCGTGACGTGACAATACTTCGGCTCCTGAGCAGCACATGCCGAGCAAGTTGATTCCCTTGGCGCCTGCGTCCTTGGCTGCCTGGATGAGCCCGGGGTCATTAACAGATGAGATCATGGACTCAAAGAGATTCGGCTCATGGCCGTGAATTATCACATTGACATGGTCTTCCTTGAGACAGCCCATGTTGACCTCTGCCCTTACCGGGGTGGGTGTTCCGAAGAGTATATCGGATATCTCGGTTGCCACCATTGATCCGCCCCAACCATCTGAGAGGGCTGTCCGTGAGCACTGTTTTGTCAGATTTTCATAATCCTGATCAACGCCCATGTGGGTGCGGTGCATCAGTTCCATGATCTCGCGCATGGCGCCACGCGGAACCACGCCGTTCTTTCTCCAGGTCTCAAGGGTCTTTGGCGGAACCCTTTTGGCAAATGGAATCTCGCCTTCCACCTGCACATAGGTTCTTTCAAGCTCGGTATATAGATCGGTTGCTATGTCTTCAACGCTTCTGCCTTCGGTTTCAATACCCAGCTCTTTTGCGACCTCTTCCAGCTTAACCGTATCTTTGATCTGATAATCTTTGATGTGGCCGCCTACAACCTCGCGGAAAAGGTCGAGCATGCTCATGCCGTGATCGGTATGGGCCGCCGCGCCGCTTGCAACCATCCTCGCGAAGTTCCTGGCCTGGATGGTATCAATGGTTGCCCCGCAGACTCCCACTTTTCCGTATGGATCCTTGGCTACAAGGCGGCATGGCCCCATGGAGCAGTGCTTGCAGCATGCCGATTCAGCACCTATTGGGCATGGTTTCATGCTGGCTGCGCGGTGGAA